>JADQBC010000012.1 GCA_016903655.1 Gomphosphaeria aponina SAG 52.96 = DSM 107014
AAAAATCACTTTTATCTGCTATAGGAATTTTTTATGTAGGGGCATAACATTGTTATGCCCCTAGACAACTATGTTATGCCCCTACATAATTACATTTTTTCGGTCATCTCCCCCCCTTTCCCTGCGGTGGGGTAGGGGGGGTAACACAAATGAGCGCTCATTGGTCTATTGTCCAGGGAGGACTGAGAGAAAAAAAAAATTTTTAGCCAAAAATCACTTTTATCTGCTATAGGAATTTTTAATGTAGGGGCATAACATTGTTATGCCCCTACATAATTATATTATACAACTACATAATTACATTTTTTCGGTCATCTCCCCTCTTTCCCTGCGGTGGGGTGGGGTGTAACACAAATGAGCGCTCATTGGTCTATTGTCCAGGGAGGACTGAGAGAAAAAAAAATTTTTTCCCCAAAAATCACTTTTATCTGCTATAATGATTCTAGCGGCAGCCAAGAAAAAAGAACCTAATTGAAACCAAAAAGCAACCAAGGAGGATCAACCTATGGCAAGCTCAGTTTTCAAAAACGAATTCTTCAGAAACCAGGACAGTTCTCCCTCAAAAGTCCTCATAAAATTGAAGAAAAGTTCAGAGTCAGGAACTTTAAAAGAAATAATACCCAGTTCCTTTGATCCAGTTGTAGAGCTTTCAGAATTAGATGGTACTGACGGCTTTAAAATTAATGGGGAAGCAGCAGGTGATGAGTCAGGCCAATCTGTAAGCAGTGCAGGGGATATCAATGGGGATAACATAGATGATATTGTAGTAGGAGCACGTTTTGCCTCCCCCAATGGGAAGAGTGGTAGTGGCAGAAGTTATGTGGTATTTGGTACTGAGGAGTGGGAAGGTGAGCTAAACCTCGAAGAATTAGATGGTACTAACGGGTTTAAAATCAATGGGGAAGCAGCAGGGGACCTCTCAGGCTATTCAGTAAGCAGTGCAGGGGATATCAATGGGGATGACATAGATGATATTGTAGTAGGAGCACCTAGTGCAGACTTCAATGGATATAATGAGACTGGTAGAAGTTATGTGGTATTTGGTAATGAGGACTGGGAAGGGGAGCTGAACCTGGAAGACTTAGATGGTACTAACGGGGTAAAAATTAATGGGAGGTTTAGTGACTTTTCAGGCGCATCAGTAAGCAGTGCAGGGGATAACAATGGGGATGACATAGATGATATTGTAGTAGGAGCACCTAGGGCAGACTCCAGGAGTGGTAGAAGTTATGTGGTATTTGGTAATGAGGAGTGGGAAGGGGAGCTGAACCTGGAAGACTTAGATGGTACTAACGGGGTAAAAATTAATGGGGAAGTAGCTTTTGACTTTTCAGGCGCATCAGTAAGCAGTGCAGGGGATATCAATGGGGATAACATAGATGATATTGTAATCGGAGCAGTTGGTGCAGACCCCAGGGGAAATGATAGTGGCAGAAGTTATGTGGTATTTGGTACTGATGGCGAGTGGGAAGGGGAGCTGAACCTCGAAGAATTAGATGGTACTAACGGCTTTAAAATTAATGGGGAAGCAGCAGGTGACAGAGCAGGCTTTTCAGTAAGCAGTGCAGGGGATATCAATGGGGATGATATAAAAGATATTGTAGTAGGAACAAGGGATGCCGATCCCAATGGGGAGAGGAGTGGCAGAAGTTATGTGATATTTGGCAAAGCAGGCATTGAAATTATCCCAAACAAACAGAAAGTAGTAGAAGGACTGAATAACCAAGCTGTAGTAAGAGTCAAAGTGGAAAAAGTGACAGAAAAAGTCACAATCGAGTATCGCACAGAAGACGGTACTGCCAGAGCTGGACTAGACTATAGGGAAAAAACAGGAAAACTCACCTTTTCTCCAGGAGAAACCAGCAAAAAAATCACCATCCCCATCGTCAATAACAACCAAAACGAAGCAGAGGAAAGCTTCACATTCATCCTAGAAAACCCCAGCAATAAAGCATTTTCAGGGGAAAAGAGTGCTGTTATAAACATAAGTGATACACAAACAGCGGCCAAAACCACCACTTTACGAGCAGGAGTAGAAAACCTGCTCCTCACAGGAAGAGGAAATATAAACGGAACTGGGAATAACAATAATAATATTCTCACAGGAAATAGTGGGAATAACACCCTGGGGGGAAAAGCAGGAAATGACCAGCTAAATGGAAAAGCAGGAAATGATCTGCTCAACGGTGGAGCTGGTGCAGATACCATGTCAGGAGGGAAAGGAAACGATAGTTTCAAAGTAGAAAACGCCAAAGACGTTGTCAAAGAAGAAGGGAACTCAGGAACAGACACAGTTTTCAGTTTAATAACTCGGAAACTGGGAAGTAACCAAGAAAACCTGATCTTAGAGGGGACTCTTCCTATTAATGGTACAGGAAACAGCCTAGCCAATGTAATTACAGGAAATGGGAAAGAAAACAATTTAACAGGACTAGGAGGAAATGACCAGCTAGTAGGAAAAGCAGGTAAGGATATCTTAACAGGAGGAACAGGTAAGGATATCTTAACAGGGGGTACAGGAGGCGATCGCTTTAACTATAACTTCCCCAGCGAAGGAATAGATACCATCACCGACTTCAAAAAAGCCGAGGGCGATAAAATATATATAAGTGCTACTGGGTTTAAAGGTGGTTTAGGAGCAGGGCCATTACCCAGTGATAAATTTGTGGTAGGGAGTGCAGCATTAGACTCAGGCGATCGGTTTATTTATAACCAAGGGAAATTATTCTACGATGTCAATGGGAGTTTGGCAGGGAACCAAATACAGATAGCCAGTTTAACAGGAGCACCTGTAATAGCTGCTAGTGACATAATTATTTTCTAAGTTTTTAGGGAATAGACCAATGAGCGCTCCGTAGTTGGTAAAGAGTAGAAGCAAAATACGCCAAATTATACAGCTTAACCCGTGATGAGTTAAGCTGTATTTCAGCTACTGCTGAAGTTTATGGTAAAGAATTTCCCAGGGAAACCTTTAGAGTATTAAAAAATCATGAGATGAAGAAATATGGAGAATATCGAACCCAAAAATTAGTATTAGCCCCATGGGATATAATGGGATCTTAAAAGCGGGAATAAATCTTGAGAAGGCGCGCGCTAAAGCGCAACTACGAGCCAAAAAAAGTTAGTAGTTGCGCAAAGCGCGCCCTTTCATTAGTATTAGCCCCATGGGATATAATGGGATCTTAAAAGCGGGAATAAATCTTGAGAAAGCGCGCGCTAAAGCGCAACTACGAGCCAAAAAAAGTTAGTAGTTGCGCTCTTTGCGCCCTTTCAAAGGAATGTCAAGACTCATGTTAAAACCTTTTTTCGCTTTTAGCCCACCCGTTTAAACAGGTAGTGCTCCTCGGCTCAATTGATTTAGGTTTGAGCATCAACCATCAACTGATTTGTTATCCTAAAAGGAGTCTCCCTGGCAAAAAGATATATGAGTGAAAGAATATGTATTGTAGGTGGCGGTTTTGGTGGTTTATACACTTCCTTACGCTTAAATGAGCTGCCGCTAGAAACGACGGAAAAACCAGAAATAGTTTTGATCGATAAAAGCGATCGCTTTTTATTTACGCCTCTGTTATATGAGTTAATAACAGGGGAAATGCAAAGTTGGGAAATAGCTCCGCCGTTTGCAGAAGTGTTAGCAGATACGGAAATAAGGTTTGTGCAAGGGGAAGTAACGGATATAGATGTGGAAAACAGACGAGTAAAGCTCGGCAATAATTCAGAGATGAGTTATGATCAACTGGCGATCGCTCTGGGTGGCACAACTCCCCTCAATATTGTCGGAGGTGCTGCTGAATATGCGCTTCCTTTCCGTACTTTGGAAGATGTCTATCGTCTCGAAGAAAAATTACGCAAATTAGAACATTCAACGGTAGATAAAATTCGAGTGGCAATAGTTGGGGGTGGTTATAGTGGAGTAGAATTAGCTTGTGCCTTGGCAGATCGACTCGGAGAAAGGGGCAAAATTCGCTTAATTGAGCGCGGGGAAATGATTCTGGCTACCTCCCCTGAGTTTAATCGGGAAACAGCGAAAAAAGCTTTACAGTTAAAACGAGTCTGGCTGGATTTGGAAACTACAGTGGCAAGTTTAGAGCCAGATACAATTTCTCTGTTATATAAAGGACAAACGGATACTATTCCTGTGGATTTGGTACTCTGGACTGTAGGGACTAAAGTAAACCAATTGGTTTCTAATTTACCTTTAAAACAAAATAAGTCAGGCAAGTTGGTAACAAATCCTCTATTGCAAGTGGCAGACTACCCAAATATTTTTGCTTTGGGAGATGTGGCTTGTTGTTTTGATGCCAGTGGACAGGAGATGCCAGCAACTGCTCAAGTAGCTTTCCAACAATCAGATTATTGTGCTTGGAATATTTGGGCTTCGCTTACAGAAAGACCGATGTTACCTTTCCGCTATGAAAATTTAGGGGAAATGTTGGCTTTGGGGGTGGATAATGCAACAATTACTGGGAAGGGAATTAAATTAGATGGGATTGCTGCTTATACGGCACGGCGGCTAGCCTATCTTTATCGTCTGCCGAGTCAGAAACATCAACTTTCTGTAAGTTTAAATTGGATCACTAAACCGTTTTTTGATTTGCTACAAGGGTGAGATGGAAAGACCAAAGGTGATTTTTTTGGATGCGGTAGGCACTTTGTTTGGGGTTAAAGGAAGTGTGGGAGAAATATATGGGAAAATAGCTCATGAAGCTGGGGTGAATGTGTCTGTGGAAAAGTTGAATGAAGCTTTTAAACAAAGTTTGAAGACTGCTAAACCCCCAGTTTTTCCAGGGGCGACTAAGTATGAAATACCAGAGTTAGAGTTTCAATGGTGGGAGGCGATCGCTCGCTCTACTTTTGGGGGAATAGGGGTTTTGGATTTATTTTCTGATTTTAATGTCTTTTTTACTCAACTCTATTCCTATTTTGCTACGGCCAAACCTTGGTATGTTTATCCTGATGTTATTCCTACTTTGAAACATTGGCGGGAGTTGGGGATAGAATTGGGCATAATTTCTAATTTTGATACCCGCATTTATACAGTAATGGAACATTTGGAAATAACTCATTATTTTAGCAGTATCACGATTTGTTCTACTGTGGGCGCTGCTAAACCAGATAGTAAAATCTTTACTATTGCCCTGAGAAAACATAACTGTAGAGCAGAGCAGGCATGGCATATTGGGGATAGTTTGAAAGAAGATTATTATGGGGCGAAAGCTGCGGGGCTTTATCCCTTTTTAATTGAAAGGTAGTGCGTTCACATTCGGTGCCCTCAGGAGGAAAATTCAAGATTATGAGTTTTTTGACATTAAATTTAGACTCCGTTAACCTCACAGATGAACAATTCTCTGAAATCTGTCAAAATAATCGCGAGTTGAAATTTGAACGTACTGTATCGGGAGAATTAATTATTATGTCACCCGTTGGCGGTGAAAGCGGCAATCGAGAGGCGGATTTAATTATCGATTTGGGAAACTGGAATCGGCAAACTGGTCTGGGTTATACTTTTAGTTCTTCTACTATCTTTAAGTTGCCTAATGGCGCTGCTCGCTCTCCTGATGCTGCTTGGATTCGACGAGAACGTTACTTAACTCTTACTCCTGAACAAAAACGTAAATTTCCCCCCATTGCACCTGATTTTGTAATTGAATTAAGGTCAGCAACAGACAATCTGGAAATGTTGCGTTCTAAAATGCAAGAATATTTGGATGCTGGGGTACAATTGGGATGGTTGATTAACCCTCAACAGCAACAAGTGGAAGTTTATCGCCGAGGAGAAAATGTAGAACTGCGCAATTTGCCGACAGATTTATCGGGTGAAAATATATTGCCTGGATTTCAATTAAGTTTATCTCCCTATTAAATTGCCGTAGTCATGGCTAAGTGCGATTCTCTCCAGGTGGAATAAAACGAATCTCAATCCTGCGCCTAGTTTGATCTGGATTGCGATTAGCTGAAGCTAAATTGCCATCAGGTAAATATAATTGAGCAGCAGAATAAGCTCTAAATTCGACATTTTTTAAGGAAGCTTCTAGGGTTTGCACTACTGCTAAAGCTCGCATTAAGCCTAAATCTGCATTAGATCCTGGTTGCAGTTTTTTGACTGGTTGACTACCACTTGCTACTGTTTCTAAGTTGCGATCTAAGTTGCTAGTGCGGTTGATTTCTTGACCGTCAGTATGACCAATAACCTGAATAAAAGCGATATCTCTTTCCTGAATAATTGCTTCAATATTGGGCACAATTTCTTCTATTATATAACTTTTTAATTCGGGTGTTAATTCTGCACTTCCCGATTTAAATTGATACTTACCTGACTGTTCATCAATGATAATTGGCGTTGCTGCTTTCAACCTATCATTTGCTTTTTGCAACTGTCTATTTAATTCCAAAGATTGAAATAAAGCGAGTAATAAAAATAAACTCAGAATCATAAAAGCGTTAGACATTAAATCAGTAAAAGACTGGAATATGTTAAGTGATTCTGGCTTTTGATTGTAAAGCGATCGCCTGCGCATATTATTTCCCCCCCTTGACATTTTGCTCAATTAAGGAAACTAACTTACTTAGGTTATTTTTAATCTCCTGTAAATCACCAATAGATTGCTGAATTTGGGATTTATTACTTTTACTTTCTTGGACAATAACTTTAGTAATATTATCGCCCAAATACTGAAAATTACTATTGAGATTGTTAACTAATTTAGCTTGCTGAGATTGTGTTTCATTGAGACTTGTTGTGAGGCCTTGTAAATTTTGAGTAGTTTTACCTAAATTTTCTCCTAAGATACTGATTAAATCACGCAATTGCTGATTAAGGTTTTCTTCATGGTTTTTAAAGCTTGTAACTAATTTACCCATTTCAGATTGAATGTCACTTAAACCACCTTCTTCTTGCATAAGTCGCTCTTGTGTCAAGTTAATAACTTCCCCTGATTTTTGATTTAATTGAGTAATGTCTTTCCCCATTTCCCATAAATATTTTACTGAATCTTGGAGATTAGTTATTGCTGATTCTATAGATTCTGTAGATTGATTTAAAATTGAAGCTGAAGCGGCAAAATCTTTCTGGGTGGTTGCTAAATCATCGGTAGCTGCTTGCAGTTTTAGCGGAAATTCACTCTGTTGAATTATTTCTGCTGCTTGCATAAATCCAAGAGCGCTATCTTGTAATTTTACAGCAGATTCTTGGAGTTGGGTGTTTAATTGCTCTGTTAATTCGGTAGCTCGTTTATTGCTAGTAACAATTTCTCCAACTTGCTCTCCTAAAAAGGCGGTTGACTGAGAGAAACTTTTTTGAGTCTGGGCTAAATCTGCGGTAATATTTTCGAGATTTTCTGAGAACTTACTTTGCTCAATTTTCTGAGCTGCTGTTTGAAAACTTATCGCCCCGTTTTCTAATTTTTGGGAATATTCCTGCAACTGGGGGACAATTTCAGTAATGATTTTAACTTGACTTGAGAATATTTCTGTTACCTCTTTAAAAGTATTAGCTCCGCTCACCATAGTGCCAGATGATTCCATAAATCGCTCATAAACTTCTCTGGCTAGTGAGTTAGCTATTTTGTTTTCTTCTATCATTTTCTCTGTTACTCTTCCCAAAGTAATCTCTAAAACTTGTCCCACTTTTTCATGAAATCTAGTTAAAAACTCATTTTGCTGTTCTACCATTTTGTTAACAGCTTTATCTAGGCGAGTATCTCCTTGTATAGTAGGTTTTAAAACATTATCCAGATAATCCTCTAAAGAGCTAATGAGGAAATTTTTGGCTAAATTAGTATTGCACCGCAAATTAGTTACAAGTAAAAAAGAACTGCAAACCAAAGCTATTAAGCTAGTAATAAAAGCAATTCCCATACTTTGCAGAGGGGTTTGTAATTTCTGGGGTAAACTACTGATATCACCACCACCTAAATTTATGGTTTGACTCAGGTTATATAAGTTCAGAGTAATACCTAAAAAAGTGCCAAGTAGTCCAAAAGCCAGGAGTAAATTAGGTAATACTTCAGAAAAATAATTCCACTCTTCGCAGCGAAGGGAAAAACCCAAAAATTTAAACCTCTCTTGACTATAAATACCATCTATTAAAGCGGGGGTATTAACTTGCTCGAGTTGACTACTAGCAGTTTTAAATCTTGTCTCCAATGTATCAATAATTTTAGGTTGTTTTTCCCGACTTTTCCCAGTTAGAAGTCGGTTTACTTTATTAACTGAATCTACCAGATATTTATACAGTGCAATACGGACTAAAAAAGCAGCTATAGTTGGGATAAATACCAAAACTATAGTTAGAATAATCAGGTAAGGTGGGAATAGTTGCAGTAGATTAAACATAATTAAAGCTTGAAGTTTCTCAGATTGAAAGCTTAGGAAGCAAAGCTAAATTTTTGAGATTTAAATACTTCTCATTCAGCTCAACTTCTGTTGCTAAAAATTCACTAAATCGCTCATGACTTTTAATAAAATCCTGTTGGGTTTCTCCTTCACAGTAGGAATATGTGGGGGGATTTTCTCCTTCAGAAAGTCGAAAAAAGCTAAATTGATAGCCTTGGTGCATTAAAAAAACAAAAGCATCCTGGGGTAAAACTTGGGGAAAGTCATTTTCTTCTAATAGTTCAACGGCTGCGGGTTGTAGCTCAAACAAATGTTGACCTGCCCCTTTTCCCATGATTCTCAAAAATTCTTGGTAGGCGCTGGGTAATTTAATTCCTAACTGTTTTTCTAGCTTGATTATTTCTTTTAAATTACAACAGTTAAGGTCAGCGAAATTTCCTTGATTGAGGGCTATTAATTGTTGTTTTATCTGTTCTAAGTACATGGTTATTGATTCCTTTGGAGAACTTTTTCATACTTGTTAAAAAATATTAAAATATTACTTAAGGTAAATAGCCAGAAAATCAATGCCCCCATAATAATTGTTTTTTCAATTTTTGAAACTCTTCTTCTGTTAAATATCCTTTATCTTTCATCTCTCCTAATTTCTCTATTTCTTTCATAATATTTTGAGTGCTAGAGGGTTTAATATCTGTAACAATCGGTGAACCTGGCAGGTACTGTAAGCTATCATCTTTATCTAAACTAATTCCTATACCCGCTTTGCAATTATTAGAAGCATATTCTGCCTCCATAAATTGATTAGCAGAAATTTTTTTAGTTAAAGGAATGTTACTAGGTGCTATTTTTCCTTGCTGAAGCACCTCCTCTTGAATTTGACGCATAATGCGCATAATAATTCCTTGTTTTGCTGGTTTATCAATGGTTGCAGGACTGCCTACAACTATTGCTTGATTAGGATAGTTGGGGTCATCTTCTGGTAATTTATCCACTTGGTTGACAAATTTCTGAATTGTGGGTTTATAGTGTTCTTCCCAACGGTGAGGTTGTGTTTTTATCTCTGTTATTGCTTCATTTCTCAGATTTTTTAAAGCAATGGTCATGTCTTCTAAGTTAGCCAGTTGTTCTAATGCTTCATCCCAGATATAACTAAGTTGGGCAGTATAATAAATCTCCCGCAGTTGGTCATAATATGGAAATTCATAGCTTTGGTTTTCAGCATTATAGGTTAGCAAGTCCAAAGCTAAACAAGTATAAAAAATATCTTGCAACTGTTGATATTTTCTTGAATCTGGAGGAATGATTTCTGTGAAGGTTGTGCGATAGTCGTTATGGAGAAATGAACCTTGATACTTTTGTTGACGTTCATATTGTTGTTGTAATTGTTCTATCCCATTAATTAGTCTCAGGGGAAAAGCAGCATATTCTGTGACCATAATTACTTCATCTTCTGCTTGAATTGGTTTGAGAATACTATCGAAAATCCCTAAATCTTTGATGAGTAAATCTCTAAATTGTTTGACTTCCCGCGCTTCTATATCTTTAAATGCAATGATTTGGATTTTTTTAGCTGTATCATCGTAAAAGTAAGCAGCGCTTAAGTTGAGAGGCAGGAGTACTTCAGCTTGCCGTTTAATTTGTTCTAAACGAGTTGAACCTTCGGAAAAGGGGTATTTTTCCATAAACCTTTTAATGACAGATTGCACAACATTTAAACTCCTTAAACCAAATTCTCCCTCAACTAGATCGTCTATTTTTTCCCGCAGTTGTTGTTCGTCCATTAGGCCATCGCTTGTTAAAAATGGAACTAAAGAATTACCTAATCCTACTTCTTGAGTTACTTCTGTACTCACTGAGACTAACTGAGAGCGACGTTCATTGTTTCCTAGCAAAACTTGATAACAATTTTCCGTATCTTCGTCACCAAAAATTGCTTGTCCACTCATTTCATCTTCGTTTAGCTGTTTTAGCTCTCCCTCCCTTTTCTCATAGAAACTTTGCAGTTTTTTCAATAAGTTATTAAAACTACTGGCGTTAGTCAAAAGAGTCTGAACCTCTTTTTGCAAAGCTTTGACAATTTGTAAAGCTTCCTCCGCAATTGTTACTTCAAAATTGCTTTTAATTTTTTCAGCAACTTTATTAGTTACACTCCTAACCTCTTCTTGTACCCTAAAATTTTGCCTTTGCTTATTAAATAAAGCCCGTTGTCCTTCAATATCTGTAATAACTTGCTCCGCTTCTTGCCATTGTTTTTCCACATCTTCCAATCGCGCCATTTCACCGCAGTTTTGAATTTTATCCTCTATATTCCTTTGATATTTATTAATTTCTGTCAGCAAACCTTCCAGAAAAGCGCGGCTACTTGTTAGGGAAAAATTGGGATTTCCTGGGGCGAGCAAATCTGACAAAAACTGTGTTATTTCTTGTTTAAACTGCTCTTCAATCCGAGAACTATTTTCTTTTAATTTTGTCAACCAAACCCCCCGACTACTTTCAGTTTCTCCTGGCTGAACTTGGCGAAACTGCTGTCTAATTTGTCGCGGTAACTGCTGAATTAGCTCTTGACGTTCTTCTTTACTTTTAACTTCTGATATCTGATTTTCTAGGCGATTTTTCCAGGTATTAATAGTTTGGCTAAAAGTTTTATTACTCTCTTGAGTTGCTGCTTCTAGTTTGACACTAAAAATATCTTTACCTTGAGGAGAACGCCAATTAAGTAAAAAACTTTCTAGCAATACTTGAACATCGGGACTTTGTCCTTCTCCATTTAACCAGAATGATACCAGTTTTAACTTAATGCGATTCAAGGAAACTTGAACGGTAATATCACGGGGAAAATATATTTTTGCCAGTCCAAAACTTAAATATCGTTGTACATTGGGACGGGGATGCTCGTCTAATTTACATAAGTTTTCCAGAAAATTGTTTTTTTGTCCTTGAAGAATAGGGGATAGTTCATCAGCAAAATCTAGAAAAATTTTCTGGGCAATTACATTACATAACTTGCTTTTTTCCAGAATTTTATAGTCAGTGGCTGTTTTATTATCTACTAAATAGACATAATCAAAAGGTGGGCGACTTTCCTCTACGTCAACTAAATGTTGAGGATCGTAACAAGCTGCAAACTTTGTCCCTTCACTCGCATAATAATTTAATTCTTTCAGTGCAGCATAAGTATTTGCATTCATACTGGGAGTGCTGCCATATAACTCAGGACTAATGACAAAATAACTAACAATTTGATTGTCTTTATCCCCATAATTTTTTCTTAAACTGTAAGCAACATCTAAAAACATTCCGCTCCCAGTCCCACCGCAGAGAGAACCTACCACAAAAATATTCAGTCCTGTTTCCACAATTAAACCTTTTTCCAGTAACTTTTCTTCATGTCCTCTGGTTCTATTTTCTGCTGCTCCTATTGCTGTATTAATTTTTCTAAAATTGTGAAAAAATCCCAATCTTCCTACTGGTCTAATTCCACTTGCTCCTTCTTCTATGGCTTTAATATTTTTCAATATTTGGGGCGGAAACCAGCTTGCAATATGGGCATAAGGACTTTCTCTTTCATAAAGATTTCTCCTTTCTAATCCTTGGGATAAGTCATTCACTTCTTTACTATTCATAGTTGCAATAACTTTTTCTGCATCCCGAAATAAAATATCTTCGCCGTTATAAGTATTACCAGTTCTTAATCCAGATACTTGACTTGCTCCTTTATCTGTGTCAAGGTGGACAAAACTAACAATAGGAAATTCACTTAACTTTCCATAGCGATCTATTATTAGTCTGCGAATGCGCATCAATACATCTCTACCTGTTCCCCCTAATCCTATACAAATAGTTCGCTTAATTTTCCGTTTTTGTATTTCTTCATTCATGGTGTTTTTTCTCCTTAATTTCCTATTTGATAATTTTAATAACTATTGCAAAATCTTTCTGGTCTTCTGGGCAATTAATTCTCAGGGAGTTTGCCTTAATTTCCTCTTCTCTGGTAACTTCCTTATTATTATAATAGATGGAAGCTGCTTCTGGTTGAGGAGATAGATAAAGTTTATTTCCCTGCCGTCTTAAATAACCTCTCACTTCTGAACCAGGACAATCAATGTCTTCGCCGATCGCCTTTTTTTGATTATTTCCTAAATAAATACTTTGTTCTTCCCTATCATCCTCAAAGCTGATTTTTAGTCTCCATTTCTTGTTAATACTCATTAAGTATTTTAACCCAAAACCCCCAGCACCTAATAAGCAAAGTATAACTAAAAATATAATCGATGTGGGTAGCCATAGTTGGTGAAAAAGGTAAGGAGTGACTAAACAAGTTTCTTTTCCCCCTGGAGCAGGAGTACAAAATTCTTGTACAGTAGGGGGAATGTCAACTATAGTCAGTTGATAAGTTTGATTGTTGTTAGTCGTGATAGGTTGCGACCGCTTTTGTTGGAGGGGTAAAACTTCCAACCAGCGTTGTCTTGCTTGACTTGCTGGGGAGTTTTGTTCCCGAAAAGGACTATCTGCGGGAGTTTCAATCCAAACATCTGAGGTAATACCTGGTTGAGTCAAAAGAGGAGCATCAGTTAACCACACAACGGATTGATGTTGAATTGGCAGATTTTGTGACAACCGACATTGATTAATCTGGGCCAAACCCTGATAGACAAACAACTCAGCCAACTGAATATCTGTATTACTTACCGTCAAATCCGACTGGAAAGGGATAACATCTATAATTCGCTCAATGTCCTCTTTACCATTAAATTCAATCGGGTTTTCCAGGGCAGGCAGAGAAACAGTTGAAGCAAAGGGAACCACATAAACCCCATCGCCTTTTTCTAAGGTATCTTCAATAATTTGACGGAGGCGAAGTCTGCCCTCATCATTTAAGCCTACACTTTCAGTTAAATCAATAGCCAGGACAACATCACGCCCAGCAAAGATGTTACCTACCAATTCCAAACCTGTTTTCTGCCAACCAGTCAAAGGTTGACCTGGAGTAACTAGGGGACAAATATTAGTCAAAACGGTTTACCCACAAGCAAATTTATGTAATTATATTCATGTCATTATACTTATTGCACTTATCCTGACGGAGAGGCTACGCGAACGCCAAGGACTTCGCTCAGTAACCGCATAGTCGAACCACAGTGCAAGTGACTAATGACTAAACCAAGACCTGCTATATAATATTAATCAATTCTAACTAAGAGAGCCAGTCATGAATAACTTACCAAACTTTTTAAACTACGGCTACGAAATAATTGAAGAGCTTGGACGCAACCGCGAAGGTGGTAGGATAACCTGGAAAGGGAAAAAAATCGAAACCAATACAGAAGTAGTTATTAAACAGTTTTGTTTTGCCAGTGCAGGCTCCAGTTGGTCAGGTTTCAAAGCTTATGAAAGAGAAATTCAAGTTCTCCAAAATTTAAATCATCCTGGTATTCCTCGGTATTTGGGCAGTTTTCCCACAGAGAATGGGTTTTGTTTACTTCAAGAATATATAAATGCTCCTTCTTTGGCAGTTTCTCGCAGTTTTGAACCTGAAAATATTAAAACTATTGCCATTAAAATCTTAGAAATATTAGTCTATCTCCAACATCTCATTCCCCCCATTATTCATCAGGATCTTAAACCTGAGAATATTTTAGTAGATAATGATTTGAATGTTTATGTTATTGACTTTGGTTTTGCTCGCATTGGCACAAATGAAGTTGCTAATAGTAGTATGATAAAAGGAACGCCAGGTTTTATTTCCCCCGAACAAGTAAGGAAACCAACAGAAGCATCAGATCTTTATAGTTTGGGAGCAACTTTAATCTGTTTGCTCACTGGGAAAAAATCAACTGAAATTCAGGATTTAACTGGGGAAAATAACCCATATAAAATTGAATTTCAACATTTATTACCTCGGTTGAGTCTGCGTTTTATTCAATGGCTAGCAAAAATGGTTGAGCCAAGTCAAAAAGACAGATACAAAAATGCAGCAGAGGCATTAGAAACATTAAAACCACTTTATGTAATTAGATACCCCGAAGTTCAACGAAGTCAGTCTGAGTTAAAGTTTCAGGCAAATCAAATAGGGGAAAAAATACCCAAAACTGTTACCTTAACTAACTCAATTCCTGAAACAGTATTAGAGGGAGAATTATGGGTAGCGCCCCATCCAAATGATCCACCCCATACCCCAGATACTCATACTTGGATTTCTTTAACCCCAAAAAGGTTTACTGGGAATAAGGCAGAAATTAGAATTACGGTAGATACCAGTAAATTGCTAGCGGCTAAAGTCTATCAGCGAGAGATGATTTTAAGAACAAATGCAGTGCCAGAAACTCTTAGTTTCATTGTCAAAGTTCAGACAGCAGCCTTCCCAATTGAGAAGAAAAAAATTCCCTATTTAGCCGTTGCTCTAATTTTGATTATTGCAACCGCTTTAGGTTGGTTTTTATCTTCGGCTTTGGGTATGATAAATCTATTATTTCATCAAACTGGACAGTGGCTTGATGGCAACGCCATCTTAAGTTTTTTTGTTGTAATTGCAATTGTCGGTTTTTTTATAATTCTGCTGGGGATTGCGCGGATCGAAAAATATAATGACCGTTTAATATTTTATTTATCCCTCTTTGGGGCCCTGGGTTTTTTCGCCAGTTTTGTCGTCTTAGAGTTTTTTATCAAAGCAAACATAATTCAGGCTATATTAGCGATGATAGCCTGTACATTAGTGGGTTTTGTTTTAGCTTGGTTGCTCAATGGGTTAGTGGCTATTTTTCATGAAAATACTAGGCAACAAAGATTGAGTAGAGGTATGACTCCAATAATTTCATTACTAACAATAGGAATGGGGATGGCTTCAGGAATTGGATTCAATATAGGTTTTCTCAATCCTTACATTTTATTAGCCCTAGCAGGAACAAGTTTACCCTTAGCTATCATGATTTTATATCCACAATTTAAACAAGCCAAACTGATTGCTAAATATCGTAAAGCCGAAAAAGAGCAGCATTTAATTCAACCATAGGCAGCAAAATTAAGTATGTTTGATTAAAAAAAATAACGCCTCAGATTAAACGGGAGTGAGCTCAGTTTCGACTGAGCTTTTACTAGGGCTAAAAATTCAGTTATAATCTCAACCATATAATTCAATGTAGATACACTAATCTAATGGAAAATTAGAACGATATCATTCAACTATTAAAGACTTTTTACATAAAAGACCTCTTGCGAAACCCTAAAAAACCCCACCCCAACTATTCAAGCTTTTGTTGATTATTATAATTATGTAACTTCTGAAACTAAGTTTTTAAATAAAGAAAGTGATGTCTTTCTAAAACGAGATGCCAAACTTAAACAAGCTCGACTCTTGAGAACCAAACAATTCTCTGCTAAAATATCAACTAACACATATGGAGATTGCAATATAGGCGTGTTATTCAAGAGGCAGGGAATATTTCAGGGATAATTAGAGTTAGATGATTAAAAATGGCTAAGTCATTAGAGAAGTGGCAGTTTGGTGATTTTCAAACACCCGAAGAACTTGCAAAACGTGCAACTAAGCTTCTTAGAGAAAAACACAAAATATTTCCTGATCTTATAATAGAGCCAACCTGTGGAAAGGGAGCTTTTCTCAGAGCATCTCTAAGTGAGTTTAAGTATTCAAAGATTGTAGGTTTCGATATTAGTGAAAAATACGTCGAGGAAGCAAAAAGTTCTCTATCAAAATATCTTAATTCGGGGAATGCAACTGTTTGCGCAGAAGATTTCTTCAGCATGGATTGGAATGCCTTTTTAGCTGATTTTTCAGGATATATCTTGGTGATCGGGAATCCTCCTTGGGTGACCAGCAGCGATCTAAGCATTCTCAATAGTAACAACTTACCTTCAAAGTCGAATTTCCAAAGTCGTCGAGGTATGGAAGCTATAACAGGCTCAGGCAACTTCGATATTTCAGAATGGATGCTTTTGCAACATGCCCAATGGCTCACAAAGAGGGAAGGCACCATCGCCCTACTGTGTAAATACTCAGTTGCTCGTAAAGTCATTAAACAAGTAAGAAAAAAATTAGGTAATAGATTTTCCGCTTTCATTTACCTGATTGATGCAAAAGCTTTCTTTGGAGCTTCAGTAGCCGCTTGCTTCTTCGTTTTGTCTACAAATGGTGATGATAGTTCTGATTGTAAAGTCTATAACGATCTGAAATCACCCCATATGCTACACGTAATCAGCGAGAGAGATGGACTGATCCTTAAAGACACAGCCAAGTATGAAAAATGGAAGCATTTATCAGGTCAGGATTTAAGATATACTTGGCGTTCTGGAATTAAACATGATTGCTCTAAAGTAATGGAGCTTGAACAAGTTGAGAATGGATTATTCCTAAATGGGATGGGCCAAAAATATTTCCTTGAAAAGGAATACCTGTATCCTCTTTTGAAAAGCTCGGATATTGGCAATAGTAGAACTAACAGCTATCGAAAGCTTGTTTTAGTTACACAGAAATCAGTTGGCGACGACACAAGCATTATCAAAAATCTAGCACCTAACACTTGGCAGTACTTACTTGAACATGATGAGTTGCTAAAAAGAAGAAAAAGTTCAATATACAAAAATAAGCCACGTTATTCTATATTTGGTGTGGGGGAATATTCCTTCAAAAAGTGGAAGATTGCCGTATCTGGACTTTATAAAAAACTAAACTTTTGTATTATCAAGCCTATTGATAATAGAGCAGTCATGTTAGATGATACTGTCAACTTCCTGTCCTTTGAAGCAGAAGAAGAAGCTAATTTTATATTAAGTCTTATTACTTCCAAAGCATCACTGGAATTTCTTGATTCCATGATTTTTTGGGATGAAAAAAGACCAATAACTATAGATATTCTGAAAAGGCTTTCTTTAAAAGCTGTTGCTAAAGAATTAGGTCTCTTAGAAAGATACTTACAACTGGCTGAAGTTTTACGAGCTAATTCTAGTGGGTAGCTATACTCTATAAGGTTAAGATTTGAGTATTTTGTGGGTTCAGAAATTTGTAAGCTCTTCTTTATAAAGAGTATGACTCTGATTAATTGTCAGAGAAATTGCTTCTTTAAATAACTCAAAATTTTTATAATATTTTGAGGTTAAACATTACCAGGTATGTGGCAAGGATTGGATATTACTAATAATGATCTTGCTCAAGTGAGACTGTGAGCAAACTTAACCATAGGTAGGTTACGATAAAATTGCATTGAAAACTTGCCTAAAATTATGAAAGAGGAAAACAGTCGTGGATGCTGCAAATAATGAGAGAATTCTCGGATATTTTATTGAAGAGGCCAAAGAACACCTCGAAACCCTAGAGAAAGGAATCTTAGAGCTATCTTCAGTGATTGATGATGCAGAAATGGTAAATGAAATGTTTCGTGCTGCCCATTCCATCAAAGGCGGTGCAGCCATGCTGGGTTATACCAGTATTCAGAAAACAGCTCACCGTTTAGAAGACTCCTTCAAAGTGCTGCGAGACCAAAAAGTAAACGTGGACGAAAAATTAGAGTCTCTCTTTTTACAAGGATATGATTTCCTGCAAGATTTAATTGAAAGTCTGGAAAGTCCCACAGGTTTTAGCAATGCTGACGCTGAAAAAGTTGTTGCTAAAGCAGAGCCCAACTTTGTAGAATTGCAAGAATATCTAACTAAATTAGTTGCAGGGGGCACATCATCAACAGAGGAAACAACACCAACAAAAACTACGGCTGAAGATGGACCAACTGAAATTAGAAAAATATTAAAACAGATGTTGGCTATCTTTAAGCAAGAGGCTACCCTCGAAAGTCGCCAAAAGTTGCAACAATTCTGTCAAAAGTTAAGTAAAATTGCTCCCCATGAGGAAGGCTGGATAGCCTTAGTAGAAACTGCCCAAAAAGCAGTGAGCAACCCTAAATATTCTTATCGTCTCCTCGCTCCCGTCATTATTAAAGAACTTAAACAGGGTAGTGATTATTTAGAATTAGGCAAAGCAAATTTAATCGTAGCTAGCGACGGTTTGGACAAATTAGCAACTGCTAAATCTCCCCAAATTCTCATCACTTTAGAACCTACTGCTGCGGCTAAAACTTTGATGAAGGTTTTTAATAAACAGCAACTAGCTCAATTAGTTAAGTTGATTCAAACAAATGTTTAGTTATTAGTCATATAAACTGATATAATGGCAGCATTAGTCGAGATTGATATAGCTGTGATTGAAATACTTTATCATTTAATTAAAGCCATACAGCCCATATTAGTTCCCCTGTGCTTTGTGAGTGCCTGGACATTTGTGATTTTATTGGGCTGGAGTTTGTGGAGTGGAATGCGCGCCACAGTAGCGCGTGCCAAACAAATGCACCAAATACCCTGTGCTAACTGTCAGTTTTTTACCAACGATTATCGCTTGAAATGTACAATTCAGCCATATATAGCAAATACAGAAAAAGCGATCGACTGTTGTGATTATCGCCCAGGGAGATAAAAAATGAAGGTGGGAATAGTGGGTTTAGGGTTAATTGGTGGATCTTTGGGGCTGGACTTACGCGTACAGGGGTTAGAAATATTGGGAGTATCTCGCCAAGAAAAAACCTGCGCGATCGCCTTAGATATAGGTGTAGCAGACAAAGCTAGCACCAATTTATCCCTCCTCAAAGAAGCGGAAATAATTTTTATTTGTACTCCTATAAAGGCGATCGCCTCCACCATCCAACAACTAACACCCCATCTCCCCCCAGAAACCATTCTCACTGATGTAGGGTCAGTGAAAGCTAAAGTAGTAGCAGAATGCTCTCAATTATGGCATAATTTTCTCGGAGGTCATCCGATGGCAGGAAAAGCGGAACAAGGAATAGAAGCAGCAGAAAAAAACTTATTTATTAACACTGCTTATGTTTTAACTCCTACTCCCAATACCCCAAAAGAAATACTCAACAAAGTAGCAGAAATTGCCCAATCTCTTGGGGCTAACTTATCAATTTGCTCCCCCGAAACCCACGATCAAGCAGTAGCTTGGATCTCCCATGCACCAGTAATGATTAGTGCTAGTTTAATTCATGCTTGTATGCAAGAAAGAGAAAAAACAGTATTAGAATTAGCCCAAAAGCTAGCAAGTTCAGGTTTTCGTGACACAAGTAGAGTCGGGGGAGGGAATTGGGAATTAGGCGTAATGATGGCACAATATAACAAGGAAGAATTGCTCAAAAGTCTCTTACAATATCGTCAAAGTTTAGAGACAATAATTAATACCATTCAACAAGAAGATTGGCAAAACCTAGAGCAAATTCTCAAATCAACCAACCAAGAGCGATCGCAATTTTTAGATTAATTTTATGTTGTTGCAAGAAAAGATTTCTCTTTACTTGGAAGATATAGAAACTCCAGTCGGCATCACTATTAATGCGACAATTCTGGGGTTAATTATCCTTTCTTTAGGCATCTTTGTTGCCGAAACTTATCCACTTTCAGCCTCCCTGCACAGTCTATTTCAAATTTTTGATACCATCATTCTCATTATTTTTACCATCGAATACTTAATCAGATTTTGGTGTGCTCAAGCAAAAATCAAGTTTTTATTTAGTATTTTTTCCCTCATAGATTTAATCGCCATTCTCCCTCTATTAATCGGGTTTATGGACATTAGATTTATCAGAATCTTTCGCTGGTTTCGCCTATTACGTCTTTTGAGAATTTTTGAATTTCAAGTTGACTTTCTTCATCTGCAAAGAGAAGACAGCGTAATTTTCACCAGAATATTATTAACTTTATTCTCAATAATTTTTGTCTATTCAGGATTAATTTACCAAGTAGAAAATCAAATCAACCCAGAAAACTTCAGCAATTTTTTAGATGCCTTATACTTTTCCATCGTCACCATGACAACCGTCGGTTATGGTGATATTACTCCCCTCTCAGAAAGTGGCAAAATCCTCACATTGTTAATGATTTTAACAGGAATTGCCCTAATTCCCTGGCAAATAGGAGATTTAGTTAAACAATTAGTTAAAACCGCCAATCAAACAGAAAAAACTTGTCCTGGTTGTGGTTTATCAATGCACGAAATTGATGCAAACTTTTGCAAAATTTGTGGCTCGAAATTAGAAACAATTATCAAAAATTAATGTTTTCATCAAATTGCCATCAAATCATAATCAGGATTAGCAATAACTCCAGGTATTATCCAGTGGTGCATCTTGGTTATTGTACTACAACCGCATCCCCCTCAATTTTTGCCGTAAAAGTTGCTAAAGGTTTCTCAACAGGTCCACTAATAAAAGTTCCCTCTGGGCCATATTTAGCATTGTGACAAGGGCAGACATATTGCTTGTCATTTCCCTCCCATTTTACCGTACAACCTTCATGGGGACAAGTGGGATTAACTGCTAATAAAGTATCAGTTGCAGCAGGATTACGAATCACTAATACCTTCCCACCAGCAAACTCTTTATTCAGAATAAAACCCTCTTGATCTAATTCCGCAACCGTACCAACAGTTACCATTCCCGAAACAGGTTGAGAATTATTGGATTCAGAAGTCACATTTTTCGGCGAACAAGCAGCAATTATTGTCGGTAAAAAACTCAGGAAACCGCCAACACCAACCCAGGTAAAAAATTTGCGTCGTTTCATAACTAAATTGCTCAATCAATGAAGTTCACATTAAGCGAAATTTTTGTAGGGGCATGGCAATGCCATGCCCCTACTGCATCTCTAAACTACTTCAGTAAAATCCTCTTTCTGTTCACCACATACGGGGCAAGTAGCAAAGTTCAACTCAGTAGTAGTATAGCCACAGCGAGGACAAACAAAGAAAGGAAATTTTGCCTCTTTCCAGTCTTCCAAATTATCCTTAGCCTCGGTATAATACTTGGCGTGTTCTGCTTCCGCTTCCATCGCAAACCTAAAAGTATTCACAGCATCCATATTGCCCACACTTTCAGCTTGTTTCAGAAACCCTGGGTACATAGTATCCCGTTCATAAGACTCGCCAGCAATAGCTGCTTCCAGGTTTTCACTGGTAGATTTTACCTCTGGGGTTTCAATAGTAGCTTCTGGTGTCCCACCCAACAGTTTAATCACTTCTCCATGATTATCCCGATGAATTTGTTCAGCTAGTGCAGCAGCGCGAAATAAAACTGCTACTTGATGATAACCTTCTTCATCTGCTTTTTCAGCAAAAGCTAAATAAAGAGCATTAGCATTAGCTTCTCCATTATAAGCTGCTTGCAAATTTTTCAGAGTTTCTTCATTATCCGTTTCTGCTGCTTGTACTGGGGCAGCAATTTCTAGGGTAAAACTTGGGGTTTGTTTGGGGGAGTTGACCAAAGCGAAAACACCTACTACTCCTGCTAACATGAGCGCCTTGGTAAAGTTGTTAAATTTTGGCAGATTATGCATTGTAAAGATTCTCCTCTTGTTTTAATTAATTTGCTTTTTGAGAGTTTTTGCGAAACAAACCACTCATAATGATTCCTGTTACTAACATGGCAATTAAACCCAGGCCATTTAACAACACATAAATTGGTTTTAGTTGCTCACCCAGATATTCGCCTTGGTGAATTACTAAAAGAATTTGAGCCGCATCACCTGACAGTCCAAACCAACTTATTCCCAGTCGGTAAATAATCCCTGTGATGGCAGTAACAAAAAAAGGTAGAAAAATAATTGGTGCTAGTCGGCGGTGCAGTTTCCGTAAGGTTTTTTGATTCATAATTATTGACCTTTTGAACCTCCCTTGGGGCAACGGTTTGTTTTTAATTGCCGCCTATGTTAACTCTAATTGGCAAAAGTAAAGAACTCGGAAAGATTGAGAAAAAATCCTGGTTTGTTTATAAAACTAAACCGAGATTACCTAAATAAGGGTAAAATCACCTCGAAACAAGTACCAACCCCTAACTGGCTAGTAACAGAAATTTTGCCGCCATGGGTTTGAGCAATAGTTTGAGCGATCGCCATTCCTAACCCTGTACCTCCTTCACAATACACTCTCGCTTTATCTGCTCGCCATAAACGGTCAAAAACCCTGGGTAAATCTTCTTCAGCAATACCTATTCCCGTATCTTCTACAGTAAAAATCCCACTGTCTTCTGCCAACTCCAAAGAAACCGCAACTTTTCCCCCAGCAGGAGTATATTGGAGAGCGTTATTAATCAAATTATTAAACAAGCGCTGGAGTTGATGTGCATCCCCCAACACTAAAACATTGGGGCGTAAATGAGATGTAAGAATAATATGTTTTTTGTCTGCTTCAAGTTCGGCAAATTCTAATAAATCTTCAATAATTTCATCAATGGGAATTTTTAACCACTGGTGAGTCATGGTTTTGCCATCGAGTCGCGCCAAAAGCAGTAAATCTTCTACTAAACGAGTCATTTGCTCTGTAGAAGAGGCGATCGCCTCTAACTTTTCCACATCTCCCTGATCAATCCTTTCTGGATGACTTCTAATTACAGCAATATTAGTTTTAATCACTGTCAGGGGACTGCGTAGCTCGTGAGAAGCATCTGCTGTAAACTGTTGCAACTGTTCAATACTTGCTTCAATAGGTTTGAGAGACTCCCGTGTCAGTAACCTGCCACCTACAGCCGTAAGTCCTAGGGCGATCGCACCTCCCAAAACCAAACCCAGACGGAGACGATTTAATTCAGCATTTAACATTTCTCTAGATTCACTCGCCCGAATGTAGCCTTTCAGTTGCTTTTGTGCTTGCCCACGAATCTGATAAAAAACTGGTAAAGCGAGACTACGAATGTTATTTTTTTGGCAAATAAAATCAGAAGTAGCTAAATTTTCCCCTAATGACCAATTAGGAACAAGATTACCTTCTCTTACTAACAACTGCTGTTTCTCATCAAACCATTCAACCCCTTGATGGTGCTGGTGGTTATTCTTTACTTTTAATACTTCGTTTTTTTGATAGTGTTTCATCAAGTCAGAAAGATTTTTAGGTAAATCTTCATCATCTTCATCCTTTATTCCTCCCCGATGCTCATAATATTCGTGTTTAACTACTTCTAAAGTTTGAGCTGCGGTTTCTGCCAAAGTCAGCAGATGGTTATTCAATTGTTGATTAAGATTATGGGCAACAACTTGATACACTGCTAGGGCTGAACTTCCTAGAATTGTTACCATAACTGCTAAATATGACAACAATAAACGCCGACGCAATGCCAGAAATTGGGGATTAGATATTGGGGTTGAGTCGATATCCCAGACCATAGACAGTTTCAATCAAATTAAGTGGGGCTTGAGCTGCTTTTAGTTTCATGCGTAACCCCCGTAGATGAACTTTAACAGTTTCCGCTCCTGGAGTATCTTCAAAAGCCCAGATGTTATCAAGAATAGCACTGCGAGTTAGAATGCGATCGCCTGAACGGAGTAATAATTCTAATAAAGCATATTCTTTCGGGGTCAAATGGAGCAGAACTCCATTATATTTTACCTCACATTTACTGGGGTCAAGAGTAAGAAGTTCCCAGGTCAAAATTGGAGATAAGGTGGTATTACGTCGGCGCAATAATGCACGAATGCGAGCCAATAAAGCTTGCAATTCAAAAGGCTTAACAACATAATCATCTGCCCCAACATCCAACCCCATAACCTGATCTAAGCTAGTATCTTTTGCAGTTAACATTAAAATCAGCCTGTTATCTCCCGCACTTCTTAACCTTTTACAGAGACTAATACCATCTAACTTAGGCAACATTAAATCCAAGACAATTAAATCATAGGAAAAAGCTTGCATTAACTCCCAAGCTTCCTCACCATCAGTAGCTATTTCCACAGTATAATTTTTGTCTTTCAGTGCCTCTGCTAAAGCTTTAGCAATGTGTCTTTCATCTTCTACTAAAAGAATTTTCATTTCTTTACTCATCCAGCAAAAAACGGAAAAGTGGGAGCAAAAAATCAAACCATTAGCTGCTTAAAACCACTAAACCAACAATTTCTTTCCCACATTGACCCAGAAAGTCAGTTATAGATTGAATATCAGTTTGATGGATTGAATATTTTTTATTTGTTCCAGGCTTAATATCAGCTTCGTGAACAATTGAGTTTCTCCTATCTGCTATCAGTTTTAAGGTATTTTTAGCGGTTTTATCATCCAGCTCCATTTTAAGAGCAATTTGTTGCCATTTTTGTTTTTCATTCCAGATGTAACTTAACCCTTCAGCTACTTTTTCAGGTTCTTGATAAGAAATAGTCTTAAGTTTTTTGAAGACTGCTTCCTCAAATATATGTTCTTTTGGATTCTTTTTTGTTGCAGACATCAATTCATTATAGGTTGCTATGGAGATTGATTCTGCCAAATATTTTGGAGTTGGCGGTCTTTTCCCTGTAAATATTTCTATTATCCCAATCCGAATAATATCATGGAGAAGTTTATCAAAAGCACTAACGGAATAGACTATTTGCGCTCTTAATAGATCATCAGAGAATGGTGAGCTGATAGAGCCTTCTAAATATTCATAAAGTGAAGTTAGGTGTTTAGCCTGTTCTATATTCTCTTGAAAAAGTGTCAAAGCTCTATACATACTGTAATAAGTCTATCAATTTATTAGTGAGCAATTGAAATTTATTTTTTAATTCGTCTCTGCTCTTTACCATATCTTCTAAAACAGTACCCGTTTCATTTATTTCCTCATTCCCCAATTCAAAAACAGGAACTCCCGCTTGGTATGACTTCGGTAATAAACCTTGGAAATCTGGGATCTCAGCAAGACAATAACCACTATGAATAAAATCTTGTGTGTACTGTTCTAAATTGAGTGTCATTCCTACTTGAGCAATAGCCTCAAAAAACTTTCCACTTATTAGACTTTTAATCTCGTCAATATTATCTATATAAGGCTTGGCAGCAAATCCTTTACGAACATTAAAACGCTGAATTAAACAACCAATAAATTTAGGTTCTCCTGCTGACAGTGGATAGACAGAATCAGCCAATAGTGGAACAGCCTTTTTTTTCCACGAAACCCATGTTGGCAAGATATCTCCTAAAGTATTAATCGCCATCACGGAGAATGGCTCTGGATTAGTAGGAACTATAAAAGCATGAGCTGACAAAAATAAATTTTGGTTAATTGCGTTTAATCCTGAATTCAAATCTATCAATGTATAGTCAATCGAATATTTTTCTTCAGTCAGGTTCATTAACTCAGAAAATGCACCAGGTAAATTTTGCAGGATTGGGAACCCATAGTTAGATATTTGGGCATACATTAAGTCAGCATCATATTCTGATAAATTAGCGTGTCCTGCAAGGAGATACAGAGATGAAGCCCTTGGGGGTGAAAAACAAGTTACAGCTTGAATAGTATAGGGTTTTGCGGTAAAAGCAACTGTAACTCCATCTTTAATATTTTGTTCTTTAGTGGCATCTTCAAGATAGTATTTATCAAAATCATCACCGAGAATCAAACTTGACAAATTACATTGCGGATCACCATCTACAACTAAAACGTTATATTTTTTTGCTAGCATCCAGGCAATATTGTAGATAAATGTACTTTTACTTACTCCACCCTGATGATTAAAAACAACTATTCGCTTAGTCATAGATTTTCTCTTTGAATTACAGAATTAAATTTGATATTCAAGCATTATTGGCAAACCGCTGTATAAAAATCGCGAACTGCTTGAGGTTGATTAAAAGGTTGAACATACTGAGACAAAACAGCCAAATCTAAATCGGGGAAAAATTGAGAACGACTAACAGATTGATATTCATTTTCTCCTAAATTATAGAGACTAAAATTTCCCGACTCCCAAAACCACACTTCACGAACACCTAAACCTTGATAAATTGCTAATTTATTTATCCCACCACTGGTTATTACTACTTCAATTGCTAAATCAGGAACATCTTTAATTTCCCCGATAAAATAACATTCATCTGGTTCTAGTCCACTAGCTTTAAGTTCTCGACGATAAGTGGTAGAACCATAGCCATGTAAAGCAATATTTTTGGCAAAAGCATACATTTCCAACAGACGACCAATAGTTGTTTTAACTGCTTCATGTTGAGGGGAAAGAGTCATAATTTGTAAAGTTCCTGTTAAATATGATAATCTGACTCCAGGTACATTTTCCAAAGTAGAATCTAAAGCTAAATATTCCTGCCAGCTTATCCCTTGCAAGATTAATTTTTGTTCTTCTTCTTGAACCAATTTGGGTAAAGTATTAGTATTCATAATATTATTGTTGATTGTTAATTGTTCATCCTTCATAGGTTGAACACCTAAATTTTATAGAGTCTTATTTCTTTAGCTCTTAGGAGAGGGCGGGTTTTGATATAATTTTTATTGTATTTTTTTTTTAATTATCCCTAAACCCGCCCCTACAGTTAAAACTGAAACTATCTAGCTAATTGGGGAGTGCGACCTTTTAAACCTGTCATTAATTTGAGGGCAAATATTTTGATAGGTGGTAAATTATTCATCAACCATAAACCAAGGCGACGCACAGTTATAACAGGCCACCAATTATTAGAAAAAGTCCGATCTAAAATGTCTGTAAAACCTAAAATTATCAGGTTTTCTTTTCTGCGCCAACTTTCATAACGTTTCAACACTCGGATATCCCCCATATCCTCACCTTTTTTCTCAGCTTGTAGTAATATTTGTGCTAAAGATGCAGCATCCCGAATACCTAAATTTAAACCTTGTCCACCCACAGGATGACAACAATGAGCAGCATCGCCAACTAAAGCTAATCTAGATTGAATATAGCGATCGCTTTGCATTAATTGCACAGGAAAAACAAAGCGATCGCCTACCATTTCCAATTTCCCCAACAACCCCCCAGTATGGTATTCGAGCTTAGTCAAAAACTCTTTTTCATCTAATTTTTGTAACCCTTGCGCTTCTTTATGGGGTGCAGTCCAAACTATCTGACAGCGGTTTCCTGGTAGAGGTAAAATACCCATGGGGCCTGTGGGCCAAAAACGTTCAAAAGCAGTCTCATTTTCCCCTGCCGTATGTTTAATTATAAAAGTAACACAGGACTGCCAATATTTCCAGCCATGAGTTTTAATTCCCGCCCACTCACGAATAGGCGATCGCCCTCCATCTGCTCCTACTACCAATTTCACCCTTACTTCACTTACTTCTTCTCCCACTTTCACCTTGATTTCTGCCCCAGACTCCTGATATATCACCCCCATTACTTCAGCGGGACATAACCAATTAATATTGGGACATTGTGCAATCAAATTCTGCAAAGATTTAAGTATGATTCCATGTTCTGCCACATATCCCAAAAAATCCGTATTTAAATCCCCAGTAGCAAACCTCACCACTTCTGGGTAGTCAGCATCAGAAAGACGAATATGACGAAATTTCCCAATTTCGGGCAAAATTTCCTCCCAAACCCCAATCCCCGACAAAATTCGACTAGAAAGGAGGGATATTGCATAAGCGCGCTTTCTAGCTGCTGCCACCTCCAGCGGTTGAGCTTCAATGATTACTATACGCAACCCCGAATCTTTCAAAGCCCCAGCCAGAGTTGCGCCTACAATACCACCGCCTACAATCGCCAGGTCATAGTCAAAGTTAATTTGTTTTTGCGCCATATTTAATTATTTCTTAACAGTCCGAGATAAATCTTTACCTTTGTTAATTATATTTTGGCGCACCCAACTTATACTCAATATACCTCGTGCTTGTTACACGAGTTACTCGGGCCCTATACCCACGACCACGCAAACAACCTGCATAAGCATCATTAAAAGCATCTTCCTGAGTTGTTTGCTGTTGCGCTTCTTCGGGCCCTGTGAAAAGGAGAGTATAAAGATGGTAGGTATGGCGGAATAAGTTAAACTTATTGACCCAACTCAACCCGTGCTTGTTCAACAATTTCTACAGTTATGACCTGCAAATCAGCCGAGCGAGCTAAATCTTCAATCCGTTGACGGGCTTGAGTGCGGACAAAAAAGGGAATATTTTTCAATTTTGCCTTAGCTGCAGGAGTCCAAGATAGATTAGCTGTCAAATCAAAATTCTCCATAACTTTTCCCTCCCAATTCTCTGAAGATAATAGATCCATTTTATCCAATTTTTTCCCTGATATTAATTATTAGTTATTTGAGCTTAGACCAATGACATTACACATCTTCCTCAAACAAACCGCTAAGGCGATCGACCTCATTTTGGGTCACATAAATAGGATTACCAGCAAGAATACCCGTGACATTGCGAAAAGGCTTGCCAATGTGCATTCCCGTGTTATCAATCGTAAACTCACGAATATCTTTATCGTGCATAGAACCACGCATTTTTAGAACAGTAATTCCGCGACGCATTTCCCCATACATTTCCACATAACGAAGGAGAATAATTGAATCAGTAATAGTAGAAATATGACCCTCAGTAATAGAAGAACCTCCCAAAAGATTAGGAGTAGTAGAAGTAAAAAGACCGCCAATTTCCTGTTGTTTAATAAAAGAAGTAAGACCAATAATAAACTCACGAAAACCTTTAAGATTAGAAACCCTTTCCAAAGCAGAAAGACTATCCACAGCCACTCGATTAGGTTTAAACTCTTGAATAGTTTCCTTCATATTAATCAGATGGTTTTCTAAGCCCGTCGTCTCTGGATAGCGACAAACAACCTTCAACTTGCCTTCCTTTTCCATCTTATGAAAATCAACACCCCAACCGATAGAATTGCGATATAACTGCTCACGACTTTCCTCAAAAGCAAACACCAGACAGCGTTCCCCATTAGCCACACCACCGGCCATAAACTCAGTCACCATCAGAGTTTTACCCGTACCCGTAGCCCCAGAAACCAGAATAATCGAATCACGGAAGAAACCACCCCCACACATGCGATCCAACTCCTCACTCCCAGAAGTAATGCGGATATTAGAAGAACGCTGCTCAAGCTCGATCGCCGACAGAGGAATAATCACAACACCCTTGTAAGGAATAATCGTAAAAGGAAACTCCCCCTTTTGGTGGTCAGTTCCCCGATACTTAAGAATTTCAATGGTGCGACGACGCTTTTCATCTGTGAGTACATTGCGGAGGATCACCACATTATCAGCCACAAACTCCTCCACCCCATAGCGACTAATTTCACCATATTCCTTAATTCTCTCAGCGGTCATAATAGCAGTAACTTCCAACTCCCGCAAAGCAGAAGCTAATCGAAACAAGTCACTACGCACTTGAGCGCTGTCTACAAGGTGACTAAAAATAGCGCCGAGGGAGTCCAGGGAGACCCGCTGGGCATTATATTTGGAAATAGCAAACTCAATGCGAGCGATCAGCGCTCCCAAATCATATTCCCCACTCACCATTGGTATTTCCCCAGGTTGGGGAGAAGCATCCACAAAAGCCCATTTCCGCTCTGCTTCCCATTGTTTAATATTCCAACCGAACCCGCCCATATTTTTTCTAATTGCCTTGGGAGGTTCTTCAAAAGTGACAAATACCCCAGTTTCTCCCCGTTTAATTCCCTCAGCGAGAAACTGACAAGCAAAAACCGTTTTTGCACTCCCCGCCGTACCTGCAATTAAAGTAGCCCGACCTTTCGGAAGACCGCCCTCAGACAAAAAATCAAACCCAGGAATCCCAGTTGTCAGCTTTGCAATCAAATCTTGTTCGTTATTTTGACTCATCTTCACCGAAGCGCTTATTAATCACAATTTTCCAGATTACCAATTATCGCGAATCTTCTTTCAGGAGGAGATCCAGTCCTAATAAAACTTTATCAGTATTGGACAAATCTCCAATAATTCGTTGGAGGGGTGGGGGTAATTGCTTAATCAAAGTTGGCGTTACTAACACTTTCTCTTTTTCCGCCCTTTCAGGTTCTTCCAACACATCCACAATTTCTATTCTGTACTCCTCTGATAGTTCTTCATGACAAATGCGAAACAGATTAGCGATCGCCCTTTGTGACTTTGTGGAGTTTCCTGTAACGTACAATCTCAGTAGATATTTGTTCATCATTTTTCTACCCATCCAGTTTGTTGGAAATATTTATGTTACTTATGCCAATATAGTAGCGGCGGTAATAAGAAGTGAGAAAGCCCATCAGTTCTAACACCATCAAGCGTCCTTCTGCTACATAAGCCTGGGCTTTAGAGAGACTAATATGCTGGCTTTTTTCTTTTAATACTTTAGTGTGTATTTCTACCACATCCCGCGGCCCTGCTTTCAGAAAGCCTAATTTATCTGCCAGCTCCCGCAATTTTTCTGAAATATTGTGCTCTACTTTATAAGCTCTTTCCTCCAAAGCTAAATCCAGCAAATCTCCATAACTTTGCAGCAATTCCTGAAAAATATCTGGTACACTCTCTCGTAGTGGTTCTGCGCCAAACATACGCGCCGTGACACTGGTTTTAATGGAATTTGCCAACAACTCCAGACTTTGAAACTCTTGCTCTTGTTGTTGTTGCTCTATCTCCTCCAACTTGGCGCTATACTGCTGCCTTTCAATTGCCAAGCGAATAGCATAGACCAGCAAATTACTATCCAAATTCTTTTTCGGTAAATAACCTTGAGCTCCCATCTGAAATGCTTTCACCACCAGTGTTTCATCTTCGCTCGCCGTTTGTACTACTATAGGCACATTTTGAACTTTCTCCTTCAGCTGCACCAGTGTTTCCAAACCCTTACTATCTGGTCTAATCAAATCCAACAAAATAACATCAAAAGTAGCCACCTCCAGTTGCTCTATCCCTAAGGCTACCGACTCTGCACAGGTTAAGGCAAATGACTTCCCCTCTGCTAATGGACTTGGCTGTGGCGGTGACAAAAGTGTTTGGATCAACTTGACGTTGATCGGATCATCCTCAATCAGTAACACCATTAAAGTTTCACAGCCCATAGTCAATTATTACATTAGTCATTTGTAGGAAAACAGAAAGGATAACTTGGGTATTCAACACCAGGTTTTTCTGGCAAAATAAAAGTGGAATAATCATCTACAATAAAGCTGCCAAAGCTCTCAAAAAAAAGCCTATGCTGCAAATATCTCCCGCCCTTGAAACCGAAAAACAACAAACTGCAACCTCAATTGAAACAGCAACCCTAGATGTGGGGGGGATGAAATGTGCAGGTTGTGTCAAGTCAGTGGAAAGACAATTAACCCAACATCCTGGAGTAGTTTCTGCCTGTGTTAACTTGATCACAGAAGTTGCGGTAATCAAGTACGATGCAAAGCTCGTAAATCCAGCCAGTTTAGCGGCAAAACTCACCTCCAGAGGTTTCCCTTCTCAACAGCGCTCCATGGCAACAACAGAGCTAGCAAAGAGAGGAGCAGTGGAAAATAAACAACAAGTCTGGCAATTAACCACAGCAGCAATTTTACTCTTGTTCTCTAGCTTAGGACATTTAGAGCATTTAGGCGGGCCAAGTCTCCCTTTATTAAGTAATATTTGGTTTCATTGGGGTTTGGCAACTCTCGCCCTCTTGATCCCAGGAATGCCCATTTTAGTGGATGGTTGGCGGGGTTTGTGGCACGGAATGCCTAATATGAATACTTTAGTAGGATTGGGAACGGGAAGTGCTTATGCAGCAAGTTGTGTTGCCCTACTATTTCCCCAACTGGGTTGGGAATGCTTTTTTGATGAACCAGTAATGCTCTTGGGTTTTATTCTCCTCGGGCGGAGTTTGGAAGGAAGAGCAAGGGCCAGAGCAAGTAAAGCTTTGGCAGCATTAGTAGCACTGCGCCCCCAGGAAGCCAGATTAATAGGTGGGGCAAATGAAACAGGAATTGAAATACCCGTAGCACAGGTACGGGTGGGAGAATGGGTGCGGGTATTACCAGGGGAAAAAATACCAGTGGATGGGGAGATAATTGCAGGTCAAACTACTGTGGATGAGTCCATGTTAACTGGAGAAGCAGTACCTGTGGTTAAGCAACAGGGAGACACTCTGAGCGCAGGGACAATCAACACCTCAGGAGTAATTGCAGTAAAAACCACTCGTATAGGGGAAAATACTACTCTGGCCCAGATAATTGCTTCAGTAGAAACGGCTCAAACAAGGAAGGCTCCTGTACAAAAGTTAGCAGATACGGTGGCAGGATATTTTGCCTGGCTGGTAATGCTGGTGGCAACTTTGACTTTTCTGTTTTGGTACTTCGTGGGAACAAATATCTGGCCTGAAGTTTTGATGGGAGGGGAAATGAATACTTCACCCCTATTATTGAGTTTAAAACTAGCGATCGCTGTTTTGGTTATTGCTTGTCCCTGCGCTCTCGGTTTGGCAACCCCAACTGCTATTTTGGTAGGTACTGGTATTGGTGCCCAAAAGGGCCTTTTAATTAAGGGAGGCGATATCCTCGAAGGAGTCCACCAGTTAAATACTGTGGTTTTTGATAAAACTGGCACTCTGACTTTAGGAAAAGCAACAGTAACAAATTATATATCCCAAAATGGCGTACCAGCAGCGCGTCTCCTCCAACTGGCTGCAACATTGGCAGCAGGTACAAATCATCCCCTCGCAACTGCTATTTTAGCAGCAGCAACACAGCAAGAGTTACCCGCTTTAACGGCGCAAAAGTTCCACACAGAAGCAGGACTCGGAGTAAGAGCAGTGGTGGGAGGAGAACAGGTAAGATTAGGTAATGCTGAATGGATTAAACAAGCAGGAGTGATAATTAGTGAGACAACAAGAAAACAGGGGGAGTCGTTAGAAGCAGAAGGAAAAACAGTGGTTTATGTAGCAGTAGCAGAAGAGTTGATAGGAGCGATCGCGTTTAAAGATCTTCTCCGCCCTGATGCTCAAGCAACAGTTAAACAACTGCAAAAATTAGGCTTAAAATTAGTATTAATTACAGGAGATCAAGCAGGAGTAGCAAAGGCGATCGCCCAACAGTTGGGAATAGAACAAGTTTTTGCCACAGTTAAACCCAATGAAAAAGCAGAAATTATCAAATCTCTTCAAGCAGAAAAAAAAGTAGTAGCAATGGTAGGAGATGGAATTAATGATGCCCCAGCTTTAGCACAAGCAGATATTGGCATTGCTTTACATGGAGGCACTGATGTGGCAATTGAAACCTCTCAAATTATCCTCATGAAAGAGCGCTTATTTGATGTGGTAGAATCTATTAAACTCAGTCGTGCCACTTTTAATAAAATTCGCCAAAATCTCTTTTGGGCTTTGGGATATAATATGATTACAATTCCCCTGGCGGCTGGAGTTTTACTTCCTAGTTTTCGCGTTATTCTCAGTCCTGCTGTTGCTGCTGCTTTCATGGCTTCTAGTTCTGTCATTGTTGTTACTAATTCCCTACTTTTACGCCGTCAGTTTCGAGAAAAATAATAATGGCGTTGCGACCTTTGAGTCATGAATTATTTTTTTACAAAAACTACTAACCAAACTAAAACCCTCTCCCTTCTCCCTTCTCGTCATTCTCTAATGCAGCAACGCCATCATAATTAATAATAGGTGGGCTGCCCACCCTACTAATGACTAATGACCATCAACCATGAACAATCAAAAGTATAATCTAGATCATGTTTTATTAGTGGAAGACGACAAAGGAAAAACAGAATTTTTTCTCACAGAAAATATCTATAGTATTGGGAGAGCGCCAAAAAGAGATATTCGCATCTATTCTCCCTTTGTTTCCCGCTACCACGCAACCTTACTCCGTCATCAAAATGAACAGAGCAATGTCTATTATGAAATTATCGATGGCGATCCGATGGGGAGTATGTTGAGTTCTAATGGACTAATGATTAATGGTCATCAAGTTTATTCCCATCAACTCAAACATGGGGATAAAATTGTTTTTGGGCCAGCAGTGTTTGCTATTTATCATAATTTACATCGTCTTGTTTCCAGAAGCAACCTGAATGAGGAAGAAGTTGATACTTTGATTATTGATAAAGAAATGAAAAAAATCAGGTCGAATGAATAAGGACGAAGAGCTATTAAAAGTTACTTTTGCACAACTTTACGGGCAGCATCAAGCAGTTGAATTGTTAAAGTCAGCTATAATAAATAACCGCCTTGCCCCAGGGTATTTATTTGCAGGGCCAGCAGGGATAGGAAAAGGTTTGGCGGCTAAATGTTTTAGTCAACTTTTAATGGGAGATAATCCATTAAATAAAAAAAGATTACAAGCAGGAAATCATCCTGATTTTTTGTGGGTAATGCCTACTTATCTTCATCAAGGTCAACTATTAACACCAACAGAAGCAACAGCAGCAGGATTAAAGCGGAAAGCACCCCCACAAATTAGGATTGAGCAAGTTCGAGAAATTACTCAGTTTCTGAGTAGCACTCCTTTAGAAGCACCTCGTGCTGTGGTAGTGATTGAAGATGCTCAAAAAATGGCAGAAAGTGCGGCTAATGCTTTATTGAAAACTTTGGAAGAACCTGGAAAGGCTACTATTATTTTAATTGCACCAGGAAGTGATTCTTTATTACCTACTTTGGTTTCCCGTTGTCAACGCATTCCTTTTTATCGCCTCAATGAAGGAGAAATGAAACGAGTATTGCAAGAAAAGGGTTATGAAGAGATTTTAACTCATCGGGAATTATTAATGATGGCTGCAGGAAGTCCTGGAGAAGCGATCGCTTCTTTTACCCAACTTCAAGCTATGCCCCCAATTTTACTGGAAAAGTTTAAAAAAGTACCGAGTAACCCCCATGATGCTTTAACTTTGGCTAAAGAAGTTGACAAAACATTGGATACAGAAGCCCAATTATGGTTAATTGAATATCTGCAACATTTTTATTGGGAAAAGATGCAAAAAAAAGAGATAATTGAACAATTAGAAAAAGCTCGTCAATGTCTGCTCAGTTATGTTCAACCTCGTTTAGTTTGGGAATGCACTTTACTGGCTGTTATTCAGTAGCTCATTTTAATTAGCATGGAAATTATTGCAGAAAAAGTTACTTATACTCTTGAGATGGATGGCAAATTCTTCATTATTGAAAATGTGCCAGCCAGAGTATGTGTGGAAACTGGAGAAAGGTTTTTCTCTCCTGAAACCTTAGAGCGTTTGCAACAAATAATTTGGGCAGGAAAAAAACCCAGTCGGCTCATTGAAACTCCTGTATTTGAGTTTACTTAATTGGAGCTTCTAAGCAAAACCCATTATCCAGTATGATTTTGAGACATGACACAAAAATCTCTCGCTCTTTACAAATTTTAACTTAACAATTGTACATAAAACAGATAAAACCCTGAAAAAGCCAGCAAAATAGTGTTAGAGCAAAAAAACGGCGTTTATGTAATGTCAAGGAATTAAAAATCATTTAAACTTTTACCAGAGCAAAGAAAATGACAGAAATAATGGGCGGGACTCAGTTAGTTAAAGATATTTTTCCAGGTTCTGAGGATTCCTATCCAAGTGACTTAACCGAAGTGAATGGGATTGTGTATTTTGTTGCTCATAATGGTTTGTGGAAAAGCGATGGGACGGAAGCGGGAACTGTTGAAGTTGAAAGTATTTATCCAGAGGCAGAAAGTTACTTGGCGTCCAATCTCATCAATGTCAATGGAACTCTATATTTTATTGCAAGAAGCTATAATCCGTATGACCCAGATGGTTACTGGAGTAATGGTGATGTTGGACTGTGGAAAAGCGATGGGACCCAAGCAGGCACTATTCCTCTTGTTGAGTATTTCTGGTATGAGCGTTTCGACGTTAACTACGAGTTCGAGAACCTAACCAGTGTTGATGACACTTTGTTTTACACACTTTACGAAGAAGGTAATTATGGGTTGTGGAAGAGTGACGGGACGGTAGAAGGCACTAATCCTTTACTAGGAGAAGCTGATGGGTATTCCTATTTTGATATGCTAACCAATGTCAATGGGACTCTCTATTTTAGAGTAGATTTCTCTGGTTTTGGAATTAAGTTGTGGAAAAGTGATGGGACAGAAGAAGGTACTGTACTGGTGAAAGATATTTATCCCAATCAGCCCTCTAATTACCAACTTAACTTAACCGATTTTAACGGGATTCTCTATTTCACAATAGATGATAAGGAAAATGGTGGGATTGAGTTGTGGAAGAGTGATGGGACAACAGCAGGCACTGTCAATGTAAAGGATATTTATTCAGGTGCAAGTGATGAAAGATACGAAATAAAAAACTTTGCCAATGTGGGCGATAATCTGCTTTTCACAATACAAGACGACAATGGTGGGATTGAGTTGTGGAAAAGTGATGGAACTGAAACAGGTACTGTTCTGGTGAAAGATATTTATGCAGGTCAGAATAGTGACTCCTCTGGTTACGAAAATTTTATCGATGTGGATGGGGATTTGTATTTTATAATAAATGACTTCCAGAATAGTGATAATGAGTTGTGGAAAAGTGATGGAACCCAAGTAGGCACTGTCTTAATTAAAGAGTTTGAAAATGATGCCGAAATAGACAACCTAATTAATCTTAATGGGAATCTATATTTTACTGCTTGGGACTCTACCAATGGTAAGGAGTTGTGGAAAAGTGATGGAACTCAAGCAGGTACGGTTTTAGTAGCAGATATTAACCCAGGTGAGTCAAGTTCCGATATATCCAACATTGTCAATGTTAATGGTACTCTTTATTTCGGAGCAAATGATGGAACTCATGGTTTTGAATTGTGGAAAAGTGATGGAGTTCCAATTGGAAATGAAAATGAGTTATATGTAGGTGATGGTGGGGATAATTTTTACAGTGCAGGTGCGGGAAATGATACTCTCAAAGGAAAAGGAGGAAATGACACTTTATTGGGAAATAAAGGTAAGGATATTTTGGATGGAAATAATGGAAAAGATATTCTCAAAGGTGGAGCAGGAAAAGATATTCTCCTAGGGGGAAAAAATAAAGATATCCTCTTTGGAGGTAGTAAAAATGATAATTTAATCGGCGATGAAGGAAATGATAAATTAACAGGAAACGGGGGAGAAGATATTCTTACTGGTGCAAATCCCACAGTTGGTATTCCTGGTGCAGGAGAAAAAGATATTCTTATAGGCGGTGCAGCAAAAGATATTTATATCCTGGGAAATAGTAAGAGCGTTTTCTACAAAAGTGAGGGAGTAAATGATTATGCTCTGATTAAAGATTTTAGTCAGACAGATAATGACCAGCTCCAACTTTTTGGCAGTGAAAGTGATTATTTGTTAAGCAATGCTAGCGATTATCTCAATAAATCAGGTTTGGCTATAGTTGGGGAAGCAACAGGAGATTTAATTGGTGTTATTCAAGGGGAAATTAACAATTTAAACCTTTCTAGTAATTCCTTTATTTATGTAAACTAATTTGTGTTATAAACTGTTAGTCATTTAAATATCTGCTTTTAAGTATGTCTGTATTTTATTAAAAGTATATAAAGGCTTAAAATGCTGAACAGCTAAAGTCATCGCCTCGGTTGGGTAGTGAGTTACATAAACTACAGGCTTTTATGCAGAAGGCAAATAACTGTTTTAATTGTGCTCGTACTTGTTCTCTTAATCAAGCATCAAGATTAATTAAATTTTCATTTAATTTTACACATCTGGGTTTCGTACTCTTATTGACCAGGTTTGCGCTCTAATAAATGGGATAATTCTAACTTCTGAGCAACATGATTCACCCGACGGTCAATTTCTGCTGAGGGAACTTTTTTCAGTTTCAGTGCAGTAGCAATATTTTGAGCTACACTCTGATGAGGATAGAGAGCATAACTTGGGAAAACCATCGCCATATGGCGATCGCCTGGCGGCACTGAATGGCGTTGCTAAATTGAAGCATGAAATCTTAAAGTAGGGAGTAGGGAGTAGGGAGTTGGTTTTAGTTTGGTTAGTAGTTTTTGTCAAAAAATAATTCATTACTCAAAAAACGCAACCCCACATTTTTCTCACCAATAATCATTTTTGTAAATTATTGGTAATAAACAAGGAGTTTAAACCCCTTGTTTATGGATAGTTCTAGTTTAGCCATTTTTTTCATTTTTTAGGAGATTACTATAGTTTCAACCCAAATTGAGCTAATAGAGAAATGCAAAGAAAGATTAAAATGAGAAAGAATCAAGCTTTTTAGGAATAATTTATGAGTCAAGTAGTAGCAACCACTGCGCCCACTGTAGCTCCTCGGAGTTCAACAACAGTTGTCCGCAAAACTTATCCCAACTATAAGGTAATTGTACTTAATGATGATTTTAATACTTTTGAGCACGTAGCTGAATGCCTGATGAAATATATTCCAGGAATGACCAGCGATCGCGCTTGGAGTTTAACAGATCAAGTTCATCAAGAGGGTCTGGCTATTGTCTGGGTTGGCCCTTTTGAACAAGCAGAATTATATCATCAACAACTGAGACGGGAAAATTTGACAATGGCACCTTTGGAGGCAGCGTAAATTAATGAACCATTCCTCTAACGGGAGATTAGTTTGGAATCATTCTACCCATATTCCTGGTTTGATTCCTATTTTAGAGAAATTAATTACTTATCAAGGCATACAAACAGTTACTCCTGGTGTTATTGGTCGCGCCAATGGGCATTGTCCTCAAATGAAGTTGAGAGTTTCTGTACCCATTCTTGGTGGATATAAAGTAATTGCTCGACAGGGAAAAACCGTACAAGAAGTATTTATTATTACTGATTTAAGTCAAGAAGAACTTGAAGGGAATATCACCAAGTGTATGAAATAATAAACAGGGTAGGGGTTTGGTTTCCAAACCCCTAAAAAATTAACCTCTAAACACTATAAACTTTTGTAGGCTTCTTAATTAAAAGAGTTTTGGCTCTTGACTGGGGTAAAGGGAAAGAAACTCATTGACAACCTGACCAAGACCCACAGAATGAGAAGCTTTGAATAACAAGCGATCGCCTTGTTTGACTATTTCTTTTAACCGCTTGAACAAGGTTTCATGGTTGTTAAAAGATTCAGTGGGAATAGGTTTTGCACCATGAGCAATTTCTCCTGTTTCTGGGTCATCAATTAAGAGGAGTAAAGAATCTATCCCCAGACTTTTCACAGTTTCTCCCACTTGATAGTGGAATTGAGGCGATCGCTCTCCTAATTCTTTCATTGTTCCCAAAATTGCTAGATGACGCTCTCCTGGGGTTTCTTTCAGTAATTTTAATGCTGCGATCATTGACTCTAATCCAGCATTGTAAGTTTCATCTAAAATTATTACATTATTCGGCAATTCATAACGTCGAGAACGTCCACCAGGTAGGGTAACAGAAATACCTTTTTTAAGGCTATTAAAATCAATTTTTAACACCTTGGCTACGGCTAAAGCTGCTAAATAATTGAGTGCATTATGACGGCCAGGTAAAGGTAAAGGTAAATCAATTCCTTCTACTTTTAGGGTTTGAGAGTTAATCAATTTCCCAGATAAATCACCGCCATTGAAACCATAGGTAATAGTTTTTCCTCGCCAAACTTTAGCCGCTGTTTCCATTAAAAGTTCATTATCTTGATTTAAAATTGCTACACTGTCAGGGGACATTTTGCCTAGTAATTCACATTTCGCCAAGGCGATCGCTTCTACTGAACCTAACCTGCCAATATGGGCTGTACCCACATTAGTTATTATCCCAATTGTGGGATTGGCAATTTCAGTTAGTTGCGCAATTTCTCCTGGCCCACGCATGGCCATTTCTATGACTGCATAATCATGGTCTGGGTTTAATGCTAACAGGGTTTGGGGTACACCAATTTCATTATTATAATTTGCTTGAGTTTTGAGAACTTTTCCCTGAGTAGCTAAAACCTCAGCTAGCAATTCCTTGGTTGTAGTTTTTCCGACAGAACCTGTAATTGCCATGACGGGAATTTTAAATTGTTGTCGCCACCAGTGAGCAATTTTTTGATAAGCTGCCAAAGTTTCTTTTACTTGGAATTGGGTAATATTTGGGTGAGCAATTGTTTCCGTAATTAAGGCGATCGCTCCCTTTTTTTCCGCAATTTCCAAAAAGTTATGACCATCAAAATTATCCCCACGTAAAGCAACAAATACCTCTCCCTCTTTGAGAGTCCGCGTATCTGTACTAATACCAGTTATACACTGTTTTTGTCCCCCAGATGATAAAATTAAATTAATTGGCTGAATAATTTCACTTAGTTGTTCTAAAGTTAATAGTTGATTGTTCATTGTTGATGGTTAATAGTTAATCCTAGGAATTTGGTGAGCCAACCCTCCCATTATTCATTCTTTTAATTAAATTAATGCTGTTGCTGCATGAAAGTTGGCAGAAGATGGGATAAATTAGGAAGAATAAAAGAGTGGAAAAGAAAATTACCGACTGCCCAACACTAAAAAGAGCAGAGAATTATGAAAAGTGTAGTAAAAAATACAGAAAATTTACAAAAATCAATGCCCCATGAACATTTGGAATTAGAAGCAACATTACAAGAGAATTTGCAAGTAATGATCAATGGAGATTTTCAGACAAGATGGGAAGTAGGGAAAATATTGGCAAAACAGGGAAAGGCGGCGATCGCTCCTCTGAGAGAAATTCTGGCAGACAATGATGCTGATTTAGAATTACGGTGGTTTGCAGGACGTATTTTGAGTGAATTTAAAGAGCCTGAAATCATTATTTCCTTAGTAAAATTATTAGAAGAAACAGAAGAAATCGAACTGTGTAAATTAGCCATCTCTGCATTAGCAAACATCGGTAGTCCTGCCATAGAAGCTCTAAAGAATTTATTAACACAAGAAGATACAAAGCTTTTGGCAATACAAGCACTAGGCCAGATCACAAACCCCCAAACCATTGAACCTCTACTGACAATGGTAGATGATCCTGTCCCGCTGGTGCGTGCAACTGCCATAGAAGCACTGGGTAACTTTCACGAAGATAGCATAACCCCAGTATTGGTGAAAGCGTTAACAGATAAAGCAGCAGCAGTGAGAAAAGAAGCAGTTGCTGCTCTTGGTCGGAAAAAAAACTTTAATGTAGTTACAGAGGTAGCACAATTGCTCGATGATTTAAATTATCAAGTGTGTCAGACAGCGGCGATCGCCCTGGGGAGAATAGGCACAGATGAAGCAGCAGCGGCTTTATTTCATGTTTTAAAATCTCCAGCAACACCAGCAAGTTTAAAACTGGATATAGT
>JADQBC010000137.1 GCA_016903655.1 Gomphosphaeria aponina SAG 52.96 = DSM 107014
AACAATTAACAATTAACAATTAACAATTAACCATCAACCATTAACCATCAACAATAGTTGATAGTTGATAGTTCATTATCCATTATAGATGATTGATATTTGAACAATTAACAATTAACAATTAACAATTAACAATTAACAATTAACCATCAACCATTAACCATTAACCATCAACCATCAACCATCAACCATTAACCATTAACAATGAATGATATTCCCCTAACTCCCGCTGAATTAGTTGCCGCTTTAGAAATTCCAGCAGATTTGAATTTTGAAATACCAGATCCAGAAGATGAGGAGATTGCTGAGGATGAGTTTCAAACCCAGTTGGATACTTTTTGGCAAGTATGCGATCGCTTTGATTTACAAACGGATATTTGGCGGGGGCGCATTCTGCGGGCGGTACGCGATCGCGAGAAAAAAGGGGGTGATGGGCGGGGAAGTGGTTTCCTCAATTGGCTGAAAAATCGGGAAATTACTAAGGGTCAAGCTTATAATTTAATTCAACTGGCTAATAGTGCGGATACTCTTTTGGCTGAAGGAAAATTAAACCCAGCAGCGATTAATAATTTTAGTAAACGAGCATTTGTGGAAACAGCCAAGTCAGCCCCAGAAGTGCAGAAATTAGTGAGTGAAGCAGCCCAAAAAGGCGATCGCATTACTCGTCGCGAAGTGAAACAATTGGCTGATGAATGGTTAGCGATGAGTTCGGATCTTTTACCTGATGAAGTCAAGGAAAAAGCTGAAACTGGAGCCCTTCCTCCCCGTCACCTCGCTCCGCTGGTGAAAGAGTTGGAAAAATTACCAACAAATCATCTCAAGGAAATGCAAACAGAAATGGCTGAAAGTCCAGATGTGGATACAATAAAACAGTTAACTTCAGATGCTAAAAATTTGTCAAAATATCTCGATGCTGCTGCCCAAGTACAAACTTTAAGAAAGGCAAATATTGATGTGGAAATGGCACTGGAAGAGGCTTTGAATTTAGATTGTTTGCAACTGACTGCGGCTGTGGTAAAAGAAGCAATTCAGCTCGAACAAAATGTGACTAAACTTTATACGATCTGGAAAAAAATTGGGGGATTGGCAGATAGATTATATGTGGAAACTGGGGCAAGTAATCCTAATTTGCGATCGCTGCTTTCCTGTTTAGAATCTCTCACTCAGGAGACAATTGAAGTACAATTAGATGAAACAGGCGATCACTCTGTGCGTCTTAAATTTATGGTTGATAGTTGATAGTTGATGGTTGATAGTTGATAGTTGATGGTTGATAGTTGATGGTTGATAGTTGATGGTTGATGGTTGATAGTTGATGGTTGATGGTTGATGGTTGATAGTTGATGGTTGATGGTTGATAGTTGATAGTTGATGGTTGATAGTTGATTATCCATTATATATGATTGATATTTGAACAATTAACCATCAACCATTAACAATTAACAATGAACCATCAACCATCAACGTTGATAGTTCATTATCCATTATATATGATTGATATTTGAACAATTAACCATCAACCATGAACAATTAACCATCAACCATTAACAATTAACAATGAACCATCAACCATTAACAATTAACCATCAACCATTAACTATCAACTATCAACCATCAACCATCAACCATTAACTATCAACAATTCTAAAGCCAATTACCGAGCAGAATATAAGGGGCCCAAAAATAGGGAGCTTGACGATCATTATCATTTAAAAATTGTAATTGTGCCTGACGGAGTGCTTCCGCTTTGCTAATTTGAGGATTATTTTTTAATTCCCTATAAAAATAACTTAAAAGTTCACCAGGAGACTCATCTGCACTTATTTTCCATAGAGTCGAAATTATACTTCTTACCCCCGTATTCAAAGCCATCCCAGCTAGCCCCAAAGTTGCTCTTTTATCACCTTTTGCGGTTTCACAAGCAGCAAGAACTAATAATTCTATCGGTTCATTGGGGCGTATTTCTTCCCGACTTTGAAACAAATTTTTTAATTGAAAGACATCTATTTCGTCGTCCCAAGCCAGAATAAAAGTGTTTTGCGGGTCAGAACTAAAATTGCCATGGGTAGCAATATGAACGATCGAATAAGGCAGAGTTGTGATTTTATTTTCAAAAGTATTAACTGTAAAAGTCTCGTCAATTATTACTTCACTTTTCAGCTCAGTATTGATTTTCTCCAATTGACGTTTTACATTTTTCAGGGGTGGATAACCTTGATTTTCTTGAGTTATACCTGCTAGGAGAACATTAATGTTTTGTGTTGCTAAAGTTTGAGGAGTTAGGAGCTGTAATCCAGATGTATATGCTATGGCATAGTCCTCAATTAAATATTTTTCTCCATTATAAAGCACGGCCATGGGAATATTTCCTAAAACAGGATCAAGAACAAATACTAATGTTTTGATTTGGTTGGTTTCCAAATCAGCTTTGATCGGTTCAATTAACCATTGATAGATTTTTTGCGCATTTTTCTGTACTTCTTTTTTTCTCCCAGAATATGCTAAATCGATACGGAGTTGCTGGATTACTTGATTTACCTCAGCTTCAGCTATATCAACCCGATAGTGACGCAGTTCATCTACCAAAGGTAACTTAAGAATCACTTCAATTCTATCCTCTAAAACAATGGGATAGAAAACAGCTTCTTGGGAATTTTCTCGGTTCACAATAGTATCTATTTCTAGGGATTGATTCCCACGGAAACTGCACTTGAGAAAGTTTTCTAACTCTGCCACTTGCAGACTTTCAATTACTTGTCGCGCTGCTACTAAATCTTGTTGTTGGGGGTTAGATAAAAGTAAATTAGCTAACTCTCGATAAACAGGATAGACATTATCCCGAAAAGAAAACTGTATTTCTGAATCAACAGTTAATAAATTACTCCTCACCGCGTCTAAAGTTTGAGTTGCTCCTTGATAAACAGCGATCGCTTTTTCCCTTTCCCCTAACCCCTCATATATTCTGCCTAACTGCCATTGCCATTTATAACCTAGCTCAGAGGCTTGCATACTTTGCGCTAAACTCAGCGCTGCTTCTGTATTTTTTTGTGCTAAATCCCAATTCTGAGTTTTTTCAGCCAAATTACCTAAAATACCCAGAGCGTAGCTAGCTCCGTACAAGTCACCCAGGTGTTGCGCTGCCACATTTGCTTGTGTAGCGAATACCATCGCCTCTTGATATTGCCCCAGTTTACCCAAACTGGCTGCAAAATTCAGTTGTGTCAAAATCTGGGCGCGACTGGGGGGTAAATTAGCTATCTCTTCAGCCAGTGACTGAGCCACTTCATCAAGATTTTCAGTGATTAATTCCCTACTCGAGTCCCCCTCACTTAACTCAATGAGTAAATTCAAGCGCTCAAGTCCTCCTAAAATAGGAGAAGTCTCGGCTGCAGCCCCATAAAATGCTAAAGCATTCTGCGCACTTGCCATTGCATCAGTTTGCGCTCTTTCTTTTTCCTTCCCACTGCTTCTCTCTGAGAGTTCGAGGGCTTTGCGATACATAGCTACTTCAGTTTTGCCAGAGCTGAGGAGAGTGAGACTTTCTTCTTGTGGGCTTTGGGGAAGATGGCGCGTTTCTTCGAGGAGTTTTTGGGAAACCTCAAAATTACCTAAAAGGCGAAAAATATTTCCCAAACTGCGCAAACCCAAAACCTTAACTTCAGGGTACTTAGAATAAGTTTGCACCACTTGTGTCAACTCTTTTTCCTGCAAAAACTCACACTCACCCTTTTCCCCCATAGCTAATAGTAGTGTTTCACAAGTTCGACTATGAAACCCCAAAGCTGTCATTGCTTGAGCTTGGTTAATGAGACTACCCATCACTCCAGTTTCATCTCCTAGCTGCTGATATATTTCTGTCGCTTGTTCTAAGCTAGTCAAGGCCAGTTGAGGGTTGCCCATATTTAACTCTAAACGCCCCTGGGTGTTGAGAGCTTGGGCAAAAACGAGAGCTGTTTTCTCATTATTTAAGTCAAGCGAGTTGAGGAGAGTTAAGCTTGTAGCGATCGCCTCTAATGCCTTTTCCCACTCGCCCAATTCCTGTTGTGCCAAAGCCAGATAATTCAAACTCATTGCTTGGTGCAACTTATCTCCCTTTTTAGCATAATTTTCCCCTGCCTCCAACCAAACTGTTGCCGCTTCAGCCAACCTTCCTTGTTGATATAACTCTCTTCCCTGTTGCATTAAATCTGATGTCAAACTTACCTCAGATACCCTTTCCGAGGAGTTGGGAGAAATAGAATAGACTGGAGCGATGAAAAATATCAGTAATAGACCTAAAATAAATAAACCCAATAGTTTATACTTTTTTCCCCACATTGCTCCCCCCTTGCTTAATTTTTTGGCATTTTTCTTGCCTGTTTTACCATCTCTATTAAAGTCTGATGAGCATCTGCTGCATCTTTAAGAACATGGTCAAATTCTATGCGAATTGCCACATCATTTTCTTTAATTTTCACTGCTAAATTCATTCCTTGAGGATCGATTGAGAGCATTTTTGCTGTTTCTGGGTTATTAGTTTTCCCAAATACTTGAGCATAAAGTCTCAACGCCTCACCATGGTCTTCATTCATATGTTGACAAATGCGATCGCTTATTTCCCTTGTTATTGTTTCAGACATTTTTTTCTTTAAATTAGTAGGAGTGAGTTTTAAACTTCGCCTTAGACTTATGCGCTTAAATACTGACGACAAAATTCTATCACTTCCTGGATGTTCGCTGTTTGCTGGGGATAAATTACCTGTGGGCGAGTAATCACAATTAAAGGAATCCCTAATTCTAATGCTACAGCCCGTTTTATCTCTTCTCCTCCCGCTTGCCCCGAAGCTTTAGTAACTACCAATGAAATCTCCCATTGTTGCCAGAGAGCCTTTTCCAAAGTAGCACTAATAGGAGGACGAAAGGCAATAATTTTATCTGGAGTAAAACCAGCATTAAGAGCCCCTGTCAGAGAATTTACACTAGGAAGAATACGAGCAAAGAGAGTAGCTTTTTTCTGCCAATTTTGAAATAGGGGGAGATTTTGGTAGCCTATTGTTAGTAATACTCTTTTTCTACTAAGATAATCACCTGTTAAAAGAAGATGAAAATTATTTAACTCAATCACTCCCTGTTGCTGCTCAACAATATTAGGTCTTTCATAGCGGAGATAGGGGAGAGAGTGGGAAGAAGCAAGAGCGATCGCCCCTTGAGAAATTACCACAGCATAGGGATGACTTGCATCTACCACAGCCACAATTGCCTCTGTGCGCAGCAAAGAGGCTATACCCGATAAGTCTAACGTACCCACCACCACCCTGAACAGAGGAGACTGGGGGTAGAGAGTAGCAGCAGTAGAGGTAGTAACAGTAACTGTACAAGGGAGCTGATTGGTTGCCAGCTGCTGGGCAATACTTACACTTTCACTGGTTCCACCAATCAGCCAGATGCGCCCTTTCACAATTATTAACCCTTGAGAGCCTTTTGAAAATTCTTACGATAGGACTTATTGAGCAATAATAAAACAGGCCACAGAGCAGACAATTTAATTTTACTGAGAAGAGTTTGCTCAAAATTTGTCCGTCTGAACCCTTGCCAAAACTTCCAGACCCCACCGCTATAAACTACTAGCAAAAAAATACCAACTAGCCATTGAATCATTTTTGTTCCCCTTGTTATCTGAGTGAGATTATTTATTTCATGTTAGAATCTTGAGAGATAAATTTTTGTTAAATTTAACTAAGGCATGAGCAGGAAGTGAGATAATCAACCATGACTATAATAGCAAAAAGCACTAACCTGTTGAGTTAAAAATTTGCTGGAATTTCCACTCCTGGCAATTCAACGCTTAATCCCAGGTAAAAAAGGCAAAGTTAATCTTGAGTGAAAGTAAATCATAGACAAGGAGGAATTATGCGGGCAGTGCTAATGGCAGGTGGTTCGGGAACCAGACTACGGCCTTTGACCTGCGATTTACCTAAACCAATGGTGCCAATTTTAAATCGACCAATAGCAGAACATATTATTAATCTGCTGAAACGGCACCAGATTCTTGAGGTAATCGCTACACTTCATTACCTCCCAGACGTGATGCGCGACTATTTTCAGGATGGAAGTGAGTTTGGAGTAGAGATGACTTATGCAGTAGAAGAAGACCAACCTTTAGGCACGGCTGGCTGTGTAAAAAATATATCAGAGTTACTAACAAGTACTTTTATAGTAATCAGTGGAGATAGTATTACAGACTTGGATTTGCAGGCGGCGATCGCTTTCCATAGAGAAAAGCAGTCGCAAGCAACCCTAATTTTAACCCGTGTTCCCAATCCGATAGAATTTGGGGTAGTAATTACAGATAGTGAGAATAAAATTACACGTTTTTTGGAAAAACCTTCGACGAGTGAAATATTTTCGGATACAGTAAACACAGGGACTTATATTTTAGAACCAGAAATACTAAAATATTTGCCAGAAAATGAAGAATCAGACTTTTCTAAGGATTTATTCCCTTTACTACTAGAAAAAGGAGAACCAATGTATGGCTACATTGCCGAAGGATATTGGTGCGACGTAGGTCATTTAGAAGCTTATCGGGTGTCACAATATGATGCACTTCACGGCAAGGTAAAAATAGACTTCGCCTATGAGGAAAAATATGCAGGTATGTGGGTAGGAGAAAATGCTTACATAGATGGGAGTGCGAAAATAGAAACACCAGTACTAATCGGGAACAACTGTAGAATCGGACCGAGAGTACATATCAGTGCAGGAAGTGCGATCGGAGATAATGTAACTATCGGTGCAGATGCTGTCCTCAACCGCTCAATTATTTGGAATGGAGTAGTAATTGGGGAAGAAGCATATTTAGAGGCTTGTGTAATTGCAAGAGGAACACGTGTAGATCGTCGCGCTCAAATCTTAGAAGGGGCTGTGGTGGGGCAGCTTTCTACAGTAGGAGAAGAAGCACAAATCAGCCCGAATGTAAGAGTATGGCCAAGTAAAAGGATAGAACCTGGAGCAATCTTGAATATAAACTTGATTTGGGGAACAACTGCTCACCGTAATCTATTTGGTCAAAGAGGGGTTTCAGGACTGGCAAACATCGATATCACCCCAGAGTTTGCAGTAAAACTAGGAGCATCTTACGGATCAACTTTAAAAATAGGAGCGCAGGTGGCAGTTTCGCGAGACCAGCGCAGTGTGTCTCGGATGGTGAGTCGCTCTCTCATTGCGGGTTTGATGTCGGTAGGGATAAATGTGCAGAATTTAGAGTCAACAGCAATTCCCATCGCTCGTACCATGATACCCAGATTGGGAGTGGCAGGGGGCATTCATGTCCGACTCCATCCTGATCGCCCAGATTGCATTTTGATAGAATTTTTTGACCACAAGGGGATTAATCTTTCCAAAGCAAAAGAAAAGAAAATTGAAGGAGCTTATTTTAAAGAAGATCTGCGCCGAGTACCAATTATAGACATTGGGAATATGTCCTACCCATCAGGAGTAAGTGATGCTTACAGCAGAAGTTTTGAAACTCAGCTAAATGTAGAAGCATTTAGCGGGTCGAAAGTGGTGATAGACTATGTTTATGCAGTTTCAGGAGCGGTTTTACCCCAACTGTTAGCTAAATTTGGCTGTGATGCAGTGGTGCTGAATGCTAGTCTGCGTCAAACATCTCCTTCCAACCAAGAACGGGAAAGTCTATTAACTCAACTCGGTCATGTGGTAGAAGCGCTGAAAGCTAACCTGGGAGTGCAGGTGACGGCAAATGGAGAGCAGTTTATTTTGGTGGATGAGGGAGGGAGAGCAATTCGGGGGGAACAGTTGACAGCGTTGATGGTAAATACTATTATGACTGCCCATCCAAGGAGTACAATAGTAGTACCAATTCATGCCTCAAGTGCAGTGGAGCAAATTGCCCGCCGCCATGATGGGAAGGTAATTAGAACGAAAGCAAATCCCACAGCTTTAATGGAAGTATCTCATAATGACCCGAATGTGATAATAGCAGGGAGTGGGGAAACAGGGTTTATTTTTCCTCAGTTACATCCAGGGTTTGATGCCATGTTTTGTGTGGCAAAATTAATTGAGATGCTGACAATACAAGAGCGATCGCTTGCCCAGATGCGCACAGAACTCCCCCGTGTTGCGCACAAAACTTATACCTTGCGCTGTCCTTGGACAATCAAAGGTGCTTTAATGCGTTATTTGGTGGAAACTCACCCTACAGAAAACCTAGAACTCATCGACGGGGTTAAAATAATTGAACCGCACAATGATAATTGGGTATTAATTTTGCCTGATGCTGGAGAACCTTTGGTACATATTTTTGCTAACAGTGAAGAGCGGGATTGGGTGGATCAATCAATTCTCAAATATCGCAGTCGGGTTCAAGAATTTATTGACAAAGAACAAGGTGTTGATGGTTAATGGTCTTGGTAGGGGGTTGGTTGTTTCTTGGCTAGATACAAGGGGAAGGAGAAAAGACTAAGAGACAAATTAGTACAAATGTTCTAAAATAGAAAAAACACTAATTAGACAAAAAAGAGAGTTAAATGAATAGCTGCATATTAATGGGTAAAATAGTTCGTAGTCCAGAATTACGTTACACACAAGAAAACCAAACTCCCATCGCCCAAATGTTGGTAGAGTTTGAAGGGCCTTCAGCATCTGATCAAGTAGCAACTTTAAAAGTTGTTGCTTGGGGAAATATGGCAACGGAAACTCAAGAAAAATACACCGAAGGGGACAGAGTAATTATTGAAGGTCGTCTGTCCATGAACAGAATTGAAAGACCAGAGGGGGTTAAAGAAACAGTGGCGGAACTTGTGGCTTCTCATATTTATCCTCTAAGTACAGAGGAGACTGCCCCTACTTCCTCGAGAGATAATGTTATTCCGCTGAAAAAACCAGAGCAAACACCAGAGTATGATGATGCAGAAACAGGAGAAACAGAAGCTTACAGCAATGCTGAACCTGTGAATATACAGAGGAAAAATGCCGATCTAGGGGAAGATAAAAACTTAGATGATATTCCTTTTTAAAGGGTTGAGAGTAATCACAAAGAGTGATTACTCTCGACTTAAGAAGTTAGTAATTGAGCAGAGGCTTTAAATCCAGCATTCTGGAGAGCTTCAAGGGCTGCTTGTTCATTTTGTACCCAAAAATCCTGGCCAAAGCGAACAAATTGACGTTGTTTTTCCACAGCAATTATTGCTATGATTGGCACTTTAGCCATATTTTTATCTCCTGATTGTTCCTGCACAATACTTTTAAGGTTATTTTGATTGAAAGGATCAAGAGCTGCCTGGGGTGTTAATTCCAACATAATTATTTTCACCATTTCTATAGATTCCAAATTTTCGACAATGAGCTGTATTTTATCATCACGGCGATCAACTTTACCAAAAATAATTAATGGTTCATCTTCTTTGAGAAATTGCTTAATTTTTTCGTAAGTGTCAGGAAAGATAACCCCTTCTACTAATCCTGAAATATCTTCCATTTGAATAAAGGCCATCTGCTGACCTTTTTTAGTGATATGGGTTTTAATCGAGCTTAACATCACAATTGCACTAACTGGTTTCTTGCTTTTTTGTGTTGTTAAGTCACTAATATTAATGGGAGAAAACATCCAAGCTGCTTTTTGAATTGATTTAAGAGGATGGTCAGAAACATAAAAACCTAAGTGTTCTTTTTCTAATCTTAACTTTTCTTTGACAGGAAAATCTGGCACTGGTGCAGCTTTTGGGGCTGTTTCAAAATCACTTTTTTCTGGTTTTGAATTATCGTTATTCATTAAATCAAAAAGATTCAGTTGCCCCCTTTCTTTTTCTTTAGCTTTATTTTGCGCCCAGGTAATTACTAACTCCAAATCATGGATTAATTGATTGCGATTAGATTGCAGAGAATCAAAAGCACCACAATAAATTAATGCTTCTAAAGCGCGACGGTTAACTATTCGTAAATCAACTCTTGAGCAAAAATCCGCTAAAGATGTAAATTTTCCTCCCGCTTCTTTTCTGCCATGGAGAATATTTTCAATGGCTCCTTGACCTAAATTTTTTACGGCTGATAAACCAAAAAGAATTTTATTGTTTTTTGGGGTAAAATGTTTTTGCGATCGATTAATATCAGGTGGTTCTACTTCAATGCCTATTTTTTGGCAGTTTTCCCGATATTTTTCTACTTTTTCTTGACTGTCACTGCTTGCGGTTAATAAAGCAGTCATATATTCTACGGGATAATTGGCTTTTAAATAAGCAGTTTGATAGGTAATATAAGCATAGGCAGTGGAGTGGGATTTATTAAAGCAATTGGAGGCTATTTTACCATTGGCTAAGAGGAAATTATGGTCTTGGGCTAGGCCAATATCGTAAACTGGCTGTTTGCCTAATGATTGGCGACTGATGATTTTTACCATTTGTCAAGTTTCTCCTTGATGAAAACAGGTTAATTTTTTCAGCTAATTTGATAATGGCAAATGTTCCTCTATGGGTTAAGATGTGGAAGTGCAGATTGGTTTTGATGGGGAACAGCCATCAAATTTAAAGGGGAAAGTTTAGTGTAAGTCTAGCACTGTCCCGCAACTGTGATGAGAAAAAAACATCTCTAAGTCAGGATACCCACCAATCTGGTTAACCATTTCAACACATCTGCGAGGTACAGTTTAAGTGTTAAAAATTGCGCCAAAATTCAATAAGTTTCTCCAAATTAGTATAATTGCTCTGATGGGAGTATTTATTACTACTCAACAGGCGATGGCCCACCATGCTTTTGGTGGAGAAACTCCCGATAATTTTATGAAAGCCTTTTTATCAGGATTAGCTCATCCTGTTATTGGGATAGATCATCTTGGGTTTGTAGTTGCTAGTGGTTTGATTGCTGCTGGACAAACTCTGGGCTTTTTTATCCCAGTAGCTTTTGTTTTCACTGCTCTGGTGGGTACGGGTATTCATGTTTTAGCCATCAATTTACCCTTTCCTGAGTTAATGATCTCTGCTTCAGTTATTGCTTTTGGGGTTTTATTAGCTATCAGTAAGGGTCAGGGTAAGTCGCCCAAATATTTTGGTATTCTGGAAATTGGATTGGCAGCTATAGCTGGCATATTTCATGGATATGCTTATGGTGAGTCGATTGTGGGGGCGGAAATGACACCCCTGGTGGGATATTTAGTTGGTTTTACTCTGATCCAGTTATTTATTGCTGGGCTTGCATTTTTATTAGGCAAGATGCTTTTAAATCAAGCTAATTTACCTTTCCCAGTTATGCGGTTTTTGGGGATTTTGATCGGGGCGATGGGAGTGGTGTTTCTGACATATTTGATATGACTATGAGCTAAAAGCGCAACTACTAACTTTTTTTTCAATATTTATTCCGATGAAAGGGCGCTCAAGCGCAACTACTAACTTTTTTTTTGCTCGTAGTTGCGCTTTAGCGCGCCCTCTTTTGAGCCTGAAACCGTTAGATTTTAAGGGTTTTAAAAAGCCTTAAATTTTTCAATGAAACAGCCCCCCTTTCCCTGCGGAGCGCCTGATGTCTATTTATTAAACCAAACTCCACAACTCTATGCCATTAATACCATTATTGGCTGTGAAATAAAGCTCTCCCAAAACATCAGTGAGATTAGCAGGATTAGAACTACCACTGCCTGCAAGTATATCTCCTACTAACACTGTTCCTTCTTCACTTCCATCACTCTTCCACAATTCTATGCCATTAATTCCATTATTGGCTGTGAAATAGAGGGTTCCATTCACATTAGTTAAGTTAGTTGGGTTGGAACTACCGCCATTTAACAGAATATCTTTGACTAACACAGTTCCTTCTTCAGTTCCATCACTTTTCCACAATTCTACTCCATTAATTCCATCATTGGCTGTGAAATAGAGAGTTCCATTTACATCAGTGAGGTTAGTTGGGTTGGAACTACCGCCATTTAACAGAATATCTTTGACTAAAACTGTTCCTTCTTCACTTCCATCACTCTTCCACAATTCTACTCCATTAATTCCATCATGGGCTGTGAAATAAAGATTATTATCAAGCTGGATTAAGTTATTTGGATTAGAACTATTAACCCCTGGACGAATATCCTTAACTAAAACTGTTTCTGCTTCACTTTCATCACTCTTCCACAATTCTATCCCCTTTGCCCCATTATTAGCTTTGAAATAGAGAATATTGTTGATATTAGTTAGATTGGCGGGAGTAGAACTACTACTACCTGAACGAATATCTTTAACTAAAACTGTTCCTGCTTCACTTCCATCACTTTTCCACAATTCTATTCCATTTGCCCCATTATTGGCTTGGAAATAGATAAGATTGTTGATGTTAGTTAAGTTGGCAGGAGTAGAACTATTGCTACCACCATAAATATCTTTAACTAAAACTGTTCCTGCTGCTGTTCCATCACTTTTCCACAATTCTATTCCATTTGCCCCATTATTGGCTTTGAAATAGACAATATTGTTGGTATTAGTTAAGTTGGCAGGAGTAGAACTATTACTACCACCATAAATATCCTTAACTAAAACTGTTCCTGCTGCTGTTCCATTACTTTTCCACAATTCTATTCCATTTGCCCCATTATTGGCTTGGAAATAGATAATATTGTTGATGTTAGTTAAGTTGGCAGGCGTAGAACTACTACTACCTGAACGAATATCCTTAACTAAAAATGTTCCTGCTCCACTTCCATCACTCTTCCACAATTCCAGAAACGTTGAATCTCGTAACAAAACTTTACATTTAAGTTTATATTACTCCCTTGTTACCTATTTTTACCAACTGTAGCTCATCCGTCTGAACCAATGAATATAACTGATATTTTCAGTCATAAAAGACTGAAGA
>JADQBC010000096.1 GCA_016903655.1 Gomphosphaeria aponina SAG 52.96 = DSM 107014
TATTTAGGATTTTATCTAGTAGATACAGAAATAGAAGAAGAAAGTTTGGATTAAGATTTAATTTAATCGCTGGGATTTATAATTATGAGTTAAAACTTCAACTTCTATTAGTAGAAAATAATTAGTTTCGCAAGAGGTCTAAGGAAAAAAGAAAAATTTTGTTGTAAGAATTAAAATAAAGAATATGTGGTTAATTGAAACGGGAAAGAAACAAGTTAAAGCCAGAAGATTTAATTTTTGTGACTTAGAAAATAAACATGAATATTGGTTACATTCTCTAGAAACAACGGAAATTAATGATGAAGAAATCGGGGCAATATATACAAAAAAATGGACAAACCGAAGCTTTCTCAAAATGAATTTAAACTTAGATAAGTTAATCACCAAAAATTAAAATGGGATTTGCCTATAAATTTTTGGTTAATTAAATATATAATAATAAAATCAATAAAAATAGGGGGATTTAGATAAATTCCCCGATCTTCAATCCTTTATGAATGAAAAAATAACTGATCTTCACCCTTTTTAATCGATTAAGTTACATTGAGTAAAAATAGCTAACAGTCCTTTGCATAATAATGTAAAGTTGTGTTACGATATTCAACGGGCGATCGCCTTAATTAAGAAGAATAATAATCATGGAAAATAATCAAGTTTTACTGGTTCATGGTATATTTAGAAAGCAGGGTGTTTTTCAGAAAATGTCTGCTTATTTAACAGCGCAAGGTTGGCAAGTGTATAGCTTTAATTTGGAGCAAAATTCTGGTAAGTTAGGCTTAGAAAATTTAGCAGAGCAAGTAAAAGAATATATCGATAAAAATTTTGCAGCCAAGCAAACTATTAATTTAGTAGGTTTGAGTATGGGAGGAATAGTAAGTCGTTACTATGTGCAACGTTTAGGGGGAAGAGAGCGAGTACAAAGATTTATTACTATTTCTTCTCCCCATCAGGGCACTTGGATGGCCTACGTTCTCCCATTTAAAATTTATGTCCAAATGCGTCCAGGCAGTGAATTTTTACAAGATTTAAATCGGGATGCGGCAATGTTAGAACAAGTTAATTTTACTTCTATTTGGACTCCTTATGATTTTATTATTGTCCCCGCAAATAGTTCTCAACTGGGGGTAGGAAAAGAAATAAAAGTATCAGTTTTTGCTCATGCAATGATGGTTAGGAATATGAAAAGTTTACAAGCTGTGGCAGATGCTCTGAAAATGAGTTGATGAAAACAAGGCGATCGCTTATGCACCTAAACCCTCCTTCCTGGAACCTGCGGGGGGGAAAATGCTTATTTTTTCGGTCATCTTCCCTGCGAGGGGGGGTTGGGGGGGTTTTTTACGGTTTTGCTCATTGGTCTAATATAATCTAACTTTGGTACAGTAGCAATAACAACATCACTTTCCCAATCCCAGCTATACTCTACTGTAAATTAAATTTGTTTCATAGACTTGGGATAAAATATGGGTGTGCCATTATTTTATCCCGATTTAACAAGTTTCTTTTTAGAATATATATAAATACAAAAACAAAAGTAGCAATTGAGCCAAATTGTATGTCCCCAAAAAACGAAACAACAATACTTATCTTCACTCTGTTAATTACAGTAAGTATTCTAGGAGGCTGTTTATGGTTAGTCACTCATTGGAATAAGAAACAATCCCAGGAGTCACAACCCATACCCCAAAACCTGGCGATGGTGGAGAACGTACCTTCAGGGTTGTTTAATTATGGAGGGAGTACTACTTTTGCTCCCATCCGTCAGGAAGTAGATCGGGTTATTCAAACCGTTTGGCCAAATTTTCATCTGCGTTATACCGATCCGATCAGCGGAACACCTGGATCTAGAAAAGGGATTGAAATGTTATTAAAAAATCAACTGGCCTTTTCTCAGTCTTCTCGAGCTATTAAAAATGACGAATATGAAGCAGCAAAACCAGGGGGTTTTATCTTAAAAGAAATACCTGTGGCAATCGATGGAATAGCGATCGCTGTTCATCCTGATTTAAATATTCCAGGCATTACTCTAGCCCAACTAAAAGATATTTATCTAGGAAAAATCACTAATTGGCGTGAAGTTGGCGGGGCAGATCTTCCTATTATTCCCTACTCCCGTGATCCAAAAGATGGGGGAACAGTAGAATTTTTTATTGACAATATTTTAGGGGGTGAAGAGTTGGGCAAGAATGTAGAATTAGTTTATAGCACCACCCCAGGCTTAAGGAAAGTAGCAGAAAACCTGGGCGGTATTTATTACGCTTCTGCCCCTGAAGTTGTTCCTCAATGTACTGTCAAAACTTTACCCATAGGCAAAACAACAGAGCAATTTATTCCACCTTATCAAGAGCCTTTTATTCCTCAGTCTCAATGTCCCAATCAACGTAACCAAATAAGTCAAGCAGCTTTTCAAAGTGGCGCTTATCCTATTACTCGGAGACTGTTTGTTATCATTAAAGAAAATGGTCAAGATGATGAACAAGCAGGCTTGGCTTATGCTAATTTATTGTTAACAGAGCAGGGTCAAGACTTAATTGAGAAAGCAGGATTTGTCAGACTTCGCTAAGTTGTTTAACCAAATATAAGATTATGTCTCAGAAAAATGAAACAACCGTTTTGCTTCTTAGCTTGTTAATAACAGCAGGTACTCTTGGTGCAGGGTTTTGGTGGTTTACTCTTCAAGCTGAAGTTACTATTACTAACAATCAACCCACTCCTACTCCCACTCCCACTCCCACTCCTACTCCCACTCCTACTCCCACTCCCACTCCTACTCCCAGTACCACTTTTACCTCACCCACAACTGTTCCCAGTGGGACAACGGTCAGCATAAAGGGGGCAACGAGTATGGTACAAATAAATCAGGTATTAAAAAAAAGCTTTGAACAGCAATTTCCTGGAACAGCCATAGTAGTACAAACAGACCAATGGGGTTCAGATAAGGGAATAGAGGGTGTTATATCTGGCAATACAGATGTTGCTGCTGTTTCTCGATCTCTCACCCCCCAAGAAACAGCTCAAGGTTTAGTAGCCATTCCCGTAGCTCAAGATACTATAGCAATAGTAGTAGGAATTAATAATCCTTTTCGCACGGGATTAACTTCAGAACAAGTAGTAGGTATTTTTCAGGGACAAATTACCGACTGGTCAGGGGTGGGAGGCCCACCAGGAAGCATTAGAGTAATTAATCGCAATCATGTTAGTGGCACTCATCAAGTATTTCTAGAATTAGTGCTTCAGGGAGGAAACTTCGGCACAACCCCAAATATTACCACAATGGAGCGAGATGCTACTACCCCAATTTTACAAGCTTTAGGCACTGATGGAATTAGCTATGCTACCTACTCTCAAGTAGCCAACCAGACAACAGTGCGCACCGTACCTATAGCTGGTTTAACTCCAGAAGCACCTAATTATCCTTATCAAAGAGTTCTATATTATGTATATAAAGAACCCGCCAGTGATGCTGTTAAAGCATTCCTGGGTTATGTGACTTCTCCTACTACCCAACAAGCTTTATCTGGGGGGAAATAATTACCAGTCTTGACCATGAAACCCCAAATTAAAAAGGAAAATTAACCATGACAACCAGATTAGATTTAAACCCATTAATCACCTTGACACAAGAAGATTTTTATCAACTGTGTCAAAACAATCCAGAAGTGCCATTAGAACTTAATCGTAATAGAGAATTAATTATTATGTCACCAGTTGGGGGAGAAAGTGGAAATAGAGAAGCAAATTTGAATTTTCATGTTAGTCTCTGGAATCATCAGAGTAATCTGGGATTAGTATTTAGCTCCTCAACCATATTCAATTTACCAGGTGGAGGGAGTCGCTCCCCTGATGTTGCTTGGGTAACAAAAGAAAAATGGGAGACATTAACCCCTACAGAAAAGCAAAAATTCCCCCCTATTTGTCCTGATTTTGTTATAGAATTACGATCTCAAAGTGATAGATTAAAACCCTTACAAGAAAAAATGCAGGAATATTTAGAATCTGGTTTAAGATTAGGTTGGTTAATTAATCCTCAAGGTAAAACAGTAGAAATTTATCGCCCAAATCAACAATTAGAAATATTAAATTTACCCGTATCTTTATCAGGAGAAGATGTTTTACCAGGATTTAATTTGTTCATTGAATAGAGGCAAAATTATCTTAGATTATTAAGATGAATATTAACTGGAAAGAAGAAGAACCTTTACCCAATGCAGAAGAAGCAGCTTGGGTAGAACATTTATTGCACGAATACCAGCAATAATTAAGGGCATTACATGATAATGCCCCTACAAAAACCTTCACGGTTAAAAAATTAATTCTGTTACTATTAAACAAAATCGAAGCTCTTAATAACAGAATTTGTTACGGCAGTGTTTGTTACACTATTAGTTGACTGACTCATGAAACCAACAACAACTCCAATAAGTTCACTTCGATTAGCATCAAGCACTATTTGAAGATCACTTCCAGCTGTGTAAAAATAATAATCATTTATGCTTCCGTGAAGCTGGATTGTTGAAGCATCAAAATCATTTATTACAGCATAGTCGAAGTACCCACCACCTATATAGTAAAAATTCTGACTATCTCCGAGAACAAAAAGATCTGCTCCATTACCACCTGTTAATATGTCAACCTCATTCATTCCTGGGTTAGCTCCAGCAGCGGCAACTCCTATTAAAGTATCATTGTCATTTCCACCCTGTAGCCAATCATTGCCTAATCCACCATCAATTGAATCATGACCATTGCCCCCATCAATTAAATCGTCGCCAGAATCTCCGTAAATTGTATCATTTTCATTTTCACCCAGTAGCAAATCATTACCACTACCCCCATTAATTGAATCGCTGCCAGAATCTCCCCAGATTATATCATTTTCGGATTCACCCAGTAGCGAATCATTGCCACTCCCCCCATAAATTAAATCGTCGTTAAAACCTCCGTAAATTGTATCATTTTCGGATTCACCCAGTAGCGAATCATTACCACTACCCCCAGAAATTAAATCGTCGTTAAAACCTCCGTAAATTGTATCATTTTCGGATTCACCCAGTATCTGATCATTGCCACTACCCCCATAAATTAAATCGTCGTTAGAACCTCCGTAAATTATATCATTGTCATTTTCACCCAGTAGCAAATCATTGCCACTCCCCCCATAAATTAAATCGTCGTTAGAACCTCCCAAGATTGTATCATTTTCGTTTTCACCCAGTAGCAAATCATTACCACTACCACCATTCAGCGAGTCATTACCATTACGACCCCTGATAGTATCATTACCAGTGTCTCCTACTAAAGTATCACTACCATAGTCTACCAAACTATTATCACCACCATCAAGAGAGTCATTGCCAGAGTCTCCTGCTACATAATCATTACCAGCTCCACCAAGAAGAAAATCATCGCCTTCCTTGCCTGTGATTTGATCATGATCTTCGTTACCATTTATTGTATCCGCCCAATAACCACCTACTAAGGTATCGTTGCCACGCTTACCAGTCATACTCCATTTGTCGTAGTATTGACTGCCACTAGCAATTTTTTTGTTGTTTCCGTTAGTTCCAGGGTAATTTCTGGGTGTCATTTTATTTTCTCCTTGAAGTCTTATTGTCTGAATTAAGCAAATGCTTTCTTTGCCTTTTTTTCTATCTTATCCATGTTTGTTTTTTTTTGTACAACAGTCAGAAAATCTTAACAATTCTTAAGATTGAGATTTTGTTGGGGGATTTTGCTTGACAAAAAACAGCAATGATGATAGAGAAAATTTTTCCTAGCTCTAACCCTCCTGGAGTGGTGAGAATTGGTCATTAGACCAATGAGCGAAACCGTAAAAAACCCCACCCCAACCCTCCCCTTGGTAAGGGGAGGGAGGATTATAACCAGATATTTCCCCCCCTTACCAAGGGGGTGCTGTTTCATTTTACGTTTGCAGTTAAATAGATTATCTATTTTAATCAGCATATTTGAAATTAAATACTTAAATCACCAATTTTTAGAAATCAATGCTTGAGCTTATGTAGCTTTTAAAAAGTATAAAAGCAAGAATAACGATTTTTGTTAATTTTACCCAAATTGTTAGAAATCTAAGCCTGAAACCGTTATATTTTAAGGGTTTTAAAAAGCCTTAAATTTTTAAATGAAACAGCCCTGCCCCGCGGGTTCGGGAGGGAGGATTATAACCAGACATTTCCCCCCCGAACCTGCGGGGGGGGAGGGGGGGTTAACAGCACTTTTGCAAGAGGTCTATTAGTCTAACGTTGTTAGTTATTGTTTGTAATATTAACAATATTTGTAACCATTTAGATATTAATACCAATGACCAATGACTAATAGACATCTCCAATTATTAGGGTTGAGAAGGGCGCTTTGCCCTTACTACGATGGCCGCAGGCCTTGCCCCTTGGGCAAGCGAGTTTAATTTTATTTTCTGGAGATGTCTAATGAGGAATAACCAATGACTTAAGAGTAATATTTAGCTAATCAAGTATCCTACTTAAAGCAGAAAAAAAAGCGATCGCTTTTTTTCTTAATCATAATTTTGCTCTAATAATTGTTCTAAAGTATAAGGGCATTCTTCAGGAAAATCTACTTGAAATTGCGTTTTTCCTTGTACATATTCTAAAGCATCTCCATAGATTGAAGCAAGTTGTTTAAGTAAGTGATTTCTTAAATTAGTAGTTAACATTTTCTTAACTTGTTTGCGAAAACTTTTGATTTCTATTTGCCAATGGTGAGCATTTCTTTCGTATTCAACCTGCCAATATTGCAACAATAATAAATGTCTAATAATTTGTTCTAATAAACTCTCAACAATAACTTGATCTCTTTTCCCCAATGATACTAACTCTTCTATTAAATTTTCCAAATCTAATTGATTAAACTTTTTTTCTTTCAGTAATTCAATAGTTGCTAATAACCATAAATGGTCATCAATTTCATAGAGTTGTTTTAAATTAGTTGTTACTGTCATTATGTCCCATTCCCTCTGTTTTTCCCAGATTGATAACTGATAACTGATAACTGATAACTGATTTAAGTTGTGTATTCTGCATTTATTTTAACATAATCATAACTTAAATCACAACCCCAAGCTGTCCCCGTACCTGAACCATTGCCAACACATACTGTAATTAATACTGTATCTTCTTGTAAATAAGCTCCTGCTGCTGCTTGTTTGAGATAATTACTAGCTGCTGCACGGTCAAACTCCAGGGGTTGACCATTTTCCATCAACAAGAAATCCCCTAATTTAATCCGTAACTCTTCTTGATTAAATTGTACTCCAGCCCGACCCGCAGCACCTGCAATTCTGCCCCAGTTTGGATCGCGACCAAAAATAGCTGATTTCACCAACGATGACCCCACAATGGTTTTAGCTACTTGACGTGCTGCTGCATCATCAGGTGCGCCAGAAACCTGCACCTCTATTAAACAAGTTGCACCCTCTCCATCCCTGGCGATCGCCTTTGCCAAATACTGACACACCTGTGTTAACATTGCTTCCAACTTTTCTGCATTTGCGCCCATTTCCGTAATAGCTGGGGTTCTTGACTGACCATTTGCCAAAGCAATCAAGGTATCATTGGTGCTAGTATCCCCATCTACCGTAATTTGATTAAAACTTTTAGAAGCTGCTCGCGTTAACATTTCTTGCCACAAGGATGTTGATACCGCTGCATCACAGGTAATAAAAGATAGCATAGTTGCCATATTTGGGTGAATCATCCCTGAACCCTTAGCAATACCCCCCAACCTCACAGGGCGATCGCCCATAGTTGTTTCTAAAGCAATGGACTTCGTAACTAAATCTGTAGTCACAATTGCTTTAGCCGCCCCATCCCCCCCAGTTGGTGATAACTCTGCCACCAGTTGAGGAATACCACTGCGCATCCCTTCCATTTTAATTCTTTTCCCAATTACTCCTGTAGAGGCTAGTAGTATGGATTCTGGGGGAATTTGCAAAGCTTCACTCAAAAGCTGGGCGCTTTCTTGAGCATCTTCCCAACCCTGCTTTCCTGTAGCTGCATTTGCCTGTCCTGCATTACATAAAATTGCACGAGCGCTGGCTTTAGCGGAGAGACGCTGACGACAATAATCTACACAGGCTGCACGAACTTGAGAAGTAGTAAACACCCCTGCGGCGATCGCCTCTGTTTCTGAGAAAATCAACGCTAAATCAGGTGCTCCTGAAGGTTTCAATCCTGCTGCAATTCCTGCTGCTTGATATCCTTTCGGTGCAGTCACTCCACCGCTAATTTTTTGCCAGTCTGCCATGATTTTTCTTCCTCCTGAAAACCTAACTATGATTTTAATGATTATATGAAGACTTTGATTAAGATTATCCTTGCGCCTTCAGCTTTTACATTAATGATTATATCAAGACTTTGATTAAGATTATCCTTGATTTTAATGATTATATGAAGACTTTAATTAAGATTATCCTTGAGCCTTCCGATTTTACATTAATTTTAGCAGTTATTTTACTGATTGTTTTTTAGTGGGAAAAAGTCATAAGTAAAATCCCTACCTCTTTCTTTTTCCCCCCTTTTTTACTTAAAGCTTTTGCGCCAATAATTGATTAGTTATTTTCGGATCAGCTTTACCGCCAGTTTTCTGCATTACCTGGCCCACAAAGAAACCTTTAAGCTTAGTTTTCCCTGATCGAAACTGTTCTACTTCTTTAGGATAAGCTACCAAAAGCTCATCAATAATTTTTTCTAATTCCCCAACATCAGAAATTTGCATTAAGCCCTTACTTTCCACTAATTCCTTAGCCGAACCGCCCTTAGTTAATAATTCTGGGAGAATATCTTTCCCTATTTTCCCACTAATTGTTCCCGTTTCAATCAAGCCAACTAACTCAGCTAAAATTTCTGGTTTGAGGGCAATTTCCCTGATGCTTAGTTTATTATTATTCAAATAAGCCGCAATATCTTGAGTTACCCAATTTGCCACTAATTTCGGATTAGCATTAGCTCCAATTGTTGCTTCAAAATATGCTGCTACTTCTCGGTCATCACTTAACACCCGCGCATCATAAACAGAAAGTCCTAATTCTTGTTCATAACGCTTACGTTTTTCTGCGGGAAGTTCTGGTATTTGGGACTGCCATTGTGCCAATTGTTCCTTAGATACTTCAAGAGGAGGTAAATCAGGTTCTGGGAAATAACGATAATCACTAGATCCTTCTTTTAAGCGCATACTAATAGTACGTTGACTTCCTTCTTCCCAGAGGCGAGTTTCTTGAAAGATAGGTTCTCTATTTTCTAAAGCTTCAATTTGTCGCTCTATTTCATAATCGATCGCCTTTTGAATGGCGCTGAAGGAGTTCATATTCTTAATTTCCACCTTCACCCCAAATTGTTTTTGTCCCACTGGGCGGACAGAAATATTCACATCGCACCGCAGAGAACCTTCCTGCATATTTCCATCACTTATCCCCAAATAACGCACAATGCGGCGTAATTCTTGAGCATACTCTGCCGCTTCTTCCCCTGAACGGATATCTGGTTCTGATACTATTTCTAACAGCGGGATACCAGTGCGATTAAAATCTACTAAAGAATGGGTAGAACCAGATAAGCGATCGCTTCCTCCATGGACTAATTTCCCCGCATCTTCTTCCATGTGCAAACGAGTAATCCCAATTTTTTTCCGCGTTACTGCCTTAGTTTTCTTATCAAACAACTCTATTTCCAATGCTCCATGTTCCACAATTGGTAAGTCATATTGAGATATTTGATAATTTTTCGGCAAATCGGGGTAAAAATATTGTTTACGGTCAAACTTGCTATAACTAGCTATTTTCCCCTTAATTGCTAATCCCATTTTCACTGCCGAAGCTAGTACCTCTTCATTTAAAACAGGTAAAACCCCTGGATAACCCAGACAAACGGGACAAACATTAGTATTAGGTGGCGAGTCAAATTTTGTGGAACAATTACAAAAGATTTTGCTGGCAGTATTTAGCTGACAGTGTGTTTCCAGTCCAATAATTGCCTCGTATTCCGTTTTTACTGGTGCTGCTATGGTCATAAACTTTGATCACTTCTCTAAATCTACATTTTAAATTGTTTGTTGAGACAAGGCAAGAATTCTTTTAATTCCCTTTAACTAACTTTATCATAATTCTCTAAAACTTCTTTTAAACTTTTTACTTCCATTCCTTTACCAATTGCTGCCATTTTCCAGTTATTATTATGACGATAAATTTCAGCCATAATCAACCCAGTTTGTCTTTGATATTCTGTACCTGATAAATTAAATCTGGCAATTTCTCGATTATTTGCTAAATTTACTAACCGTACAAAGGCATTTTTTACCTGTCCAAAATCTTGTTGACGCTCAAAACAATTATAAATATTCACCACAAAAACTAACTTACTTATTCTTGAGGGAATATTGCTTAAATCTACAATTATTTGCTCATCATCTCCATCTCCTTCTCCTGTTAAATTATCTCCTAAATGGGTAATTGCTCCCGAAGCGTGACGCAGGTTGCCAAAATAAATTAAATCAGCATTATTATTGATTTTTTCCTGGTCGTTTAAACAAATTACCGAGGCATCTAAATCAAAGTCTTTAGTTGCACTAAAAAAACTAAACAAACCCCCATAACTTTTAGCTACATCCCAACCCAAACCGCACATAATTCTTGTTAACCCTGGGGCTTCTTTTTCCAGAGAAATGCGCTGTCCTTTTTGTAGATTTATTGCCATTTTTCCCTACTTCCTATAAATAACGATTCAGTACTGCTTGTAAACCTCCTTGATACCCTGAACCTACTGCACTTACTCGCCATTCCCCACTTTTACGGTAAACTTCTGCCATAATCATGGCTGTTTCAACTGAATAATCTTCTTGCAATTCAAAGCGGAGAATTTCTTCTTTGGTTTGCACATCTACTAACCGCACAAAGGCGTTTTCTACTTGCCCAAAGTTTTGTTTTCTTTTATCTGCTTCGTGGATAGTTACACTAATTACTATTTTCTGAACATCAGCGGGGACTTTTCTTAAATCTACGATAATAACCTCATCATCTCCATCCCCTTCTCCAGTTAAATTATCTCCTAAATGTTTAACTGATTGTTCGGTATCGGGACTGGTTAGGTTATTATAAAAAATAAAATGCTCATCTGAAATTAATTTGTCATCACTGCCTAAAAGAAATGCTGCTGCATCTAAGTCAAAATCTCCTCCTGTATCGGTGGTGTTAACGTCCCATCCTAAACCAATAAATGCTGCTACTAAATCTGGTGCTATTTTATTTAGTGATATTCTCTGTCCCTTTTCTAGTGATATTCCCATTGAAACCTCCTTTTTACAATTATCAATTATCCATGACCAATGACCGCTCGTAGTAAGGGCTTTAGCCCTTCTCAACCCTAATAATTGGAGATGTCTAATGACTATTGACTATTATAAAATATGAAACTACGACTTGGTGAAAATATTAAGTTTTTTAGCGTTGCGTTTTTTGAGTCATGAATTATATAGTTACAAGAAATACTAACCCAACTCAAACCCTCTCCTTACTACATTTCCCTACCTTAAGGTTTCATGCTTCAATTCAGCAACGCCAGTTTTTTTTCGGGTTGGGGTTCTGGTAAAATTAGAACTGCCACTGTGTTGTTTGTTTGGCTGGATTCAATAAACCTGGGTCAAATTTTATGCTTAAAGAACTTTTAAAACAACAAAAATTCCTCTATAGTCAAATTCAGCTCTACAAGCGCAAACAGCGACATAAGCAGGATAAACCCGATTGGAATCAGGTGATACAAAAGGATTCTGGCAAGTGGCAAGCTGCTCTCAATCAGGCAAAAACTGGGGCTAATATTCTGGTTGCTACCAGCGTGGGTGGTGATATTCATATGATTTCTATTGAAAGTCTCTTAGCTGTTGCTTTGACTCTCAGAGAAACTCAAGTCCATATCTTACTCTGTGATGGCGTACTCCCTGCTTGTTTTTGGTGCGATTCCCAAATATATCCTAATTATAAGTATTTTGCTCGCACGGGCCCCCAACCAGACTTGTGTCAAAATTGTTTTACTTTTGCACAAAATTTACTCCAACCTTTGGGTTTGATTGTTCATTGCTACAGTGAACTACTTACTCCTACAGATGCTCGGGAAACTGAAAAAATTGCCCATTCTCTCCCTTTTTCGGAAATTCCCGCTTATACCCTGGATGGGGTGGCCGTCGGTGAACATGCTTTAGCTGGTGCTTTACGTTTCTATGCTCGCTCTTCTTTACAGGGTGAAACATATGGTGAATCTATTCTCCGTCGCTATTTTCAGGCAGCTCTTTTGACTACTAAGGCAACTCAAAAACTTTTACAAACTGTTGCTTTTGACTGTGCTGTGTTTAATCATGGTATTTATGTACCTCAAGGTTTGATTGGTGAGGTTGCTCGCTCTCTTGGTGTGCGGGTGGTAAACTGGAATCCTGCCTACCGTAAACAATGTTTTATTTTTACCCACCATGATACTTACCATCATCAGCTAATGTGCGAAACTGTGAGTAATTGGGAAAATATGCCTTTTACCCAGGAGCAGGAAGATGAGTTGATGGGTTATCTTAAAAGTCGTTGGGATGGTAGTCAGGATTGGATCTGGTTTCACGAACACCCAGAGTTCGATTTACAGGCGATCGCTTCTGAAACTGGGGTGGATTTTTCTCAACCTTGTATTGGTTTACTTACTAATGTACTGTGGGATGCTCAACTCCATTACCCTGCCAATGCTTTCGAGAATATGTTGGACTGGGTATTGCAAACCATTAATTATTTTGCCCAACGACCAGATTTACAATTGTTAATTCGGGTACACCCAGCGGAAATTCGCGGAACTTTGATTTCTCGTCAACCCCTGGTTGAGGAGATAAATAAGTTTATTCCCCAACTTCCTCCCAATGTTTTTCTTATTCCTCCAGCAAGTGGGGTGAGTACCTATGCTGCTATGCTCCAATGTAATGCGGTTTTGATTTATGGTACTAAAATGGGGGTGGAGTTAACCAGTATGGGTATTCCTGTGATTGTTGCTGGTGAGGCTTGGATTCGCCATAAAAATATTACAATGGATGCTAGCTCGGTTGAGGAGTATTTTGAGTATTTGGCTAAATTGCCCCTCAAACAGGGTTTAGATGAGGAAACTACCCGCAGGGCCCGTAAATATGCTTATCATTTCTTTTTCCGCCGTATGATTCCGCTGGAATTTACCACTGAAGCTAAAAATGCTTCGGAATATAAACTCAAGGAGTTTGGTTTGGATGATTTAATGCCTGGGAAAAGTAAGGGTTTGGATGTTATTTGTAATGGAATTTTACAGGGCACGGAGTTTATTTATGAGTAACATGAAAACATTCTCGGTTCCTTTGGAAGAGAAAGGACAAATTACAGTTCCGCAAATTATACAAGATGAACTCAATATAACTGAGGGAGATACACTAACACTTATTAAATTGGGTGAAGTTTTATTACTTACGCCCAAAAAAACCCAAGTTCCTCAATTAGCAGACAAAATCTCTATCATTATGGAAAATGAAGCAGTAAGCTTGACTGACTTGTTACTGGGGCTAGAAACAGAACGGGTAGCAATTTCCCAACAGCAACAGTAAAATGGCTCGTATATTCAAGGTACTACTCAAGTTGAGATTGTTGATTACCATGATTAAGGAGGAGTAATGGTGAGAGTGCCAAAAAACCGACCACCTACCCATCCTGGAGAAATGCTCTCTGAGGAGTTTTTAACGCCGATGGGTATCACTCAGCGTGAGTTAGCTAATGCTATTCATGTACCCTATCAGCGGATCAATGAATTGGTAAATGGGAAGGCAGGAATGACTCCCAGTATCGCATTGAGACTAGCCAAGTTTTTTGGTAATTCGGCGGATTTTTGGCTCAATTTACAGCAAAGATGGGAGCTGTACTATGCTTTACAGGCTGAAGCTGAATGTGACCCGAAATAAGTGACAACAGATGAAACTGGGACGGAGTTTATTTATAAGTAACATGAAAGCATTCTCGGTTCCTTTGGAAGACTGAGGGAAGTGGTCTTACTTACCCCTAAACCAGAGCAAGTGTGAAAATGGTGCAAGTGTGAAGATGAGTTTAAAATATCAAGATGCTTTTGTCGCTTTGGGAGCAATAAATTTTGACTTGTTAATTAATTTTTATGGCGAACTTTTGGGAGAAAAACCAGATAAGTACATTCCTAATGTTTATGGTGAATTTAAATTAACTGGTTTACGTTTAGGAATTTTTAAACCGAAAGAAAACCATCTCGAAGAGTTTGGTGGGGGGAAAAGTGGGATGAGTTTATGTTTAGAAGTAGATGATTTAGAAGAGGCGATCGCCTTTTTAACTCAAATGGGATATGCTCCCCCAGGTAAAATTACCATAGCTGCTCACGGAAAGGAAATTTATGCTTTTGATCCTGAAGGAAATCGGCTGATTTTGCATCAACTTCCTACACCCTCGGGTTGATTTTAAAAAAAACTTAAAAATTTACATTGGAGTTTATTGAGATAATTTCTTTAATCCTACTTGCAGTTATTTGATAGTCGAATTGTTTAACCCTTTCTAACCCTTGGTTTCTAAGTTTTGCTGCCAAGTTAATATCAGTTAATACTTGATAAATACCCTCAGTGATACTATTGATATCTTCGGGATTAACATAATAGACAGCATCGCCACAAACTTCTGGAAGAGAAGCAACCCGAGAAGTAACTACTGGACAACCACAAGCCATAGCCTCTAGGGGAGGAATCCCAAAACCTTCGTAAAGAGAAGGGAAAACAAAAGCTTTTGCTGTGTGATATAAACCAGCTAATTCTTCATCAGTAACTTCGCCTAAAAAGCTAACTTTATCTACAATATTTAACTCTTTTGGCAGGGAAATTAATTCCTTATCCATTTTACTTAATTTGCCAACAATTGCTAAAGTTAAATCTGGGAAATTTAACTGAGAAAAAGCGTAAATAAGTCGCCTGGTGTTTTTATAAGGTCTAGTTTCGCCAACACATAAAATAAAGTTTTGCAGCTTATATTTTGCGGGAATATTGTTAGCTTCTGGAGTGAGAATACTATTAAAATTATCTGAATTATAACCTGGATAGACAACGTGAATTAAATCTGAGGGAATGTTATAATATTTCTGAAGATCGTTTTTAGTAGATTGAGAAACAGCAATTATTGCAGTGGCAGATTTTAATAAATAGGGTAAAATATACTGAAAATAATATTTAATGCGGGGATAAACTTCTGGGAAAAAAATGGGCAATAAATCGTGAACGGTGATAATTTGGGGACAAACAGGGAAAAACATTCCTTCAGGTACAGGAGTATATAAAAGAGAGATTTTATCTTGTTTAAGATATTGAGGAAGTTGGAATTGATGCCAGAAAAGTCGCGTTATATTTCCCTGAAAATTATTATCACTCATTTCTGGGTTAGCAATTACTTTAATGCGCTTATTTGGTAAAATTGGGTGGGAGGTATAAACAAGAAAATCCAGATTAGTATTGAGTAACGCTTTTAAAATTTCAAAGCTATATCTGTTAATGCCATCCATTCTGGATGGGGTATAAGCAGTAAGATCAATTGCTATTTTATGGGTCATTTTTTACTTGGAGGCTGAATTAATTAAAGTATAGCAATCCTAAATAGGTTGTGAAATCTGATTGGGTGCATTTTAGCACTCAACAGTTATCAAGGTTGGGTTTCGTTACCTCAACCCAACCTACATTAACTAAATTAACTAATTAAATTATGTCAAAGTCAGGACTGATAATAAATCTTTCATTTTTAATGCGCCGTCCCACAGGAATAAGTACTTATGCTTTGAATTTGCTGCCATCTTTATCTAGTCTTTCCCCAACCTTACTTACTGCGCAACAGATAGATTCCTATTCTTGTTATTTTATTCCATCAGGTCAAACTCCAGAACAGGGAATAAAAGGACATTTGGGGCGTTTATTTTGGACTCAGTTAGAGTTACCGAAAATTTATCAACAACTTAAGTCAGAGTTATTATTTTCTCCTCTCCCAGAAGCTCCTCTGTATAGTAAATGTCGGTATGTGGTAATGGTTCACGACCTCATTCCCCTGCGTTTTCCTCAACCATTGTCTCCCCTTACTTTTTACTTTCGTTATTATGTTCCTTTAGTTCTTACTCAAGCAGAGCATATAATCTGCAATTCTCATGCTACGGCGAGGGATATTGCCAACTTTTTTAGTATTCCTGGGAAGAAAATTACTCCCATTCCCCTGGGTTATGATACTCTTCATTTTCGGCCTGGTTTTAACCCCCCCCAACCCCCCCTTGTAAAAGGGGGGTGTTTTGACACCCCCCAACCCCCTTTTACTACGGAGGGGAGTTTAGTTCCCCCCCTTTACAAGGGGGGGTTAGGGGGGGTAGAAAATGATAATAAACCACCTTATTTTCTTTATTTAGGTCGTCACGAACCTTACAAGAACCTACCGCGTCTGTTAGATGCTTGGGCGAAAATATCTAACTGTAAGGAATATGAACTCTGGCTTGTAGGCAGTTATGATAAACGTTATACTCCTAGATTGGAAAAACAAGTGATGGAGTTGGGTTTACAAGAACAAGTAAAATTCCTGGGTTATGTAACTTATGAAGAATTGCCAGGCATAATTAAAGGGGCGATCGCCCTTGTCTTCCCCAGTCTGTGGGAGGGTTTTGGTCTTCCAGTCTTGGAAGCCATGGCCTGTGGCACTCCTGTTATAACTTCTAACATTTCTGCTTTACCAGAAGTTGCTGCAGATGCAGCCTTGCTAGTAAATCCTTATGATACTAAAGAGATTACGGCAGCCATGGAAGCAGTGAGTCAACCCGAAATGCGATCGCATCTCAGTCAATTAAGTTTAAAACAAGCGAGTAAATTTAGCTGGGAAAAAACAGGAAAAGCAACAGTAGAAATTCTCCAGCGATATATTTAACATATTTGCTCTTCAATGGTGAATTAACTATTAATGGTTGGTGCTAATTTTTCACGACTAAACTTGAATAAACAAGTATAATCTGTTGAAAGACTGTCTATTAGCCGAGACCGCCTTGGATAACCAAGGAATTGAAAAAAATGTTAATTGCTCCGTTCAAATCTCTATCTAAACGATGAT
>JADQBC010000057.1 GCA_016903655.1 Gomphosphaeria aponina SAG 52.96 = DSM 107014
GGCGATCGCACTGGGTTTTGGTTACGTTGGTGGGACCCAAATGGTAATTTATTACTTTGGGGAGCAGAAAGTTTAGCACAAGAACGTCAAAAAGTTGAACAAGAACGTCAACGAGCTGAACAAGAACACCAGCGAGCTGAAAAATTAGCAGCTTATCTGCGCTCACAAGGAATTAATCCCGAGGAAATCAGTTAAACAATAACAATTTTGGTGCGTTTTGGCTACCCCTAACGCACCAAATTAAGTAATGTTACTTATTAAAAGTTTTACCCTAAAAAGATGGAAAATAATCAGCAAAACTGGGAAGAAATAAGTGAGAGGTTTTCCCAGCTAGAAAAGAAAATAGAGGAAATAATAGAGTCAAAAAATAACAAATTGGGAGTTGAAGTAACTGGAGGATTAAATAATGAGAAAATAAAAAGTATTAATATAACCCAAGAGCAGTTAGTTAAGATTTATAACGAAGTGCCGCAAATTTTCTCAGAATATGCACACCCAGTATCCCTAACACCTGATACTTATCGAGAGAAAACTTGGGGAGAAATTTATCTAGAGTCAGCCCCAAATGGTAAATATTGGCTAATTGCTACAGAGTGGGATAACAAGTTAAATTATTGGTTAGTACCCAATGGCAATACCAAATTTAAACTCCATCGACTTTTAAGTATTAAAAAGTTATTTGAATTTGAGGGAGAAGAACCAACAAAAAACAGTGAGACCGATATTTTCATCATATTAATATAAAAGGTTCTAAAATGAAGTTAGCTGAGATAATCCAAGGAGAATAAAATGATTACAATTCGCCGAGCAATTGATCGAGGTCATGCTAATTACGGTTGGCTAAATTCTGATTATACTTTTTCTTTTGCTAACTATTATGACCCTAATTATTTGGGTTTTAGCTCTTTACGGGTAATTAATGAGGATCGAGTTAGTGGTGGTGCTGGTTTTGCCACTCATGGACATCGAGATATGGAAATTATTACTTATGTACTTTCGGGTTCCCTCGAACATAAGGATAGCATGGGTAATGTTTCTGTCATTAAGGCTGGAGAAGTTCAGCTCATGAGTGCAGGGACTGGTATCTTCCACAGTGAGTATAATCATTCACCAACAGCTCCTGTTCACTTTTTGCAAATTTGGCTTTCTCCTGCAACTAGAGGTTTACCCCCTAGTTATCAACAGCATAACTTTGGTTTGGCAAAAAATCTAGGTAAGCTGCATCTTCTTGCTGCTCCTGATGGTAGAGATGGTGCTTTGACAGTCCATCAGGATGTCAATTTATTGGCTGGTGTTTTTCAAGCAGGCGATCGCCTCTCCCTTCCTCTTTTACCTCAACGTCATACCTGGTTCCAAGTTGCTAGAGGTGATCTTACTCTCAATGATCTCTCACTTCATGGTGGTGATGGTGCTGCTATTACTGAAGAAACTAACCTGGTTATCTCAGCAACAAATGATGCTGAGATCCTTCTCTTCGATCTCCCCTAAATCCATATCAACCCTTAACAATGAAACTGGTAAGTGATAACTAACTATTCAATGGGGGCAGAGGGACTTGAACCCTCACGACCTTTTACGGTCAACGGATTTTCATTCTCTTGCAGCTTTCGCTCCTGCCATTGGCTTTGAGAATTGGACTCTCTCTTCACCCTCAGCTTTCCTGTTAGGGTAGCTCCCGTCGAGTCTCTGCACCTTCCGTAACTGGTTTAGTTGCGGCTTGGCTCAGGATTGCCTTGTCTGTCTCCAGCTTTAGGTTTCCCTGAATTTGAGAGCATCCACTTGCTCGATTTCTCGCTCAAGGCTCAATTTACTTAAGTCCGTAGCGTCTACCATTCCGCCACGCCCCCTTTATTTATTTGTCATTAGACTAATCTAACATTAATTTTGCCTAACCGCCACCTTTTTTGGGATTTTTTTTTTGCACAATGTTAAAAGTCGAAGAGAGGGAGTTAGTGCCAGATCTCTGAGGCGTGTTAAAATGAATGGGTGGGGCGATGGCTACGCGGGCCTCTGGTATCACTCTTTTCCTGAATTATTTCATTATCTTGACAAATGTTGCAAACTATCCTAAATCAAGACACAATTTTAGTTGCTCTGTTATATCTGGTTTTGAGCGGCTTGTACTTATTAGTCATGCCTGGTTTACTCTATTTCTATCTCAAAACTCGGTGGTATGTTGTTAGTTCCTTTGAGCGTGGTTTTATGTATTTCTTGGTGTTCTTTTTCTTCCCTGGGTTACTTTTGCTGAGTCCGTTTCTCAATTTTCGCCCCCAGCGTCGTGCAGTAAAAGTTTAAGGAGTTGAAAAGTAATGCGCCGCATTGATGCTATAGGTATTGCTATTGGGGTGTTTGCTGCTGGGGGCATTGCCTATTTATTATTAAATTTGGCAGGACTCGATGATCTGAGTGCTGGGATCTGGAGTCAAGTATTGTTGGTGGGGAGTGTGCTGGGTTGGACCCTGACTTATCTTGTTCGGGTGAGCAACACGAAGATGACCTACCACCAGCAGCTCAAAGATTATGAAGAGGCGGTATTGCAAAAGCGTTGGGAAGAGCTGACACCTGCAGAGTCCGAACGGCTTCAAGCTGAGATAGAGGCAGAAAAGAAGTGCAAGCAAAAACCTCACTAAAGTTTACTAAACTTTAGCAACCCTTCACTTGCACCAGCTCATTTAACGTTATTTTGGTCATAACACCTACAGGTACATGAGGCTAGCTTGTAGCTCTGTTGCTAATAGTTAAACAGGTTAGAAGCTAAGGTTTTTTAAGCCAGTGCTACAGCGACAAAGCCAGAATAACCGAGCGAGGCTTACTTTAACCCGTTTATCGGAGATTTCAGTAATGAGCAATTTTGTATTTGTTCTCGATTCGTAACTTCTGGTAGTGGAGAAACAACCAAATATAATCGAACCTGATTAGGCTTAGAAAAAACTCATTGGCTTGATGCAGCTTGTGTAGGGAATGTTAATGATTTAGTAGTAATTTTCAAGCAACCATTATTAATAAAAGCTTGTGGTCACGGTTCAAGACAAATGACAAATGTAAACAAATACGGGTTTCCCCGCTCCCAAGCTAAACAAAAGCCTTTTGGAGGTTGGAAAACTGGAGACATTGTTTTGCTAATTACTAAAAAGAGGGAAATCTATGTAAACAGATTACTAGCAACAAATAACCCTAGTGCATTTGAAATAAGAGTTAAAGGTAAGAGAATTAAAGCCAATCCCAAAACAAATACCTTAATCAAGGTATTTGCTAAAGATGGGTACTCTTACGCTTTTAGTGAAGTTTAGTAAACTTTAGTAAGGTTTAGTAAACTAGCACCTCCTAGGTTGCAAGAACATGAGAAAATAAAATACCGCCTTAGAAATTAAAAGTGATTTTATCCTATGACCTCGGTTTCTGACTGCTTCCAAAATCTCCGCCATGCTCGAAAATGCGCTCTCATTCCTTTTATTACCGCAGGGGATCCTGATTTGGTAACAACGGCGAAAGCTTTGCGCCTATTAGATCAGCAGGGGGCGGATCTGATTGAGTTGGGGGTTCCCTATTCGGATCCCTTGGCCGATGGCCCAGTAATTCAAGCGGCGGCGACTAGAGCGCTGCAAAAGGGAGTGAAGTTGGAAGATGTTTTGCAGGTGGTTAAAGAGGTTAGGGGGGAAGTGCGATCGCCTATTGTTCTCTTTACTTACTATAATCCGATTTTCTACCGAGGTGTAAAACCTTTTTTAGAAGAAATTAGGGCTGCAGGGGTTCAGGGTTTAGTAGTGCCAGATTTGCCCCTAGAAGAGGCGGAAACTCTGATGCAACCTGCGACGGAAATGGGAATTGAAGTAATCTTGCTAGTAGCACCTACGAGTCCGATGGAGCGGCTGAAGGCGATCGCTCTTCAGTCTCAGGGGTTTATTTACCTGGTAAGTGTCACTGGGGTTACGGGAATGCGTACTCAGGTACAAACCAGGGTGGAAAATTTGTTGTCTGATTTGCGTAGTGTAACTAATAAACCCATCGGTGTGGGTTTTGGTATTTCTAGTCCAGAACAGGCCCTTAGGGTGAAACAGTGGGGTGCAGATGGGGTGATTGTGGGTAGTGCTTTTGTGAAACGATTGTCCGAGGGAACGCCTGAGCAGGGTCTTCAAGCTATTGGGGAGTTTTGCTCTAGTCTGAAACACGCTATTGATGGTTAAAGCAGTATATATGTGCAACGCATTTTTGTGGGTTTAGACCAGAGCAAAGAAAACTCCATCTATTTAATAGATCTCTGGCGCGGACTGATGACCATTTTAAGTTTGGACTTTCGCACTCATGTCTAATCTTTAACAAATGAAATTTCAGATTCAATCTCAATCATCAACCATCAACCATCAACCATTAACCATCAACCATTAACCATTAACTAGCGTAAACGACCTGACCTGAGAATACTGAAAATTAACCATAAACCTAATAAACTGGCAACGGTAAACAGAATAGTACTAATTACAGAAAGTTGGGCAGTTTGCGCTCCGCTAGAAATAATGGCTGCTCCCATAATGAGCGAACCGACTAAAATACTAAATGAGAGTCGGTTGGCTGAGTCGTCTAGGCTACGACGTAATTGGGGCAATTCAGCTATCTTTATGTTCCATTTTAAGGTTTCCGAAGTTACTCGCTCTAAGAGTAAATCTAGTTGACGGGGACTTCGTAGGGAAAGGTTTTTGAGATCAAGGGCCGTTCTTAAAAAGGTTTCTGTGGGATTGTTCCCCCATAGTTGACGGCGAAATAAATCTGTCATGAGGGGTTTGATTTCGTCTAGGAGGTTCACCTCTGGGTTGAAACTCCGCGCTACTCCTTCTAAGTTGGCTAGGGTTTTGGCATATAAACCCATATTTCCTGGTAAACGAATTTTGTTTTTCCTAGAAATATCTAAAACTTCATAAAAAACTTCACTAAAGTTGATTTGGGAGAGACTGAGATTATAATACCTGCGCAATAGACGAACATAATCATTTTCGAGGTGTTCCAAAATGACTGGTTGACCTGCTTCTGCGAGTTCGATGGTTAATTGACTACAGCGCTGGGCATCTAAATCGACGATCGCTAAGAGCATTTCGGTGAGAATTTGCTGGGTGCGGGGGTCTAAGCGCCCAATCATGCCACAATCCAAAATTGCTACGCGCCCATCATTGAGGTAAAAAATATTCCCTGGATGGGGGTCTGCATGGAAAAAACCGTCTATGTAAATCTGTTGAAAGAAAGTGCGAAATAACAGGGTTGTTACTGCTCCACGCTCTTGTTCTACTTCTTTTCCTGACTGTTTTTTTGATAATTTGGATAACAGGAGAGGAACACCGTCTAGCCACTCTAGTACTAAAAGATTGGGGGTGGTTAAATCCCAATATACTTTGGGGATGACTAATTTTTCTGGGTTAAACCAGGTGCTAGTTGATAGGTTGCGTCGTAGTTCTTCGGTATAATCTGCTTCGGTGGTAAAGTCTAGCTCTGCTTTGAGTGCAGTGGTAAATTCTTCGGCGAGGGCAACTATATCATAGTCTTTGCCGAAGTCGGTGATCGATACTAATTCTGCTAAATTTTTGATTAAAGAGATATCTTGATTTACAATTGCTTCTATTCCAGGACGCTGTACTTTTAGCGCTACTTCTTCCCCGTTTTTGAGGGTTGCTCGATGAACTTGAGCAATGCTTCCTGCGGCGACTGCTTCGGTGTTGATTTGGCTAAAGATTTCTTCTAATGACTGGGGTAGTTGTTGTTTAATTTGACTTTCTACTTGATTCCAAGCTACTGGTGGCACATTTGCTTGCAGGGCGGTGAGGGCTTCCACATATTTGCCTGGTAATAAGTCGGGGCGGGTAGAAAGTAATTGTCCGAGTTTGACGTAAACAGGACCTAATTCTACTAGGATATTGCAGAGGACTTCGGGAGAGGGTAGCCTGGGTTCATCTGCTTTGCCCCCAGTTAGTAGTCCCCGCATATAGTCCCAGCCGTTGCGGAAGACAATTTCTATGATTTCTCTTTGTCTCGATGTGTTTTGGGTTAGGGAGAACATCTACTTTGATACTTATGATTGAATGAGGACTAGGATGAGATTATGGGTGAGTTAGTCATCAGGAGAAAGTTATACTATCGAGCAAGAAGAACTTAAAACTCTACCCTGAGCCCAAATTTAAACTAATTCAAAAAACTAAAATCTTAACCTGATCAAATATCGACATTTATTATCTTGATTTTAGGGCGTTGCTGAATTGAGTTATAAATTATATAATTACAAAACATACTAACCCAACTCAAACCCTCTCCCCTCTCCCCTCTCCCTACTCCGCTACTTTAAGGCTTCATGCTTCAATTCAGCAACGCCGATTTTAGCTAATGGCGATCGCCTGAACTGTATTGCTCAATGATTGATTATCTAGTAGTTGAACAATAATATTTTTCTCTTCTAATTCTGCTGTGCCAAAAATTGTGGCAAATGCCACGTCTGCTGCGTCTTTTCCTGTACCAATGCGAATTATTCCCTTTTGGGAAACTAACCGAGTGGGGTCAAACAAGTACCAGCGATCGCCTAAATAGGCTTCAAAACAGGCATGAAAATCTGGTGGTTCTAAATTATAAGCATAGCAGCTTACAAATCTAGCAGGAATATTCAATGCGCGACAGAAGGCAATTCCTAAATGGGCAAAATCACGACAAACACCAGCTCTTTCTGTGGCTGTGTCATAAGCGGATGTATTTGAGTCCGTACTCCCTGACATATAGCTCACTTTGTTATAAATCCAATTACAGATAGCAGTTACGCGGGAATAGTCGGGTAATAAATCGCCAAATTCCTGATTTGCCATGGACATTAATCGATCTGATTGACAATAGCGGCTCGGGTACAGGAAATAGAAAGTATCTAGAGGTAATACGTCTAGGGGAACTTCCCTAATGGAATTTGGATTCTCTTCCACATAACATAACTCAACGGTTGCTCTGTAGTTAACCTCTAAATTTCCTGCTTGTACATTGATGCGTAAATAACGATTTCTCAGGGCAGGAGATATATATTCCTCTATCTTCATCTGCGGTTTAATTTCTAGTTCTTCGGAGATAACTTTTTGATAGGCATTTTTGGCAATGCTGAAGTTGAAAATAAAGGTAGCTTCATAGTCAATCCGATATTTTAATTGAGATTGAATCTGAAATTTCATTTGTTAAAGATTAAATAGATGGAGTTTTCTTTGCTCTGGTCTAAACCCACAAAAATGCGTGGCACATATATATAGACAGAGTGGACATTGCTCAAAGCAACGTCCACAGAGATTAAGCGATCGCCTCTTGTAAATTTGCTTTGCTATACCAACTGTAGGGGCCCTCTAAAACTGGTTTAATATTTAATTCTTCGCGCCATTCATCCAAGGGGCGCTCCCAGCCTTCCTCCCACTTGACGGGGAATAATGGTTTAGCTTCTTGACCTATTTTCAGACCATCTGAAATGAGGTCAAATTGATACTTGAGGGTTCTGCCCTGTTCATTGATATTCGTCGCCTCGGTAGCCAGCTTATCAGACATCATAAATGTCATTAACAGACTGATCAGATCGAGGAACAGAAAAGTTGGATAACGAGTTTGAGCTACTGTTACCGAAATTACCCCCAATTCTCCCAAACCATCTAAACTAAAGCCTGTGACAATATGATGGATATCGTGAGTCTTGTGTATCCGAGAAGCAATGTAATCGATATCTTCATCGAGGTTGTCTCGGACGCGGTAAAATTGTGGGTCATAACCCAGGGTACTCATTATTTTAGCATAAGTCCAACCCAGAGAACCTTTGGGCATTTTCAGCAAAGCTTCAATGTCAAAAGCAGGTCCCATATATTTTTCTTTGAGCATTTGGGCACAAGCTGGCTCTTGTTGAATTGTTCTCAGGCACAACTGCATTTGCTTACTGTTGCGCATTTTGTCTCCTATGTCCCAAACATTATTCACATCTTTGCCAGCACCTGCTGCCAAATCTACAAATTCTAGAAATGTTTTGACGTTTTCTGGAGAGGCTAACTGATTGATATATTTGTAACCCATAATTTGATATTTTGTTTGATTTTTTGGTTTCTTTGTCTGGCGTTGCTGAATTGAGTTATGAATTATGTTTTTACAAAAACTACTAACCTAACTCAAACCCGCTGGCTACTCCCTAGGTTAAAGTTTCATACTTCAATTCAGCAACGCCCTTTGTCTGGGTTATGCAAAACCCAGACTATTTTCTCTTCCACAGTTGCTTGGCTATTCAGAACCCTGATAGGATGCTGAATGTAAGGATTACCTGCAGCTTCACCACTTCGCCGTTGGTGCGGCTGTCTCAACAAGAGATATGGCTCTATTGAGCAGAAATTCTTGGTTCATTTTTGATTCTACAATAAAAAATCTATTCGGATAGACTATGAGTACACAGTTTGATTATGATTTGGTGATTATTGGTGCTGGTGTGGGCGGTCATGGTGCAGCTCTACACGGGGTTAAGTGTGGACTACGCACGGCGATTGTGGAAGCAAAGGATATGGGGGGCACTTGTGTTAATAGGGGTTGTATTCCTTCTAAAGCTCTCCTCGCAGCATCAGGCAGGGTGAGAGAGTTACAAGATGTTCACCATCTGCACAGTTTGGGGATCGAGGTATCTGGAGTCAAGTTTGAGCGCGAGGCGATCGCCTCCCATGCGACTAATTTGGTGAATAAAATTCGGGGCGATTTAACTAATAGTCTCAAACGCCTCAAAGTTGATACTATTCATGGCTGGGGTAAAGTGGCAGCTCCCCATAAAGTGAGTGTAATTTCTGAGAGTGGGGAAAAAATTCTTACTGCTGAGAATATCATGCTTTGTCCTGGTTCTGTTCCTTTTGTACCGCGTGGGATTCAAATTGACCACAAAACTGTATTTACTAGCGATGAAGCGGTAAGATTAGAGAGTCTGCCTGAATGGATTGCTATTATTGGTAGTGGTTATATTGGGCTGGAATTTGCTGATATTTACACGGCTTTGGGTTGTCAAATTACGATGATTGAAGCGTTAGATACTCTCATGCCTACTTTTGACCCAGATATTGCGAAAATTGCTCAACGGGTTTTAATTGCTCCGCGAGATATTGATACTTATGCTGGGGTATTTGCGACTAAAATTACTCCAGGAGCGCCAGTAATAATTGAGTTAACTGATGCTAAAACTAAGGAAGTTATTGAAGTTTTAGAAGTAGATGCTTGTTTAGTGGCTACTGGTCGTATTCCTGCGACGAAAAATTTAGGGTTGGAGTCGGTTGGGGTAGAATTAGATGGAAGGGGTTTTATTCCTGTGAATGATTCTATGGCAATATTAAAAGATGGTGAACCTGTGCCTCATCTTTGGGCGGTGGGCGATGCTACTGGGAAAATGATGTTAGCTCATGCTGCTTCTGCTCAAGGTATCATTGCTGTAGAAAATATTTGTGGTCGGGAAAAAACTATTGACTATCGCAGTATTCCCGCTGCGGCTTTTACTCATCCAGAAATTAGTTATGTGGGTTTAAATGAACCTCAAGCTAAGGAATTGGGGGAAAAAGAAGGGTTTGAAATTGCTACGGTGAAGACCTATTTTAAGGGCAATTCTAAAGCTTTGGCTGAGGGGGAAAGTGAGGGCATTGCTAAGATTATTTACAGGAAAGATAGCGGGGAATTGTTGGGAGTTCATATTATTGGGCCCCACGCTTCTGATTTAATTCAGGAGGCTGCAAATGCTATTGCTATTCGGGATAATGTGCAAAATCTCTCTTTTAATGTGCATACTCACCCGACTCTTTCTGAAGTCTTAGATGAGGCTTTTAAACGGGCTGAAGTGGCGGTTTAATTGAATTATTTATGTAGGATATAAATAAACAATATCCTACATAAAATATATTGGAGGCGATAATTTTTAAGCTAGTAATCGGTGATGATGGCAATGAAAAAAATCCAATTAGTTGTTTTTGATATGGCGGGAACAACAGTCAAAGATAATGATGAAGTTTTGTTTTGTTTTTTAGAAGCAGCAAAATTAACTGGTTTACAAGCAAATAAAGAAAGTTGTAATCCAATGATGGGGTGGTCAAAAAAATTAGTTTTTGCCACCTTATGGGAGCAACAAATTGGCAAAAATGATGCTAGCTATGGTGAAAAAGTCAATCAGAGTTTTGCGAAATTTAGAGAAATTTTAGAAGATTACTATCGCTGTAAACCTGTTCTCCCAACTGAAGGTTGTTTAGAGTTGTTTTCTTGGTTAAAATCTCAAGGAATTAAAATTGCCTTAAATACAGGATTTTATCGAGAAGTAACTAATATTATTCTCGAGCGCTTAGGATGGGATCTGGGGTTAAATAGTCAATTTATAGGAGAAAATAATTCAATAATTCAGGCTTCTGTTACTCCTTCAGAAATTTACAATCAGGAAGGCAGACCTGCCCCTTTTATGATCCAAAAAGCAATGTATCGTTTAGGGATAACAGATCCGCAAACAGTTATCTATATTGGCGATACACCATCTGATTTAGCGTCTGGAAAAAATGCCAATTGTTTCTTATCTTTAGGAGTAACCAATGGAACCCATACAAAAGCACAATTAGAAACCTATCCCAATGATGGATTATTAGGTTGTTTATTAGAATTACAATCAATGATTAAAACCTGATAACTTGAACGCAAGGAAAAATAGTAACATGACAAAAAATCTAGATGCAGATGTACTAATTATTGGTGCAGGAATTGTGGGATTAGCCAATGCTTTAGCTTATAGTAAAAGAGGATTTAAAGTTATTGTTTTTGAGCGCAATGCTCAAGCAGTTGGTGCATCTATTCGCAATTTTGGGATGGTTTGGCCAATTGGACAACCAGCAGGTAATTTATATAATCGGGCTTTAAATTCTCGAAAAATTTGGTTAGATTTAGCAGAAAAAGCTAATTTTTATGCGTCTCAAGATGGTTCATTACATTTAGTTTATCGTCAAGATGAGTTAGGTGTGATTGAGGAATTTGTTAGCAGTCGTCCTGAGCAGCAAAATAACTTAAAATTATTAACTGTTCAGGAGGTTGAAGCTCGAAGTCAAGCAGTGAATTTTCAAGGTCTCTTAGGAGGATTATGGAGTTCAACAGAAGTTATAGTTGATCCAAGAGAAGCGCTGAAAAAAATTCCCCAGTATTTAGCTGAAACTTACTTAGTTGATTTTGAATATGGAACTGCAATTACAAATATATCCTATCCCCAATTAGTAGCGGGGGAAAAAACCTGGCGAGGAGATAAGATTTTAGTTTGTAGTGGTACAGATTTTGAAACCTTGTATCCTGAAATTTTTGCGAAAACAGAAATAACAAAAGTGAAGTTACAAATGATGAGAACAGTTGTGCAACCAAATCAATGGAAATTGGGGCCTGCATTGTGCGGGGGGTTAACTTTAACTCATTATACTGCTTTTGCTCATTGTCCTTCTTTACCTCTTTTAAAAGAAAGAATTGCTCAAGAAACTCCTCATTTTCCCCAATGGGGTATTCATGTAATGATGTCACAAAATGGTTTAGGAGAATTAATTATTGGGGATACTCACGAATCTGGATTAAATCCAGATCCCTTTGATAAAATAGAACTCAATGATTATGTTTTAGACTATTTGAAAACATTCGCCAATGTTCCTGTTTTGAAAATTGCTGAAACTTGGCATGGTATTTATGGTAAACTGCCTCAAAAAACCGAGTTGATTTTACATCCAGAACAGGGCGTTACTATTATTAATGGTTTAGGAGGTGCAGGAATGACTTTATCATTTGGATTAGCTGAAGAAATTATGCAAAACGAAGATGAGGAGCTGATTTATGTCTGAGCAAGAAATTTTTGAGATGCTTGCGCATAAAGGCGAGCAGCAATATGGGGGGGAAGGGGTAACTCAATTAGAACACGCTTTGCAATGTGCGATGTTAGCGGAAAAAGCACAAGCAAATCCAGCATTAATTACTGCTTGTTTATTCCATGATTTAGGTCATTTAATGCATAATTTAGGGGAAAATATTGCAGCGGACGGAATTGATGATCGTCATGAATATCGGGGTTTAGAAATATTATCAAAATTATTTTTACCACAAGTAACTGAACCAATTCGTTTGCACGTTGAAGCAAAACGCTATTTGTGTGCAGTCAACACCAAGTATTATGAAACTTTATCTTCTGCTTCTAAGAAGTCACTAGAACTTCAAGGAGGTGTTTTTACTTTAAAACAAGCTGAACAATTTCAACAATCTCCCTATGCTTCAGATGCGATTAAATTAAGAATTTGGGATGAACAAGCAAAAATTCCTCATTTAACAACTCCTTCTCTGTATTATTTTCAACCAGTGATTTTAACTTGTTTAAATTAAGGAGCCAGCGAAATAGTTTGTGCTTCAGAGATTCCTTTTAAGTTGATCAGCCCCTTTCTAAAGAATTTATAAAGAATTGGTGAAAAATTAGCAAGAGCTGGTTATAATTTGGGCAAGCAAATCCAATTGCCCCTTAATCAAGAATTAGAAGTACAACTAATGATAAAGAATAATTTCTGTGGGATGACCTAAAACAATGAGAACATCACTACGCAAATTTTTAATCCGTTTTATGTGTGGTTTGTTATTTGTTACATTGGTGGCTGCTTGTACGGCTTCTAACAATCCTCAAACTAACACAGAAACCACAGAAAGCATAACTGTATATACTGCTCTAGAAGACGATCAAATTAACACTTATTTAGAGTCTTTTAAGCAAAATAACAGTAATATTCAAGTAAATATTGTGCGAGATTCTACAGGAATTGTAACAGCAAAATTATTAGCAGAAAAAGATAATCCTCAAGCCGATGTGGTTTGGGGATTAGCTGCATCTAGCCTACTAATTGCTGATCAACAAGGGTTAATAGAACCCTACGCTCCTAAAGGCTTAGAAAATGTGCGGGAGGACTTTCGAGATAGCAAAAATCCTCCTCATTGGGTGGGAATTGATGCATGGGAATCGGCTTTTTGTGTCAATACGGTGGAAAGTGAGCAAGAAAAGTTACCAATTCCGATTTCATGGGCGGATTTGATTAAACCTATTTATAAAGACAAAATTGTCATGTCTAATCCTGCATCATCAGGAACTGGTTATCTTTCTGTGGTTGCAATTTTACAAATGAAAGGAGAGGAAGAAGGCTGGAAATATCTTGATGCACTTCATCAAAATATCGCCCAATATACTCATTCTGGGTCAAAACCTTGTAAAATCGCTGGTTCTGGCGAGTATCCTATTGGCATTTCTTTTGGCTATCGTGCAGTTAAACAAATGAATGAAGGTGAACCGATTAAACCGATTTTTCCTGAAGAGGGATCAGGATGGGATATTGAGGCAAATGGGTTAATTAAAAAAGCAGCTATTAAACCCGCTGCTAAAACATTTCTTGATTGGGCAATATCACCAGAAGTTGCCAAAAAATATGCAGCTAATTTTCCCTTAACAGCAGTTAAAACTGATGTGCCAATTCCCGAAGGTTATGGGGCTGATCCCTATGGACAACTGATTAAAAATGATTTTCAATGGATGGCAGATAATCGAGAAAGAATTTTAGCAGAATGGACAAAACGTTATGACGGTAAATCAGAACCTAAATCTGAATAATTACAATTTAATTTGAAATTAAGGCAAAAATAATGTCTCAAATTCCAGAAAAATCCAAGGTGTCAGCGGCTAAAGTTAATCAAGATTTACCCAATGAGCTAACTATTCCTGTTGAGAGGCAATTGACTGAACCCTATCTCCAAATTGAAAATGTCAATAAAGTTTTTGGCGAATTTGTCGCCTTAAAAGATATTTATCTCAATGTCTATCCTGGAGAGTTTGTCTGTTTATTAGGGCCAAGTGGTTGTGGGAAAACAACTCTATTGCGGATTATTTGTGGATTAGAAACTCAAACCTCTGGTCGTATTATGCAAGGGGGAAAAGATGTCTCTCAGTTACCGCCTCAAAAGCGAGATTTTGGTATTGTTTTTCAATCTTATGCCCTGTTTCCTAATTTAACTGCAGAGCAAAATATTGCCTATGGGTTGGAAAATGCCAAAAAACCTAAAGCGGAAATTAGACAAAGGGTGACTGAATTATTGGAGTTAGTGGGGTTAGAAGGCTTGGGAAAAAAATATCCCTCCCAAATGTCTGGCGGCCAACAACAAAGAGTTGCATTAGCTAGAGCTTTAGCTTTATCTCCAGGTTTATTATTATTAGATGAACCTTTGTCTGCTTTAGATGCGAAAGTGCGGGATAAACTGCGAGGGGAAATTACCAAAGTCCAAAGACGTTTAGGAATTACAACAGTAATGGTAACTCACGATCAATCAGAAGCTTTAGCAATGGCAGATCGAGTGGTGGTGATGGATAAAGGATATATTGCTCAGGTGGGAACTGCCAATTCTATCTATCAATATCCTCAAAGTCCTTTTGTTGCTAATTTTATCGGCGTGATGAATTTTTTAGAAGGGGTTATTATTGCTGAGAAACAGATTCGTTGTGGGAATTTAACCTTTAATGTTCCCCAGAATCAACTGTCAGTTAATCAGAGGGCTAAATTGGCAATTCGCCCAGAAGATATTCAAGTGGTTTTTGAGCAAACAAATAATAAAACAGAAAATACTTTAACTGCACAAGTAGAAGATATTGAGTTTTTAGGTTCAGTTTATCGACTAACATTAAACCCTGAAGGAGATGCCAAAGAAAGCTTGATTGTGGAAATTAATACCCATCAAGCACGTCAATTAGATTTAAATAATTTGCAATCCCTTAATATCTATTTTCCACCAGAACAAGTTAAGGTATTTTGAGCTTAACTTTTTTCGATTTTTAGCTCACTGAAGAAAATTTGATCTAGGTGTAAGAATAATGACAGTAACTTCTAATCGTTCTCCCATTTCTTCTGGCAAGATTAAACCCATAACAACTTCAGAAGATTGGATTATGCGGGGGCTGCTTCTGTTAGGGACGTTATGGCTATTTGTTGGTGTAGTTTTTCCTCTTTATCCAATGCTAATCCGTAGCTTTTATGATAGCAACGGGAGTTGGGTTGGTTTAAGTAATTATGTTAAATATATCAATACACCGTCCCTATCAGTCTCGTTTTTTAATAGTTTTTATATCGCGATTGTTAGTACGATAATAGCTGTTAGTTTAGCTTTGATTTTTTCCTATGCTCTAACTCGCACTGCAATGGTCGGTAAACCATGGTTTAAAATCTTGGGAATGTTACCTATTTATATTCCTCCCATTGCTACTGCTATTGGCTTAATTTATTTATTTGGTAACAAAGGATTAGTAACTACTGGAGCTTTTGGTCGATTACCTACATGGGATATTAATCTTTATGGAGCAAATGGCATTATTTTAGGAGAAGTTTTGTATGTATTTCCCCAGGCTTTGGTGATTTTAACTACAGCTTTAAGTTTAACCGATGCTCGTCTATATGAAGCAGCACAAGCATTACGAACTTCACCCATGCGGACTTTTTTGACGATTACTATCCCCAGTGTGAAATATGGTTTAATTAGTGCAATGTTTGTCTGTTTTATTTTGGCATTTACTGACTTTGGTGTGCCGAAAGTTGTCGGGGGAGATTTTAATGTTTTGGCAACTGATATTTATAAACAAGTGATTGGTCAACAAAATTTTTCTATGGGAGCAACTATTAGTGTTTTTCTTTTAATTCCCACTGTTTTTGCTTTTGTGATAGACAGAATTATTCAACGTAAACAAACTGCCTTAGTTACTGCTAAAGCTGTTCCCCTTCAACCAAAATCTAACCCAATGTTAGATGGGATAATGTTTGCTTTTTGCAGCTTGATAGTGGGTTTAATTTTAATTGTATTTGCTACAATTATTTTGGCATCTTTAGTTCAAGTTTGGCCCTATAACTTTCAATTAGGCTTTAAACATTATAATTTTAATAATGTGGCTGGTGGGGGATATAATGCTTACTGGAACAGTATTGTGATGTCATTATATACAGCATTGTTGGGAACAATTATTGTATTTATTGGCGCCTATTTAGTAGAAAAAGGAAAAGGGTTAAAATGGTTACGTTCTTTGAACTATTTTCTGTCAACGGTTCCTTTGGCTTTACCTGGGTTGGTTTTAGGATTAGCTTATGTATTTTTCTTTAATAATCCAAGTAATCCACTCAATGGATTATACGGGACTTTGGGAATTTTAGTGATTTGCAATATTATTCACTTTTATACTGTTTGTTTTCTCACCGCAAGTACTGGTTTAAAGCAAATTGATCCTGAATTTGAAGCGGTTTCTGCTTCAATGGCTGTTCCTTTTTATAAAACATTTTGGCTAGTAACTGTTCCTCTTTGTCTGCCTATTCTTTTAGAAATAGGCATTTACTATTTTGTTAATACAATGGTGACTATTTCGGCTATCATTTTTCTCTATCCTGCTCATATACCTTTAGCGGCAGTGGCAATCATAAATATGGACGATGCGGGAGATATTGCACCTGCGGCTGCTATGTCCACTTTAATTGTGTTAACCAGTATGGGAATTAGAGCAATTTATTGGTGGGGAACAAAGGGTTTAAGAAAACGCAACCAAGCCTGGTTAAAAAGGAGTTAATCAATGAATCAATCTCGATTGCGTCTAGCTGTTGTTGGGTTATTTGTTGATAGCAATGAAGTTTTAATGCTCCATCAAATGACTTTTCCAGAACCTGATTGTTGGGATTTACCAGGAGGAGGATTAGAACCTCATGAGTCTTTGTTAGAAGGTTTGCAAAGGGAAGTTAAAGAAGAAACAGGAATCGAAAATTTTACGATTGAGAAGTTACTAACGGTGGCTGAAAGTTTTTTCCCTGAAGGAGAGGGAAATTTTCTCCATACAGTTAATGTGATTTATCAATGTTCAGTACATCCTAAACCTTTGAGCTTTTCTATTGATGAAATGGAAATAGGAGCAAAAGGTGTTCAATGGCTACCCATTGAACAATTGAATCCACAAATTTGTTCTCAGAGAAGTTGGCAAGCTTTGAAGGTTTTTCAAACTGGTGTATAATATTTAAATAAAGAGGCTACCGCAAACATGGAAATAAGAAGAAGACAACCAAATCCAGTAATTAAAGTAGAAAATTGGAATTATCAAGTAAAAGTGGCAGATGGTGAACCAAGAAATATTTTAGAAAAGATTGTTTGGCACAAAGAAAAAGAAGTGGAGAAAATGCGCGATCGCCTGTCTCTTTTGGATTTGCAAAAGCAGGTAAAAGATTTATCTCCCTGTCTGGATTTTTTGGGAGCATTAAAATTAGGAAAAACTGACCCTGCTGTCATTGCTGAAGTGAAAAAAGCTTCCCCCAGTAAAGGGGTTATTCGGGAGGATTTTGAGCCGATAAAAATAGCTCAATCCTATGCCGCAGGTGGGGCTACTTGTTTATCTGTTTTAACTGATTCTGAGTTTTTTCAAGGGAGTTTTGAAAATTTAAGTTTGGTTAGGGAAGTGGTGGAATTACCTTTGTTATGTAAAGAGTTTATTATTTATCCTTACCAAATATATTTGGCTCGCAGTAAAGGGGCAGATGCTGTGTTGTTAATTGCGGCAATTTTGAAAGATATAGACTTGCAATATTTTGTGAAAATAATTAGGTTTTTGGGTATGACTGCTCTGATTGAAGTTCATAGTCTCTCGGAGTTGGACAGGGTTTTAGGAATTGATGGTGTTAATCTTGTGGGGATTAATAATCGGAATTTGCAAGATTTTTCAGTGGATTTGCAAACAACTTGTAAGCTTTTAGAGGCAAGAAAAGAAAAGATTTTAGAGCGAGGAATTACTATTGTTAGTGAGTCTGGGCTGCATACTGCTGAGGATTTAAATTTGGTAACACAAGCGGGAGCAAATGCTGTTTTAATTGGTGAGTCACTGCTGAAACAGGAAGAACCTGGTATGGCGATCGCTCAGTTGTTTACTTAACTGATAAAATTATAGGTTGTTGTAGTAATCCCTGGAAAAGGTATTAGCTTTGTAATAAACAACTCAAGTCGTGACTACCCACTTAATAAAGAAGAGGAATAAATGGAAAATAAACAGATGTTAATGATTCCTGGCCCTACACCAGTGCCAGAATCTGTTTTACTCTCGATGGCAAAATCCCCCATCGGCCACCGTAGTGGGGATTTTAGTAAGGTAATGGAGGAGTGTACTTCACTACTGAAATGGCTGCATCAAACGGAAAGTGATGTTTTGATGTTAACAACTTCGGGCACAGGAGCCATGGAAGCGGGAATGATTAATTTCCTTAATCAGGGCGATCGCGTCTTAGTAGGAGTTAATGGGAAATTTGGCGAACGTTGGGGCGAAATGGCTCAAATGTTCGGGATGGAGGTAGAAATTATTAACGCTGAATGGGGTAAACCTCTCGATACAGAAGTTTTCCGCGAAAAATTGGAAGGAGATAAAAATAAGGAAATTAAAGGGGTTATCGTTACTCACTCGGAAACCTCCACTGGGGTGCTCAATGACTTGGAAACCATCAATAAGTATGTTAAAGCCCATGGAGAGTGTTTAATTATTGTTGATGCTGTTACCAGTTTGGGCGCTGTGAATATTCCTATCGATGAATGGGGTTTAGATGTAGTAGGGTCTGGTTCTCAAAAGGGCTACATGATTCCTCCAGGGTTGGGTTTTGTTGCTTGTTCTAAAAAAGCTTGGAAAGCTTATGAAACTGCAAAAATACCCCGTTCTTATTTGGATTTAATGCCCTATAAAAAATCAGCGGCAAAAAATACTACTCCTTTTACTCCTCCAGTTAATCTTATTTTTGGGCTGCAAACTGCTTTACGGATGATGAAAGCAGAAGGACTTGAGAGTATTTTTGCTAGACATCAGCGGTTAACAGCGGCTACTCGTGCAGCTTGTAAAAGTTTGGGTTTACCTCTGTTTGCTCCTGATGACGCTGCGAGTACAGCAGTAACTGCGGTTGCTCCTACTAATGTGGATGCAGAAGAGGTTCGAGGGGTGATGAAGAAACATTTTGATATTGCCCTCGCTGGAGGACAAGACCATTTGACAGGGAAGATATTTCGCATGGGTCATTTGGGGTTTGTATGCGATCGCGATATTCTCGCCGCTATTTCTTCTTTAGAATGTACTCTACAAAAGTTAGGGGTAGAGGGAATTACCCCAGGTTCGGGAATAGCTGCTGCTGCAAAAGTGTTGGCTGAGTCTTAAGAATAAGAGTGGGTTGGGTGGAACGTACCTTAACCCACCGCCTCCTCTTCTATATCCCGTCTTCTTGAGCTTTAGTAAATGGATATCCCAGAGCGCAAACTAGATTATTTGTTTAATCAAAACATTGCGCCCAATGCTCATAATACGCCCCGCGCCATCCAAAATGCCCAACAAATGCAGCGGTTAGGTTTCTGGAATACCCCCTCAGATAGAGAATTAGTTAGAAAGCATCTCACCAGTGTCGTTCAAACTCCCAATAATATTGTTGAAAAATTTACTAAAACTTTCATGGATGACACTGGTACAATAAGAGAAGCAGCAATTGAAGTACGCGAATCACTAATCAGTGGGAAATCGGGAAAGTTTTCTCAGGTGAAAAGCTCCTGGGAAGTTATGCCTGATGAAACTTGTAGATTGGTAAGTGCAGAATTATATGGAGGTTGAGATAAAAGAATGAGAATGAAACTCAGAGAAAAATTCGACCAATTGACTTTACTAGAATTGTTCTGCATGGAGCCAACAATTGCTAATCCAGCGGATGGGTACTGGTGTTATGAGGCTAGAGATAGGGCTGGGAATACGCTCAGTTTTGGCATGGATGTGATTCAAGAATCGGTTCAGATTGAACTTAAAAGTTCGGGTTTTTCTCTAGTAACGCTTACTTTTGAGTTAGTTGATACCCTGGAAATTATCGATCTAGATCAAGGAAAGTTTGCTTTTGCTGTAGCCCCAAAAATTCGGGAAGCTCAGACAAGGGTGCAAGTTGAACTTCGCCCCTATATTAAAGTTGAGGGATCTACTCTGAAAATGCAATGATTTTGCATCTAATTCCTCCATCGCCTTAACGGTTTCCTGATTGAAATTTCTCAGAGCAAAAGGAATATTTTTTGTGAGAGCAACTTGCTGATAAAATAACGCGATCGCTTCACTCTTTGTCATGCCAAATTGACTAAAGACTTCCTCGGCGATTGTTTTTATTTCTGATTCTATTGAAATATTTATTAGTTCTTTTTCTTTCATAAAAATATATGTGCAACGCATTTTTGTAGGTTTAGACCAGAGCAAAGAAAACTCCATCTATTTAATCTTTAACAAATGAAATTTCAGATTCAATCTCAACCATCAACCATCAACCATCATTAGATTGAATTTAGGTCTTTAATCTCATCAGATTGCTCTCCTTTGCTCTCTTGTTAAGAATAACACATATTTTCATTCTGTTGTAAAAATTAGAAATTTTTAAGCTTTTCTTTAGATTTCTAGGTTTCCTTCATAGCTCTTAGGTCTTTAATCTCATCAGATTGCTTTCCCTTGCTCTCTTGTTAAGAATAACACATATTTTCATTCTGTTGTAAAAATTAGAAATTTTTAAGCTTTTCTTTAGATTTCTAGGTTTCCTTTACTCACTTGATTCTCAGTTAATATTCCCTCCTTCATGGAGAAAAATGTCAAATCTTTATAAAAAATTACAAATTTCAGATAAAAGGGAGAGAACATAAGCATAAATTCGCTAAAGTCTGGCAACAAACAAAAGTTACCGCCAGGTTAGTGGTCAGCTATTTCAACTGTATCTTGCCGAATATATTGCTGAGAAAAAGGGCAACATTATCCGCTGGATTTACTAAACATCAATGGATTCACTCAAGTGTAACTTTTTATACTAAAATACAAAAAAGGCAGAACCAACCTTAGAAATTGAGACAGACTCACAAATCCAGGAAAGTTAACTAGGAATAATTGTACAATAATATTGTACAAGTTAGAGAAAGTTAACTATGTTGAGTGGGGAAACCAGCTATTCTCATGCAAAAGCGAACCTAGCCAGCATCTTGGACAAAGTTGTGGAAGAACAAGAAATTATTGTGATTAAGCGTCCAATAATAAAAATGTGGCTTTAATTGCTGCTGATGAACTTTCAAGTCTTTTAGAGAGTATTTATTTATTGCGATCGCCTGAAAACGCCAAAGGTTTATTTAGAGCTTTAGAATGGGCAAATTCCGAAGAAACCTCTGTAGAAAGCATTGAAAATCTCAAAGAGGAGCTAGGAATTGAGCAGTAAGTAGATAAGCAAAATTATTTACACAATTTCTTACGGGGCGGGTTTAGCCTTGATCTTTGTGAGCAACGTTATCTTTAAATCAAAACCCGCCCGAACCTGCGGTAATTAATTTTGCGCGACCACTTAAGAGAAAAAAGAGGGATGATGTTGATCTTCCACAGGGATATTTTCCCTCTTTTAGTCCTGATTTCAAAGAGGATATGCGCTGGTGGTATCGGAATGAACCCAAGAAAATTGATTTAGAGCATCGATTGGTATATAAGGTTTCTGGGAATTGCGTCTCTTTCTTACAAGCTCGTTATCACTATCAACCAGATGGTTGAGAAGGTTTAAAAGGCGATGTGGTATGAGAAACATGGCAGCTATATGGCATCATTGCCATAGAAGTTGCAAAATTGATCAACCATGTTTATTCCTCCAAAAATTCTAGCGCTCGACTTTGATGGTGTCCTCTGTGATGGTATAATTGAATATTTTCAAACTACAAAACTTGCCTATGCTCAAATCTGGGATAACTCCGCCACTGATGATTTAGCAACCAGTTTCTATAAATTGCGCCCCGTAATTGAGACTGGGTGGGAAATGCCAGTGTTACTTCGGGCTTTGGTTTTGGGTATTAATGAAGCTAAAATATTAGAAAATTGGCATCTAGTTGCTGAAGAAATCGTTATTTCAGAGCAACTAGAGCCAAAAGAATTAGCCCACCAATTAGATACAGTCAGGGATCAATGGATTGAGTCAGATTTGGATAGTTGGTTGGGACTACATCGCTTTTATCCTGGAGTTGTCACCAGAGTCAGTGAGATCATTAATTCTCCCACTCAGTTATATATTGTCACTACCAAAGAAGGACGTTTTGTTAAGCAACTGCTGCACAATTTCGGCATACAATTACCCCAAGAGTTGATTATTGGGAAAGAGTGTAAACGCCCCAAACACCAAACTTTGAGAGAATTAATGGCAGGAGGAGGAGTGACATCAGAAAATGTGTGGTTTGTGGAAGATCGACTGAAAACCCTGACCTCAGTGCAACAACAACCCGATTTACCAGGAATGGGTTTATATCTAGCAGCTTGGGGTTATAACACTCAACAGACGCGAGACTCTGTAAGTTACGATGAGAGCATAAAGCTCTTGTCACTAGAACAATTTAATCAGGATTTTGCCGCCTGGGTGGAAAAGTAGGGGCGGGTTTAGCCAAAATCTTTGTCATCACAGCATTGGGTTAAAATCAAAACCCGCCCAACCCCACTTGAAGGGGCACGACATATCGTGCCCGTAGGTGGGGAGTGGGGAGTGGGGAGTGGGGAGTGGGGTTGGTTAGTAGTTTTTAAAAAAAAATAATTCATTACTCAATTCAGCAACGCCCAATCACAGGGCTGTTTCATTGGACATTTGTAACTTACTTTTTTACATTAATAATGTTTGTCTCCAAGCTGTAACTAGCTAATATTAAATTTGATACACACAGACCAACTAACCCTTAAAACCTTATTATACAAGGATTTTAACAATTATCAAATATAATAAGTAATTAGACAAAATTAATTACATGGGTGAGGGCGGGTTTTGAACAATCAATTTTTATAACATAGGTTATCCCGCTGGCCCGCCCCTACAGAAATTCTTGTGCCCAGGAGCATGGAAAGATTGTCCTAAAAAACATCATCTTTGCTATATGAAACAGCGATGAGATGATGGTTTTTAGCTATTTTTTTTACATACATAATATATACCTGGAAGAACTTAAAACTCTATGCTCAAGCAAGAGCATAATTCACCAACTGGCTTAATGTTTGCCGCAGATTGTCCAAACCTAAACGCTTACTCGCAGAAATAAACACTGCTAGGGGAAACTCTTCTTTTGCTTCTACCAGAGTCTCCTCGTCTGCCATGTCTATTTTATTAAAAGCAATTAACATCGGCCCTGGAGTAATGGGCATTTCTGATAGGATTTTCATCACTGAACGAATTTGACTTTTCCAGGCAGGATGGGATAAATCAACTACGTGCAGTAGTGCGTCAGCTTCGGTAACTTCTTCTAAAGTAGCCCGAAAAGCATCTACCAGAGCTGGAGGTAATTCGTGAATAAATCCCACTGTATCAGTAAGTAAAATCTGACGAGTTTCTCCCAGGGTTAGTCGTCGGGTCGTCGGGTCGAGGGTTGCAAATAACTGGTCTGCGGTATAAACCTCAGCATTGGTCAAAGCATTAATTAAAGTTGACTTTCCCGCATTAGTATAACCCACAATCGCCACACTGGGAACTTCTTGCTGTTGTCGCTGTTGTCGCAAACGGGAACGATGGGATTGTAACTGATTTACTTCTTGTTGAAGACGTGCTAGGCGCTTTTGAATCGTACGCCTTTGTGTTTCTAGTTTAGTTTCCCCTGGCCCTCTTGTACCAATTCCACCCCCCAAACGGGACATGGCTTGACCTCTTCCTGTTAAACGGGGTAACATATATGCTAGTTGTGCCAGTTCTACCTGTAATTTTCCTGCCTGTGACTGGGCGCGTTGGGCAAAAATATCTAAAATTACTTCTGTTCTATCTACTACCCGCACCCCAAATTGCAGTTCTAAGTTTCTGACTTGGGCAGGGGAAAGGTCACGGTCAAATACTACTAAATTTGCCCCCAGGGTTTGTACTTTTAAGGCTATTTCCTGGACTTTTCCCGCACCTATTACTGTTTGCGGATGGGGACGGGGACGCTTTTGGATAATTCTATGCAATACCCTACCCCCCGCAGTATCCACTAAACGCTCTAATTCGGCTAAACCATCTTCATGTTGCTGTTCGGTTAGTTTATCGGTCATTAACCCTACTAGCAGGACTCTTTCCTGGTCAGCACCTACTTCTTGGGCGACGTATTCTCGGCGAAATTCTGCTTCTAGCCCTTCTACTAAGTTGAGAAAATCATGTTGAGTGAGCACATCGAGACTTAGAGGCGGGGAAACTGTCCAGTAGGCGGGTTGATCTAGATCTATGTCTGGTTGGGGTAGGAGATGGGCTAAGTAGGCATCTTGTACATAACCCGTTGCTCCACCACCCCTTCTTTCAAATCCTGTTCCTGTGAGGTTGAGAATTACTAATGCATCTAGCCTTTGAATTACCATTGCTGTTAGGCTAGCTTCTTTTGGGGGTTCTGATGTTAATTGGGTGGCAATACAGCGAATGCCGCAAAGTCTTTCTGCACCGTAGCGGGGTAGTTCTAGGGGTGAAATTTGGGTTTGGCGAGGGGTGCCAACTCCTACTCGCATTACTTGTCCTCTACGGTTGAGGTAAGCACAAACTGGCTGGTTAATTTCTGTGGAAATTGCCCCGAGTCGCTGGGCAAATTCTGGGGTTGTCAGGTTATTTCCTGGTTCCCTTTGATGATAAAGCCTTGTCAGTTGTTTGATCTGGCTGGGCTTTAGTCCTTGTATGTTTCCGTATATTTTATCGATAAGCTGATCTTTGGTAAGGTTTGGTTTGGTCTTTTATTATAACAACTCTTGCCAAATATAGCAATTTCTTTTGTATGATAAAAATTTTTTTTTGTAAGGTTGACTTTTTGTCTGCTTGTATGCTAGATTTAAAATGGGAAAAGATGCGCCCCATATATATATATATCTGAAGCTAGAAGCCTGAGCCTCTTGTCTTGTGCCCCTGAGCATGAACAGATTGTCCGAAAAAAACATGATCTTGGCTATAGATACCTGGGAAGGGATAACTTATCTAGTGGGGAGTGGGTTTGAGTCGGGTTAGTAGTTTTTGGCAAAAACTAATTCATTACTCAAAAAACCCAACCCCTAAAAAATGATGATGTCATTTGCACTCAGGGCGCTTACACCTGTAAGTGTAGCTAAAACATGGGTGCTTTGGGCTGTACCTACACCATCTGCGTCAAAGGAAACTTGCCCGTTTATTGCATTATAAATGAAGTAGTCGTTACTGTCTAGAGGGGCTGTACCTAAAACAAACTGGTCACTAGGTAACACTCCTGGTTGCAAGAGTTCACTAAACCCGATTTTGTTGATACATATTTTATCTGTTCCTGGGAGAAAGTCTTTAAGAGTGTCTATTTTCTCAGCCAGTGCGTTAAACACAAACTTATCTACACCTGCTCCTCCTGTAAGAATATCATTCCCTGCTCCTCCTACCAGGTTATCATTCCCTGCTCCCCCTGTTAGGATATCATTTCCTCCATTCCCCACCAGCTCGTTATTCCCAGAGTTTCCTGTTATAGTATTATTAGTTTCATTTCCTGTACCTTTGAGGTTGGCTTTACCTGTTAAGGTGAGTCTTTCTTGATTTTCTCCGATAGTATAATCTTGAGAAGATTTTATGAGGTCATTTCCCGCCTTGGACTCTTCTAATACTACATCACCTGATTGTCCGACAATGTAAATATCATTGCCTGCTCCTCCTGCCATCTTATCGTTTCCTGCTCCCCCATTGAGAATATTATTCCCTGAGTTGCCTGTGAGGTTATTATTTAAAGTGTTTCCTGTGGCGTTAATGTTGGCTGTACCTTGCAGGTTTATGTTTTCTACATTGGCGGCTAGGGTGGTAATAGTTATATTGGAGTTGACTGTATCATCTCCTGC
>JADQBC010000127.1 GCA_016903655.1 Gomphosphaeria aponina SAG 52.96 = DSM 107014
AGACTTATCCCAGCACGGTTTTTGTTGATATCCCCAATTTTCGAGCAAATTCCTTTGTTCTCATATATTTCTTTTTTCTTAGACATTTGACCACTAATGTCTATCTTAGTCTAAGAAAGTAGGGGTTAGCCCAGAACAGTATATAACTCAATTTTTCAATCCAACCCTCCTCTTATTTTAACCGTCGTTCAATAGCCTGACTCCAAGCGTAGTCCATCTCCTCTATTTTTACCTCAATTAAACTCTGGCCCGAGACCGTAAATAGGCGCAACTTCTCATTTTGCACCACTCCTAGTTTCTGCCAATTACCTCCCAACTTTTCCTGTAAATATAATTCCCACTCACTTTGATTTTCTGCCCCCACAGAAACTAAAATTCTGCTTGCTCCTTCTCCAAACAACAACTCATCCACCCTACTACTTCCCTGCTCCAAACAAATTTCCGCCCCCAACCCCCCACTAATACAACATTCTGCCAGAGCTACAGCTATACCTCCCACCTCACAATCATGGGCAGAAACAACCCAACCACGAGCAATTCCCTCACGACAAACAGCTTGCACAGATAATTCCAAAGGGAAATCAACTACTGGAGGTTTCCCCGCCACCAACCCATGAATAGTGGCTAAATATTCAGAAGCACCCAACTGAGCAATAGAAGAACCCAACAAATAAATAATATCCCCAGTTTTTTGCCAACCTTGAGTACAAACCCGAGTAATATCGGATACCAATCCCACCATGCCAATTACTGGAGTCGGATAAATCCGTTGAGGATTCCCCTCACTATCCACAGTTTCATTATAAAGAGAAACATTGCCCCCAGTCACAGGAGTTCCCAATAACTCACAAGCTTCAGCAATACCCCGACAAGCATGGAACAACTGCCAATAACCCACAGGTTTTTCGGGACTCCCAAAATTCAAATTATCCGTAACTGCCAAAGGTTCCGCCCCCACACAACTTAAATTCCTGGCTGCTTCTGCTACTGCTAACTTTGCCCCTTCATAAGGGTCAAGATAAACATAACGACTATTACAATCTGTTGTTGCCCCCACGCCTTTGACGGGGGATAATTCTTCTAAGCTGGGGGTACCTTCCACTGGCAAAACCCTGACCACTGCTGCATCCCCCTCTCCTGGTAATACTACAGTATTATTTTGCACCTGATGGTCATACTGACGATAAACCCAACGTTTAGAAGCAATCGTAGGAGTATCGAGCAATTTTAGCAAAATATCATGCCAAGCATAATGTTCACCAGCAATTTTTATACCTGCCCACTCACAATTTGGCAAGTCCCCAACCTGCCATTCCCAGGCCTTTTGCGCATAAGCTGGAGGTTCACGTAACAATTCTCGCTCATAAATGGGAGTATTATCTGCCAAAGCAGCAGCAGGAATTTCTGCTGCCACCTCTTTTTGAAACAAAATTCTTACAATTGGCTCCGCAATCACCGTCCCTGCTACTACAGCTTGAAGTCCCCAACGGTGAAAAATATTAATTAACTCCTGTTCTCTGCCTTTTTCTGCTACAAAAAGCATTCTTTCCTGGGACTCAGACAAGAGATATTCAGAAGGAGTCATCCCCGTTTCCCTCACAGGTATTTTATCTAAGTCTAATTCTATCCCCACTCCCCCCTTGGCTGCCATTTCGGAGGTAGAACAGGTAATACCCGCCGCTCCCATATCCTGGGCCGCTACCACCGCTCCAGTTTTAAAAGCTTCCAGACAAGCTTCGATGAGGGATTTTTCCAAAAAAGGATCCCCCACCTGTACCGCTGGGCGGTCATCCATGGACTTATCTGTTAATTCTGCACTCGCAAAACTCGCTCCCCCCATGCCATCTCTTCCTGTAGTCGAACCTACATATAACACAGGATTGCCTATACCCCCTGCCCCTGATTTAACTATTTCTGTAGTTTCCATTAATCCCATTGCCATTGCATTTACTAGGGGATTACCAGTATAAGCTGGGTCAAAATAGACTTCCCCCCCCACTGTGGGAACTCCCACCGCATTACCGTAGTGCGATATTCCTGCTACTACTCCAGTAAATAATCTGCGAGTGCGGGGATTTTCCAAATTACCAAAGCGGAGGGAATTTAAAATTGCAATGGGACGCGCCCCCATTGTGAAAATATCTCTCAGTATCCCCCCTACACCTGTAGCTGCTCCTTGAAAAGGTTCAACGGCGGAGGGATGGTTATGGGATTCTATTTTAAAGGCCAGACGGACTCCGTCTCCGAGGTCAACTACTCCTGCGTTTTCCCCAGGGCCGACTAAAATCCGTTTTCCTGTAGTGGGGAATTGTTTTAATAGGGGTTTAGAGTTTTTATAACAACAGTGTTCCGACCACATTACGCCGAACATTCCCAATTCAGCTTGATTGGGATGACGACCCAGTCGCTTAACTATTTCTTGGTATTCTTCAGGGGTAATACCTGCGGCGGCGATTTCTGCTCGGGAAAAGGTAGTTGACATGGTTGATGGTTGATGGTTGATGGTTGATGGTTGATGGTTGATGGTTGATTGTTGATGGTTGATGGTTGATGGAATTTATAATAACTGCTAGGATTTTTGGGGGAAAAGTAAATTTTTTTTACTTTACGTGTATAAACTGCTCACATATTCTCCATAACCATTATATGGCAAAGTTTCCTTAATTTCCCAAGTTAAATCAGGGCCTTTACTAATAAACTTTTCTGTTGCTTGTGACCAACGGGGATGGGGTTTACTGGGGTTAACATTTGCCTCAAAATCGTATTCATTGGGAACTAGAGTATGCCAATAAGTTTCTGGTTGACTTGCTAGAAATTCTATTTTTACAATGGATTTTGCCCCTTTAAAACCATATTTCCAAGGTATCACCATACGGATGGGCGCACCATGTTGTTTGGGTAAATCGTGACCATAAATTCCCACCGCAAAAAATGCTAATTCATTAGCCATTTCTTCAATGCGCAAACTTTCTTGATATGGCCAAGGCAGAGAACCCAAATGGAAACCAGGGCCTGGAGTAATTTCTGGGTCATAAAAGGAAGTAAAACGCACAAATTTGGCATCTGTAGTGGGTTCTACTGCTTCGATTAATGACTTCATGGGAAAACCAATCCAAGGTAATACCATTGACCAAGCTTCTACACAACGAAAGCGATAAATACGCTCTTCGAGGGGGAATTGTTTTTTTAAATCATCCACATCATAAGTGCGAGGAGATTTTACTAACCCAGTTACTTCTACTTGCCAAGGTTTGGTGGGTAAATTTTGTGCTTTTAACCAAATGTTTTTGGTGCCTCCAAATTCATAAAAATTGTTATAACTGCCTGCTAGTTTTTCATCAGTAATTGGGCGATCGCTAACAGTAAAATCTGTGGGTACAGTTTGTATTTTTGGCAGATTTAGGCTGGTTTCTAAAGCTGGTTCAGAAGCTGTTTTTTGTTGACACCCTATAATTGGCATTATCGCTGCACCAATACCAAACCCAACTAAATTTTTCAGCAAGCGACGGCGTTTAAAATAAACACTTTCTGATGTTACTTTATTTTCGGTAAGTTCCCAGGTTTTAGGTATGTGGATAAAATTCATGGTTGATAGTTGATGGTTGATGGTTGATGGTTGATGGTTAATGGTTGATAGTTGATGGTTAATGGTTAAACAAAAACTCGATGTTCGAGAGAAGGCATTTGACGACGCACTTGCTCTAAACGAGAGGGGTTAATTTCAGCGATCGCCACTCCTGGTTTATCTCCCCCATCTGCCAAAATTGTCCCCCAAGGATCCACAATGAGCGCATGACCGTGTGTATATCTTCTTTCGTAATGATTACCCGTTTGGGCAGGAGCAATAACATAACAAGTATTTTCAATTGCCCTTGCTTGGAGCAGTACCTGCCAGTGGTCTTTTCCAGTATAAGCAGTAAAAGCAGCAGGGATAAACAATACCTCCGCCCCTTTCTGGGAAAGATGGCGGTATAACTCAGGGAACCGCACATCATAACAAATAGAAATGCCCAAATTACCTAAATCTTCTGAAAAGTAAACCTCTGGTAAATCCTTCCCTGCCATTACTGTACTCGACTCACAGTAAGTATTCCCATCTGGTACATTAACATCAAATAGATGTACTTTTTCATACCGAGCTAATTCATTGCCTCCTGGTCCCACTAAAAGAGCTGTATTGTACACTTTAGTGCCATCTAAGGCCACTGGAGTGGGAAACCCACCACCGAGGAGCGTTATTTGGAAGCGCTGGGCTACATTTTGAAGAAACTTTTCTGACTGAGTGGCGATCGCCTCTACTTGCCCTAGTCTTTCCGTATCCTTTCCCAAAAAAGAAAAATTTTCTGGTAAGCAAACCAACTCTGCTCCTTGATTTACAGCCAGTTCCACCAATTCTAAAGCCTCAGCTAGGTTTTGCTCTAAGTCAGGCTTGCTGGTCATTTGAATTGCTGCCGCGAGATAAGATTTCATCATTTTTTAGTAATATACCTTACATTCATCTTATCACAATTCCTGGCATCAGCAGAAAAATTTTCCTATAAAAAGCAACTTTATCTGAATGGCAAAATGCTAATAAATAAAATTACCTCGCTTATCAATATAGCGACAAGCACCATTCATTACCACTTCGGCCATGCCATCACGAAAATAGCCAGCCAAATCAAATCGAGGCGGAATAATCATCAAACCCACCTTATTAATATAACCCCATTTTTCATTTTTTTTCACTGCCGCCAAACCTTCAGAAAAACCCAAAGCCCATTCAAACTGAGGTTCAATTAACATCCCGCCCGACTTATTAACATAACCCCATCTTTCCCCAATATTCAACAATTTTAACAGCTTAATTTCTTGTAAAACAGGAGCTAATCCTTCGGAAAAATCCAAAGCTGCATTAAAACTAGGCTGAATAGTTAATATTCCTTTTTGATTAATATAACCCCACTTGTGATTAATTTCCACTGCCGCCAAATCTTCAGAAAAATCCCGCCCATTATCTCGTGGAGGAATCACCATCTGGCCACTTTGATTAATATAACCCCATTTAAGACCAATACTCACCCTTGCCAAACCCTGAGAAAAACTATAAGCTTTATCAAATTGAGGTTGAATTACCAACTCACCTTTAAGATTAATAAATCCCCAACAAGATCCAAGACGCACCACTGCCAAACCTTCAGCAAAATTCAAAGCTTCATTAAATTGAGGAGGAATTACCACCTGACCTTGATTATTCAGATAGCCCCATTTTTGTCTCATCCCCAGCCACTGAGTAATTTTAAAAGGAGCCAAACCTTCACATAAGTCCCCCACTTGACTAAATTGTGGCGGAATAATCCAGCGTCCATTTTTATCAATATAACCCCATTTATTTCCTAATTTTACCCCAGCCAAACCTTCAGAAAAATGCCTTCCTTTCTCAAAATGTAGCCCAATAATGAGCTGACCATTGTTATCAATATAACCATATTTATCCCCAATTTCTACTAACTTGAGTCCTTGCCTTTTTGGTTTTGCAGCTCCAGCAGGGTTTAAATCCTGTAAAACTTCCGCCGCCGACTGATAACGCTCCTTTACAGCTTCTTGCACCAACTTATCCAAAATTTGCCCTAATTCAAAACTCACAGGATGGTTTAAATAGTCGCGCCACACCCATTCATCGTTACTTGCATCTAACAATTGAAAAGGCTCAATATTTGTTAGTAAATGGAGGCAAGTTACCCCCAGAGAATATAAATCACTGGAAAAGTTTGCTTTTCCAAAACCTTGCTCTGGGGCTGCATATCCAGGAGTGCCAATAATTGTTCCAGTTTGATTTAAAGGCTTTTCGTTAGCAAATTTAGCTGCTCCAAAATCTACTAATACTAACTGGCTATCTTTTCGTCTCCGAATGATATTTTCTGGTTTAATATCTCTATGAATTACTTTATGCTTATAAATAAAATGCAGCACAGGAAGTAAACTCTGGAGCAGTTGGCGAATTTGCTGCTCATTAAATACTCCTTTCTCAGTTAATTCTTCAGCTAAATTTTGCCCATCCACAAATTCTTGCAACAAATATAACCTCCCATCCTGCTCAAAATGGGCTAGTAATTTAGGGATTTGGTCATGTTTACCCAGTGTATCTAATTGAATTGCTTCTTGCTCAAATAACTTGGTAGCTTTTTCCACATTAGTAGTTCCCTGTGCCTGTGGAAGAAATTGTTTAATTACACAGTCAGGTTTTGAGGGAATATCCTCATCAACTGCCAAAAAAGTTTTACCAAATCCTCCTTCACCAATTTGTTTTAAGGCGCGGTAACGGTCTTTTAGCAGTAATTTAGAGCCACAATGCTGACAAAATTTATTTGTGGTTGGGTTATAGGGATTATGGCAGTTAGGATTTAGGCAATAGCTCATATTTTAGCAACCGTTCAAGGTCTGGATATTTCTATTTTGCCTGATTTTCTTTGAAGCAGTGCAGTTAACTATTGTCTTTCAAGTTTAAAGCTTGCAAACACCCTACATAATCTTGATAAAACTGTTCTAGTGACAAGACTTACTGTATCTAATTGATGGGCTAATTCTTTTGGCTCTAGTTGCTCTAAAATAATGATTTCTTGGGCTACTAAATAGACCTTTTGCGAAACCGTAAAAAACCCCACCCCAACCCTCCCCGCCCTTGCCAAGGCAGGGCTGTTTCATTTTACGTTTGCAGTTAAATAGATTATCTATTTTAATCAGCATATTTTAAATTAAATACTTACATAACTAATTTTTAGAAATCAATGCTTAAGCTCATTTAGCTTTTATAAAGTATAAAATCAAGAATAACTATTTTTGTTAATTTTACCCAAATTGTTAGAAATATAAGCCTGATACCGTTAGTTTTTTAGGGTTTTATAAAGTCTTATATTTTGAAATGAAACTGCCCTGCCCTCCCCCCCCTTGGTAAGCAGGGCTGTTTCATTTTACGTTTGCAGTTAAATAGATTATCTATTTTAATCAGCATATTTTAAATTAAATACTTAAATAACTAATTTTTAGAAATCAATGCTTAAGCTCATGTAGCTTTTAAAAAGTATAAAAGCAAGAATAACGATGTTTGTTAATTTTACCCAAATTGTTAGAAATCTAAGCCTGAAACCGTTATATTTTAAGGGTTTTAAAAAGCCTTAAATTTTTAAATGAAACAGCCCTGCCCCTTGGTAAGGGGGGGAAATGTCTGGTTATAATCCTCCCTCCCCGAACCTGCGGGGAGGGTTGGGGTGGGGTTTTTTAGGGTTTCGCAAGAGGTCTATTTTAATAACCTAAATGTTTATAAGCTGCTTCTGTTGCTACTCTACCCCTAGGAGTGCGGTTAATAAAACCAATTTGCAATAAATATGGCTCATAAACTTCTTCAATGGTTTTCCCATCTTCTCCAGTAGCAGCAGCAACTGCTTCTAAACCTACTGGCCCGCCTTTAAATTGCTTGATCATTGTATTCAAAACTAAACGATCTGTCCAATCTAATCCTAAAATATCTACCTTAAAAAAATTTAAAGCAACAGTAGCTAATTCTTCGGTAATGGACTCTGCCTGATTAACTTGAGCATAATCCCTAACCCTTCTTAATAAACGGTTGGCAATGCGAGGTGTTCCCCGTGAACGACGAGCTATTTCTTTAGCCCCTTCTTCAGTAATAGCAGTGTGAATAATTCCCGCAGTACGCAAAATAATTAAAGTTAATTCATCAGGTTCATAAAAACGTAATCTTTCAATTAGGCCAAAGCGATCACGTAGCGGAGAAGTGAGGGCACCGATTTTAGTCGTAGCTCCCATCAAAGTAAAATTAGGTAAAGTCAGACTTCGCGTCCTCGCACTCTGTCCTTTACCAATCGTAATATCTAAGCGATAATCTTCCATTGCGGGATAGAGTAACTCTTCTGTAATTTTATTAAGACGATGAATTTCATCAATAAACAGAATATCTCCAGGTTTGAGATTAATTAATAACCCTGTTATATCTCTAGGTCGCTCCAAAGCAGGTGCGGCTGTAATTTTACAGTTAACCCCCATTTCCGCTGCTAAAATTAAGGACATGGTAGTTTTCCCCAGTCCAGGCGGCCCATAAAGCAGCAGATGATCTAAACTTTCTCCCCGTACCTTCGCAGCGGCGATCGCAATTTTTAACACTTGCTTTAAATCTTGTTGTCCGATATAATCATCAAGACGCTGGGGGCGAATGTTATTTTCGCTATTTTCGGTTTCATCCTTAGCTGCTGTTGGGAGAAGTAAATTTTCCTTCTCTTGCGTCTTTTGAAGTTTTTCAGCGCGAGTTTTCTTAGCTCTGGGTGTAGGTGGCAGACTGTCTGATGTACCTCCTTGTCCGTGAGATAATCTTTTAATTGCCATTTTTCCTTAGTTTTTTACTGAATATAGCCATGCTAGCTAAACGGATCTTACCTTGTTTGGATGTCAACGCTGGGCGAGTTGTCAAGGGAATTAATTTTGTCAATCTTCAGGATGCTGGTGATCCAGTAGAATTAGCCCAAGCTTATAATGATGCTGGTGCTGATGAGTTGGTCTTTTTGGATATTACCGCTACCCATGAAAATCGCGATACGATGATTGATGTGGTTTATCGTACCGCAGAAAAAGTGTTTATACCGCTAACCGTAGGCGGAGGAATACAATCCTTAGAAAATATTAAATTTTTGTTAAGAGCGGGAGCAGATAAAATCAGTATCAACTCAGCCGCAGTGAGGCAACCAGACTTTATTAATGAAGCAAGCGATCGCTTTGGCAGACAGTGTATCGTGGTGGCGATAGATGCTAGACAGCGTAAGGATTTGAACAATCCTGGGTGGGATGTTTATGTGCGGGGAGGCAGGGAAAATACAGGTTTAGATGCCATTGCCTGGGCGAAAGAAGTGGAAAAACGTGGTGCAGGGGAACTACTCGTTACCAGTATGGATGCAGATGGAACTCAGACAGGGTATGATTTAGAGCTTACTCGCACCATCGCTCAAAATGTGGAAATTCCCGTAATTGCTTCAGGTGGTGCAGGCAACTGCCAACATATATATGAAGCGGTCACAGAGGGAAGAGCAGAAGCAGCGCTCTTGGCTTCCCTTCTACATTACGGACAATTAAGTATTGCAGAAATCAAAAGGTTTTTAGGCGATCGCCAAGTACCTGTTCGCCCCCTTTAACTTGTTTGTAATTTTACAGGTTAAAAGCAAAATTAGCTTAAAGATTTGTATTAGAATAAAAGAAAAGTTTACATTTTTTAAGAAATGTTATTTACTATTCTAATTTTTGATGTTGCCTTAGTAGCTTGGTCACTACATCTAATGCAGGAAGCGTTTGAGCAAAACGAGTTTTCCCTGATGCTTGCTGGTACATTAGTTGCCCTTTCAGCAGCAGCTATGTTAGTGGTATATTTTCTCATGGGCCATTGTCTCAGTTATCTAAGTCATACTGGTTCTCTTCCTTATTCCTAAAAAAATTTTCTGCTTTGGGCTTGACAAGGTAAAAGAAAATAAGTAATAATAGTCAAAGCCCAGCAAGGGGTTATAGCTCAGTTGGTAGAGCACCTCAATGGCATTGAGGGGGTCAGCGGTTCGAGTCCGCTTAGCTCCATTAAATAAATGGTAAAAAACGGTATTCCCCTATTCCCGCTCCCATTGCTTTAGCTTGAAAAAACCAGGTAATCATTAAACATTCATGTAGGGTTTTGGCAAACAAACCCCATTGAATAGTTAAATTAATTCACACAAAAGCAATGCAAACCATTGTTGGGAATCTGTGAATAATTGCCTAACTTTTAATCCCTTAGTCTCTAAATATTGCTCCATTTGTTGTAAGTTAAATTTGCGAGAGATTTCTGTTAAAATAGTCTCTCCTGCCTCAAAATTGACGGTAAAATCTAGTTTTTCTAAATGCACAGAATGAGATTTTTTTGCTGCTAGATACATCTCAATTTGCCCTGCTATTTGATTATATTTTGCCTGATGTTCAAATAAACTTAGGTCAAAGTTTCCCCTAAATCTCCAGTTTAAATGAGCTAGGAGATTTAAGTTAAAAGCTGCTGTTATGCCCTGACTATCATTATAAGCTGCTGCCAAAATAGCTGGAGATTTTTGTAAATCTATGCCCAGTAAAAAATAATCCCCAGAAGTTAAGGCGGTGGTAATTTGAGCAAAAAAGCGATCGCTTTTCTCCTGAGTAAAATTTCCTAAACTACTTCCCAAAAAAAATATCATTATTCCAGGTAATATTTTTGGAGTTAACTGATTTAATCCCAATTGATAAGTAGCCACCAAACCATTAACCTTTAACTCAGGATAATCAATTAATAATTGTTGGGCGCTTGCTTCGAGAATACTTGAACTTACATCTATAGGAACATACCGCAGGGGATAACCTAACTCTTGGTAAGCATCTAATAATAAGCGTGTTTTAGTTGAACTACCACTTCCCAACTCCACTAATTCACAAGCTCCCGTTATTCGCCCTATCTCTTTTGCATATGCTTGTAAGATAACTGTTTCTGTTCTGGTGGGATAGTATTCTGGTAAAGTACAGATTTGTTCAAATAATTGAGAACCTTTCTGATCATAAAAGTACCAAAAAGGCAAAGTTTTAGGGGTTTGACTCAGCCCCATAATTACATCTCTACCATCGTCTGTATCTGCTTTTGGATTGAGTAAATACTCAATGTGCAAACGTTCTTTTGTCTGAATAATTGCCATTAAACCTCCATCATGGTAGAAAAATATCCCAAATTGCCATCAGAGCAAACATATCCTAAATCTGAGTTTAATTAAAAGTTGCGATAAAATGGTTAACAAATTCCTGATAGAATCAAAGCAATTATGGCAACCAAAGTAGAAAAACCAACCCAGAAACAAGCAGATGACTATCTCGATGAGATCCCCGATGAAGTTGAGATGGGGTTTTTTGACCACTTAGAAGAGTTGCGACGGCGGATTTTCTATGCTTTAATTGCTGTAGTGTTGGGAGTAATTTGCTGTTTTATAGCAGTTAAGCCCATTGTCCAACTCCTGCAAATACCCGCTCAGGGGGCAAAATTTATTCAACTTGCTCCTGGTGAGTTCTTTTTTGTTTCCATTCAAGTAGCGGGCTATAGTGGCATACTGGTAGCTAGTCCTGTTATTCTCTATCAGATTGTGCAGTTTGTATTACCTGGACTGACTCGCAGAGAGCGTCGTCTCCTAGGCCCTGTGGTTTTTGGGTCTAGTATTCTCTTTTTTGCGGGTTTAGCATTTGCTTACTGGTTGTTAGTCCCTGCTGCTCTCAATTTCTTTATTAACTACGGGGCAGATGTGGTAGAGTCGCAATGGTCGATAGATAAGTATTTTAAATTTGTTTTACTGTTGATGTTCTCCACAGGTTTGGCATTTCAAATTCCTGTGATTCAGATGGCGATCGGTTTTTTAGATATTGTCTCTTCTAAACAAATGCTTTCTAGTTGGCGTTTGGTTGTTCTCGGGGCAGTAGTTTTAGGCGCAATACTTACTCCTTCTACTGACCCTCTCACCCAGTCTCTCCTCGCTGGAGCAGTCCTCGGTCTTTATTTTGGTGGTATTGGGATGGTAAAACTTAGTGGTCATTAGTGCAAGCAAAAACCATCAATTATCAATTATCCACTCAGAAGCGCGATCGCCTAAGTCTAAGGGGATACTGACTGCTTTACCCAGTCGGGGACGTTCACGGGTTTTTTCAAGATAAGCTGTTACTTGTGGAACACTACCCCAAGCATTAAGATAATTGGCAACTTGTTCGAGATGGGCGAAATATTCCCCTTCACTTAGGGGAAATGAGGCTTGTTCTAAGTATTTCCACATTACAAGGACAAAAATCTTGCCCTTAGTGCGTCTTAACTGGATGTCGTAGGAGCGTCCCCACTTTTGCAGTAAGAGTTCTTGTAGTTCTTGTCCTGTCATAATTAGTTAATAATTAAGGCTACATTGGGAAGAAGTTCTCAATCTCTGTAATAATTAAAGGTTGTAAACCTTTTTTAAGCTAAGGGTTGTTAATTTCACTTGATCAGGCTTCTCAGTGGTTGCGAATATGAGAAAATTGAGTAAGCTGATAGATAGAGGTTAACAAAACTTAAAAATCAGAAATTATGACTCAAATTTCAGGAGCTTCAGATGTCCCAGATATGGGGCGACGACAATTTATGAATTTGCTGACTTTTGGTGCAGCAACTGGGGTAGCTTTGGGGGCTTTGTACCCAGTAGTTAAGTATTTTATCCCTCCTTCTAGCGGTGGTGCAGGGGGGGGTGTAACAGCAAAAGATGCTCTCGGTAATGATGTGATTGTGAGCGAGTTTATCGCTAGTCACAATGCAGGCGATCGCGTTTTAGCCCAGGGACTTAAGGGCGACCCTACCTATATTGTGGTGCAAGAAGATAAAACTTTGTCTAGTTATGGGCTGAATGCTGTTTGTACCCACTTGGGTTGTGTTGTGCCTTGGAATGCTAGCGAAAATAAGTTTATTTGTCCTTGTCACGGTTCTCAGTACAATGATGAAGGTAAGGTGGTACGCGGTCCTGCGCCTCTATCCCTGGCATTGGTTCATGCTGATCAGACAGATAATGACAGGTTGGTATTTACTGACTGGAAAGAAACAGATTTTCGCACCAATGAAGCTCCTTGGTGGGCTTAATGAATTTTAATTAGGAGTTTTTTTTACTAAGAGATGAGAACACCATTATTGGCAGGATTACAGATAATTACCAGAACTATTTTACTGGTGGTTACTACTGTTGCCATTTTCCTTACTAGCGATCTATTATTGCCTCAAGCGGCTGCGGCTTATCCTTTCTGGGCCCAGGCAAGTGCTCCCGAAACTCCGCGAGAAGCTACGGGGAGAATTGTGTGTGCTAACTGTCACCTCGCAGCCAAGCCTGCGGAAGTAGAAATTCCCCAGTCTGTTTTACCTGATACTGTCTTTGAGGCAGTGGTGAAAATTCCCTACGATTTAAATAGCCAACAAATATTAGGGGATGGTTCCGCTGGCGGTCTGAATGTGGGTGCGGTGTTAATGTTACCTGATGGTTTCAAAATTGCCCCTCCAGACAGAATCCCTGAAGAAATGCAGGAAGAAGTGGGTGGAGTTTATTTTCAACCATATCGGGAAGATCAAGAAAATTGGGTGATCGTCGGACCGTTACCAGGGGAGCAGTATCAAGAAATTGTTTTTCCTGTGCTTTCTCCTAACCCTGCAACAGATAAAAATATTCGCTTTGGGAAGTATGCTGTTCATTTAGGTGCTAACCGAGGACGTGGCCAGCTTTATCCCACTGGGGAGGCCAGCAATAATACTGTTTTTAATGCTCCTAAAGCAGGTACCATTAGCCAAATTACTGCACAAGAAGCTGGTGGTTATGAAGTGACCATTGAGACTGGTGATAGCCCTGTGGTGCAAACAATTCCTCCTGGCCCACAATTAATTGTGGCTGAAGGTCAACAGGTTGCAGCAGGGGAAGCGCTGACGAATAATCCCAATGTGGGTGGTTTTGGTCAAAAGGATGTTGAAGTTGTACTGCAAAGCCCGACTCGCATCAAGTGGTTGATGGCATTCCTGGGTGGTATTATGCTGACTCAAATCTTGCTGGTGATTAAGAAAAAGCAAGTGGAGCGAGTGCAAGCTGCGGAAATGAATTTCTAATTAACTTTGGTTAATTGATTAAGGGACGGGTTTTTTACCTGTCCTTTTTTATTTCAGGATACATGAGACTGAGTTTGGGAAATAGTTGATTCAGTCCTTATTTATACAATTTCTGTAGGGGCGGGTTTAGGGATAACCTATGTTGCACAACAAAAATTGATTGTTCAAAACCCGCCCTCACCCATGTAATTAATTTTGTCTAATTACTTAACCCGCCCAATAGACTTTTTGCATGCATATCTTTAGTAGGGAGTAGCGGAGTTGCGGAGTAGGGAGAGTTTTACATGAAATAAATATAAAAATTGATTTTGGTTTTAGTTTCTCACTCATGTCTAATAAACCGATAAGTATGGCAGAAA
>JADQBC010000041.1 GCA_016903655.1 Gomphosphaeria aponina SAG 52.96 = DSM 107014
CCCCACCGCAGGGAAAGGGGGGGAGATGACCGAAAAAATGTAATTATGTAGGGGCATAACATAGTTGTCTAGGGGCATAACAATGTTATGCCCCTACATAAAAAATTCCTATAGCAGATAAAAGTGATTTTTGGGGAAAAAATTTTTTTTTCTCTCAGTCCTCCCTGGAGGATTATGTTACTTGCACCTCCTAAGGAAATAATAAGGCTTTGAGTGCGAAACCGTAAAAAACCCCACCCCAACCCTCCCCTTAGTAAGGGGAGGGAGCCCTACATTCCAAGCATTTCTCCTGCCCTTGACAAGGGGGGGTAGGGGGGGTTAACACTACTTTCGCACTCATGTCTAATAAGGCTTTGAGTGCGTAATCTGGAACAATTGGGGGAAAAACTTGCTCCTAGAAAATAATTATGTCACTAGCAGCTATTACAGGTGCTCCTGTTAAACTGGCTATCTGTATTTGGTTCCCTGCCAAACTCCCATTGACATCGTAGAATAAGGCTCCCTTATTGTAAATAAACCGATCGCCTGAGTCTAATGCTGCACTCCCTACCACAAATTTATCACTGGGTAAGGGCCCCGATACTAAATTACCTTTAAACCCAGTAGCACTTATATATATTTTATCGCCCTCGGCTTTTTTAAAGTCGGTGATGGTATCTATTCCTTCGCTGGGGAGGTAATAATAAAAGCGATCGCTCCCTATTCCCCCTGTTAAGATATCCTTACCTGCTTTTCCTACTAGCTGGTCATTTCCTCCTAGTCCTGTTAAATTGTTTTCTTTTAGATTTCCTGTAATTACATTGGCTAGGCTGTTTCCTGTACCATTAATAGGAAGAGTCCCCTCTAAGATCAGGTTTTCTAGATTATTTCCTAGTGTCCCAGTTATTAAACTGAAAACTGTGTCTGTTCCTGAGTTGAATGCTTCTGCTACAACGTCTTGGGCGTTTTCTACTTTGAAACTATCGTTTCCTTTCCCTCCAATCATGGTATCTGCACCTGATCCACCGTTGAGTAGATCATCACCTGCATTTCCCATCAGTTCGTCATTTCCGACTTCTCCGTTTAGGATATCATTTCCATCATTTCCAACCACCTCGTCATCATCATTTCCCCCGTTGAGAAGATCGTTTCCTGCATTTCCTATCAGTTTATCTTTTCCTGCTAGTCCTAAAAGAGTGTTTTTCCCACTGTTTCCTGTCAGTATATTAGCGTTACTGTTCCCTGTTCCGTTAATATTTCCCACTCCTGTAAGAAGGAGGTTTTCTACTCCGACAGCTAAAACGGTGTTTGCTGCTGCTGTTTGTGTATCACTAATGGTGATGGTTGCACTTTTTTCCCCTGAAAATGCTTTATTGCTGGGGTTTTCTAAGATGAATGTGAAGCTTTCTTCTGTTTCGTTTTTGTTGTTATTAATGATGGGGATGGTGAGCTTTTTGCTGGTTTCTCCTGGGTTAAAGGTTAGTTTTCCTATTTTTTCCGTATAGTCTAGTCCAGCTATGGCGCTATCTTCTTCTGTGCGATAGTCCACCGTAAATTTCTCGGTCACTTTTGTAACCGTTACCTCGACTACAGCCTGGTTATTGAGTCCTTCTACTACTTTCTGTTCCTTTGGGATAATTTCAATGTCTGCTTTGCCAAATATTACATAACTCTTGCCACTATCACCCCCATTGGGATCTGCAAAAAGTGCTCCTACTACAATATCATCTATGTTATCCCCATTGATATCCCCTGCATTGCTTACTGATAAGCCTGACCTGTCACCTGCTGCCTCACCGTTGATTTTAAAGCCGTTAGTACCATCTAATTCTTCGAGGTTTAGCTCACCTTCCCATTCGCCTTCAGTACCAAATACCACATAACTTCTGCCACTATCACCCCCATTGGGGTCGGCCCCAAGTGCTCCTATTACAATATCATCAATGTTATCTCCATTGATATCCCCTGCATTGCTTACTGATAGGCCTGACTCGTCACCTGCTGCCTCACCGTTGATTTTAAAGCCGTTAGTACCATCTAAGTCAGCCAGCTCCAGCTCACTGGGAAAGTCGCCATCTTTGCCAAATACTATATAACTCCTGCCACTATTACTCCCATTGGGATCTGCATACCTTGCTCCTATTATCACATCATCAATGTTATCCCCATTGATATCCCCTGCATTGCTTACCAACCAGCCTGACCAGTCACCTGCTGCCTCACCGTTGATTTTAAAGCCGTTAGTACCATCTAAGTCAGCTAGCTTCAGCTCACTGGGAAAGTCGCCATCTTGGCCAAATACTATATAACTCTTGCCACTATAACTCCCATTGGGATCTGCCAACCTTGCTCCTATTATCACATCATCAATGGTATCCCCATTGATATCCCCTGCATTGCTTACTGCAATGCCTGACTGGTCACCTACTGCCTCACCGTTGATTTTCAACCCGTTAGTACCATCTAAGTCAGCCAGCTCCACCTCACTGGGAAACTCGCCATCTTTGCCAAATACTATATAACTCCTGCCACTATTACTCCCATTGGGATCTGCCAAAAGTGCTCCAATTATCACATCATCAATGGTATCCCCATTGATATCCCCTGCATTGCTTACTGATTGGCCTGACAAGTCACCTGCTGCCTCACCGTTGATTTTAAAGCCGTTAGTACCATCTAAGTCAGCTAGCTTCAGCTCACTGGGAAAGTCGCCATCTTGGCCAAATACTATATAACTCTTGCCACTATTACTCTCATTGGGGTCTGCATACCATGCTCCAATTATCACATCATCTATGTTATCCCCATTGATATCCCCTGCACTTCTTACTGATACGCCTGACTGGTCAAATGCTGCCTCACCGTTGATTTTAAAGCCGTTAGTACCATCTAAGTCTGCCAGCTCCACCTCACTGGGAAAGTCGCCATCTTTGCCAAATACTATATAACTCTTGCCACTCCTACTCCCATTGGGGTCTGCACCCCAGGCTCCTACTACAATATCATCTATGTTATCCCCATTGATATCCCCTGCACTTCTTACTGATACGCCTGAATTGTCACCTGCTGCCTCACCATTGATTTTAAAGCCGTTAGTACCATCTAATTCTGAAAGCTCTACAACTGGCTCAAAGGAACTGGCGATGGGTTTTTCTGCTTCTTTTTGTTCCACCCATTTATTCATCCATGAATTTTTCCTGAATTGGTCAAGGAGGCTTGATAGGTTGTATCCATTTTTTCGGGCTGGTGATAAGCCTGACTTAGGCTGAAATTTAAAGAAGTCGTTTTTTTGAATTGAGCTGGCCATAGGTTGCTTCTCCTGGTGGAGTTCTGTATTTCAATTAGTTTCTGGTTCTTGGCTACCGATAAAATCATTGTAACAGATAAAAGTGATTTTGGGGAAAAATTTTTTTTTAGACCTGTTGCGAAACTCTAAAAAACCCCACCCCAACCCTCCCCTTGGCAAGGGTCCGGAGCCCTCATTCCAAGCATTTCTCCCCCCCTTGCCAAGGGGGGGTAGGGGGGGTTAACACAAATGATCGCTCATTGGTCTTTTCTCTCTCAGGCCTCCCTGGAGGATTATGTTACTTGCACCCTGTAGTGTTACCCCCGCAGGTTGAGGGAGAGATGACCGAAAAAATGGCGTTTAAATCATGTAGGGGCATAACAATGTTGTGTAGGGGCATAACAATGTTATGCCCCTACATTAAAAATTCCTATTATCTTACTTGCACTTCGTAGTGTTACCCCGCCCCTCCCCTTAATAATGTAGGGGTATAACCAGGCTATGCCATTACATAACAAGAGACCTAAGAGCAAAACCGTAAAAAACCCCCCCAACCCCCCACCCCACCGCAGGGAAAGAAAAAATGGAATTGTGTAGGGGCATAACAATGTTGTGTAGGGGCATAACAATGTTATGCCCCTACATTAAAAATTCCTATTATCTTACTTGCACTCCGTAGTGTTACCCCCGCAGGTTGGGGGAGAGATGACCGAAAAAATGGCGTTTTAATCATGTAGGGGCATAACAATGTTGTGTAGGGGCATAACAATGTTATGCCCCTACATTAAAAATTCCTATTATCTTACTTGCACTCCGTAGTGTTACCCCGCCCCTCCCCTTAATAATGTAGGGGTATAACCAGGCTATGCCATTACATAACAAGAGACCTAAGAGCAAAACCGTAAAAAAACCCCCCAACCCCCCACCCCCCGCAGGGAAAGAAAAAATGGAATTATGTAGGGGCATAACAATGTTGTGTAGGGGCATAACAATGTTATGCCCCTACATTAAAAATTCCTATAGCAGATAAAAATTAATTTTGGCTAAAAATTTTTTTTTCTCTCAGTCCTCCCTGGAGGATTATGTTACTTGCAAAAAACTGTCATCAGTCCGCGTAAGCGAAGGATCTCGGAGATCCAACGCTTGCGCTCAGGATGATTATTTTAAGTTTGGACTTTCGCACTCATGTCTATTGGTCTATTGTTGAACACGACGAGGAATTAGACGATATCGCAGACTCAATAACTTCAACCATAAACTAGGAGATTGGCCCTCCAACCAAGACTGAGAGGAGCGTAACCAACCCAAAAACCAACCACTGAGTAACCAACTTTTCAGAGCATCCAAAGTAAACTCCCCATAAGAACCCAACCAGCGCATTACATCCTTAGTACCAGCCATTTCCCAAATCCACCAAAGCAAAACTGGGTTAATTCTTGCAGCTTTGAGCGCCAGACGAGTAAAAGTAAGCCAGTCAATACGATCCTTAATAAAAGTATCCGCCACCGCTGGAGGTTCATCAGCGAGAATCCCAAAAAAAGTATTTAACATAGAATTAATGCGCTGTGGTGGCAATGTTTTCTGGGTGGGTACCATCATTCCCTTAGAAAATAGCCAAGTAACTGCGATATTACTTTGGTAAGCACGAATTTGATTTAAATGTTCTGTTGTCAGTAAATCGTGTTTGAGGGCAGTATCCAATAAAGTAGTTAAACGCCCTAAATTTCTTACCAAAGAACCAAAACCAGTAAAAATGAGCGGAGACTGGAGGGAAGCAGCATCACCAATAGCCAGCAAGCGGTCAAAAGCCACGCGGCGATCGCTACTACTCACAGTAAAATGACCAGGAATATAACCAAAAGTTGCCTTTTTCCAAACCAGCTTTTCTAGGTCACAGCGGCGGTATTCTGGCAGTATTGTAAAGAAATCTTCATACATTTCTAATAAAGATCCAGGATTATCCCGATGAACCTGATGGTAGTGAAACAGATAAATAGTCAATTCAGAACCAGCACCAGGAAACAATTCCCAAATAAGTTGGCGGCCGCGAGAAATATCCCCATGAGAATTAAGCACATCACCGTAACAGCAATCCCACACCTCCGCAGCCAAACCACTATCAATCACAGCACCCACAGTAGGACAAACACTATCAAAAGCTCGTGAACCATTAAGCTGCCAAGCAATGGGCGAAGCAGTTCCCATGGCATCTATCAGTAATCTGCCCCTCACTTTTTTCCGTTGCTGAGTCGGTAAATGGACAACTTCAACAAGCACCTCTTCCGAGTTAATATCCCCCCGCACAAACTCAGTTTCATCCCAAATATCCCCCCCAGCAGCACGTAATTTTTCCCCACACAAACTCAATAATTTTTCCGTATCGAGCGCCACATTCAAAACCGTTGGCGTGTGCAAAACAGGCGCTTTCAGGTGCGGCGGGTTATTTCCATCAAAAAACTTACTAAAACCATCCACATATTCCCGCGCGATCACCTCTTCAAATTCAGCCTGAGTGAATAAACCTAAATCAAGCAAACATTGGAACTCATCACGGGAAATATTCCATTCTCGGTTCATTCTCCCAAAAGCTAACCTTTCCACCAACAACACACGATAACCTAACCGTGCCATCACGGCGGCGTGAATTACCCCCAAAGCTCCCCCAATATAAATAAGGTCATAATGGGGGTAATTTTCCTGAGATCCATGAGAATTTCCCTGGGTAAATATTACCTGCTGCGGTTTTTCAGGATTACGCACACTATCACGCCAGCGCTTTTCCCACCAATAGACACGGTTTAAATCATATTCACCCTTGGGCATTTTCTGAAAAAAATGAACAGTTTTGGGGTAATAGGGACTCAAAGCCTCAAAAATTGATTGGGCAGACAAATCTATTGCAGGAAGTTGAGGATATTTTCTCGGAAAACGATTTTGAATAGCAGAAAGTAACTTTTGTTTGAGTTTTTTCTCAGTACCCAGAGACTTTTCTCCCCAACGAAAAACCTTAAGATAAGTGGTGCTCATTAACGACCAGACAAAAAGGGAAAGTTCTACCTGAGAGGAAATTTTCAGCAGAATACCATCAGGAGTAACAACTTTTTCCCCTATCCCAGGCTCCCATTCATTTTGTAACCAAATACATACTGAATTGCTATCTGGTGTGGGAACTTCTAAATAAAGAACTTCTTTCATTTTCATTTTCTCAGCTTCCAGTAAATTAAGTAAAAATACGGAGTTCATTCAGCTCTAAGTAAGCTAGACTACGCAAAAGAGAATCCTTAAAATAGTTAAAGAAACTTTACATTCTGCTCATTTTTCTCCTTACCTCAAGTCCAGAATCAACCATGAATTATCCCATACCAACAACCACAGAAGAAATAATCGCCTTAAATAAGCAGCCTGTTGACGAAGAAATAGTAGCAGCAGCGATCGCAGGAGTCATTCAAATTGCCCGTTCACAAGGACAAACCCTAAATGACTTAACTTTACAGGTACTCGCAGAAGATAACTTACTTGACCAAGGACAAAGACGTTGGTTAAGTAACATTGTCACTCAGGCATGGAAAAGTATATTATAATCCCCCATGATCACTAGCAGGAAAAATCTGCCTCAGTTTCTGGACTAGAGGCGGATACATATAATATACTTTTTGCAGGCATTCTATTAGTAGGGAGTAGGGAGGGGGGAGAGTTTTACATGATTGATTTTGGTTTTAGTTTCGCACTCATGTCTAATAATCATCTGTCGATTTATTGGCAAGTTATCTATTCACTTAAAGCAATCTTAATTATACAGAATAGGTTATCTGAAATCAGCAAATACTTTTGTTGTTTATTGCAGTAAAATTAAACTTAAATTAGCCAAAATTCTACCACTTAATTAGTATTTGATAAAAACAGACATTTTGATTATATTATAAAAAAGTGTGTGTATTAGCCAGTTGTCCTAGCTGGATATCCTCATATATCGAAGACTAATTATTTGTATAACAAATGAACTCAGGAATAGACCTCCAAGGAAGTTTTATCCAATCTCTCAAAGAATTGGGACTGCCTGCTGATCTGGCTAAGGCATTGTGGATACCCTTACCGTTGTTTTTAATGATAATTGGTGCAACTGTAGGAGTTTTAGTATCAGTTTGGCTAGAGCGGAAAATTTCAGCAGCGGCCCAACAAAGAATCGGGCCTGAATACGCAGGGCCACTGGGGGTTTTACAGCCCGTTGCTGATGGTCTGAAGCTAGTCTTCAAGGAAGACGTGATCCCAGCTAAAGCTGACAAGTGGCTGTTTACTTTGGGTCCTGTTATTGTAGTAATTCCTGTATTTGTGTCTTACTTAATCGTTCCTTTTGGGCAAAATCTAGTAATTACAGACCTGAATGTGGGGATTTTCCTTTGGATTACGCTCTCGAGTGTCACTCCCATTGGGCTATTAATGGCAGGCTATGCTTCTAACAACAAATACTCTCTCTTGGGAGGCTTAAGAGCTGCTGCACAATCTATTAGCTACGAAATACCTTTAGCCTTGTCAGTGCTGGCGATCGCTATGATGTCCAATAGCCTCAGTACCATAGACATTGTGGAACAACAATCAGGTTTAGGCATTCTCGGCTGGAATATTTGGCGGCAGCCTTTAGGTTTTCTCATTTTCTGGATTGCAGCTTTAGCAGAATGCGAACGTCTGCCTTTTGACTTGCCAGAAGCAGAAGAGGAGCTAGTAGCTGGCTATCAAACGGAATACGCAGGGATGAAATTTGGTCTTTTTTATGTTGGCTCTTATGTCAACTTAGTGCTTTCTGCTCTAGTTTTTGCCATTCTATATCTAGGTGGTTGGGAATTTCCCATTCCTCTAGAAGGTTTGGCAAGTTGGTTAGGGGTAAGTGAAACAACTTCCTGGTTGCAGGTCATTACCGCTTCTTTGGGAATTACTATGACTTTATTAAAAGCTTACTTCCTGGTATTTATTGCCATTCTTTTACGTTGGACATTACCTCGCGTCAGGATTGACCAACTGTTAAACTTAGGCTGGAAATTCCTCCTCCCTGTATCCCTCGTAAATCTTCTTGTAACTGCAGCGCTCAAATTAACTTTCCCCGTTGCTTTTGGTGGGTAGTTATTAGTTATTATTGACAGGGGCAAGGGGCGCGGAGCCCCTTGTCATGACTAATGACTAAAAAAAGAATAACAAAACAACAATAGAAAAGATATGTTCAAATTTCTCAAACAAGTTACGGATTATGCCAAAGAAAGTGTACAAGCAGCCAAATATATCGGTCAGGGACTAGCAGTAACTTTCGACCATATGCAAAGGCGACCAATTACAGTACAGTATCCCTACGAAAAGTTAATTCCTTCTGAACGTTTTCGGGGTAGAATTCACTTTGAATTTGATAAATGTATTTCCTGTGAAGTGTGCGTTCGCGTTTGCCCAATTAATCTACCAGTGGTAGATTGGGAATTTAACAAAGCAGTGAAAAAGAAAGAGTTGAAGCACTATAGTATTGATTTTGGAGTTTGCATTTTTTGTGGGAATTGCGTAGAGTATTGCCCCACAAATTGCCTTTCCATGACAGAAGAATATGAACTAGCAGCCTATGATCGGCACGAACTAAATTATGATAATGTAGCCCTCGGACGTTTGCCCTATAAAGTGACACAAGATCCAATGGTTACACCTTTACGAGAGTTAGGCTACTTACCCAAAGGCGTAGTTGAACCCCATGATTTACCAGCAGGTAGTAAAAGAGCTGGAAAGCGTCCAGAGGAAATTCTTGAAGAAATACAATCTTCAGCAGCAGAAACTGTTAATAAATAAGTAAAATTAAAGCAGTAATGAATAGGGAAAATATCTACCTATTCATTACATTAAAATAATCAGCACAAAAGGAGAAAAACAGATTGTGAATTTAGCAGCAGGGGTTCAAATTGTTTCATTTGTTATTTTAGCAGGCATGATGCTCGGCGCTGCCTTAGGCGTAGTGCTATTGTCAAATATTGTCTATTCAGCTTTTTTACTCGGATTGGTATTTATTAGCATTTCAGGGTTATATATTTTACTCAATGCTGATTTTGTCGCCGCAGCACAGGTTCTGATTTACGTGGGAGCAGTTAATGTATTGATTTTATTCGCTATTATGTTGGTGAATAAACAAGAAGAATTTTATACTATTCCTAAACGTTGGATACGTCAAGGAGCAACAGGTTTAGTTTGTGTGGGTATATTTGCTCTCCTAGGAACAATGATTTTAATCACTCCTTGGTCAAAGGCTACAACTTTACCTTTCTCAGTTGTGGAAAATACAATAATTGAAATAGGTAAGCATTTTTTTAGTGATTTTTTGTTACCTTTTGAGTTAGCTTCTGTACTTTTATTGATGGCAATGGTGGGGGCAATTATTATTGCTCGGCGGGATTTTATCCCAGAAAGTATGGCACGTCAAGAAACAATATCAACTCCTTTGACTTTACCAGAACGTCCCCGAGAATTAGCTTCTAGTACCGCTTCTGAAGATTAAATCAATTATTTAGAACGCACAAGCAAGTAAAACAAAAAGAATTAGTAAGAGAAAGGATTCATGGAAATTCAACTTCAGTATGTTTTGCTATTGGCAGCAGCTCTTTTTTGTATCGGTATTTATGGTTTAATTACTAGCCGCAATGCAGTGAGGGTGTTAATGTCCATAGAATTACTGCTCAATGCAGTAAATTTGAATTTAATGGGGTTCTCAAATTTTTTAGACCCAGCAGAAATTAAAGGACAGGTATTTGCAATATTTGTAATTACAGTAGCAGCAGCAGAAGCGGCTGTGGGATTGGCGATTATTTTGGCAATTTATCGCAATCGCAATACTATTGATATGGAACAGTTTAATCTGCTTAAATGGTAATTAATTTGTAATCTTTGAGGAGTGATTTGGAATCAAAGAAGCTCTGAGTTAAATCAGTGATCAGTTAAATAGACATCTCCAATTATTAGGGTTGAGAAGGGCTTTAGCCCTTACTACGATGGCCGCAAGCCTTGCCCCTTGGGCAAGCGAGTTTAATTTTATTTTCTGGAGATGTCTAATAGTCATTATTCACTGACTATATTACAATTTTAATCTTAGACTGACTAATGACTAATGAAAGGGGAAACGTGTAGGAAAGGATAATTCAAAATCAACATGACTTTAACTCTGGAAGCTCCAAAATTAACTCGACGGGTAGTTTTTCCTTTTACGGCAATTGTAGGACAGGAGGAAATGAAACTAGCGCTACTGCTCAATGTCATTGACCCCAAAATAGGGGGAGTAATGATTATGGGCGATCGCGGTACAGGTAAATCAACCACGATCCGCGCGCTAGCAGATCTTTTACCAGCAATTGAAGTGGTGGCTAATGACCCTTTTAATTCCGATCCCAATGACCCAGACTTGATGAGTGATCAGGTGAGAGAGCAACTCGAAAAGCAGCTACCTCTCGCAGTACAAAAGAAAAAAGTGGTAATGATTGACCTACCATTAGGAGCTACAGAAGACAGGGTTTGTGGGACGATCGATATTGAAAAAGCTCTCTCAGAAGGAGTCAAAGCGTTTGAACCAGGACTTCTAGCTAAAGCAAATCGTGGCATTCTTTATGTGGATGAGGTAAATTTACTTGATGACCACCTGGTAGATGTTCTCCTCGACTCCGCAGCCAGTGGGTGGAATACTGTAGAGCGAGAAGGTATTTCTATCCGCCACCCAGCCCGTTTTGTGTTAGTAGGTTCGGGAAACCCTGAAGAAGGGGAACTGCGACCCCAACTTTTAGACCGCTTTGGGATGCACGCAGAAATACACACGGTAAAAGAGCCAGCTTTGCGGGTGGAAATAGTAGAACAAAGAGCAGAGTTTGACCGCGATCCTCAAGATTTCTACAATAAATACGAAGAAAAACAAAAAAATCTTCAGGAGCAACTGGTACAAGCACAGCAGCTTTTACCTCATGTGAAAATAGACTATGACCAGCGAGTAAAAATTTCTGAAGTATGCTCCCAATTAGATGTAGATGGTTTGCGTGGGGATATTGTGACAAATAGAGCAGCAAAAGCGCTGGCAGCTTTTGCGGGGAGAAATGAGGTAACAGTTGAAGATATTCGTCAAGTGATGCCTTTGTGTCTCCGTCACCGTCTGCGGAAAGACCCCCTAGAGTCTATCGACTCTGGGTATAAAGTCCAAAAATGCGTTAGTAGCGTATTTGGAATAGTTGATGCTTGATGGTTGATGGTTGATAATTAATTGTTAATAGCTAATTGTCTTCCATAAACGATGAACAATTAACAATTAACAATTAACAATTAGGTGTTAACCCAGACTTGAACAGTGATGAGTAATGAGCTAGAACCGTTGATTGAGCTAAAAGAAGTATGTAAATCTTTTGGGAAAAATGTGATTCTCGACCATGTAAATTTAACAGTTTACAAGGGAGAAGCGCTGGTGATTATTGGACCATCTGGAACAGGAAAGTCAACGGTTTTGAGAATAATTGCAGGTCTGCTGCCTCTGGATGAAGGAGAAGTGTATATTAAAGGAAAAGTAAGAAAAGGTTTAATTGAAGATGGAGAGGATAGCATTGGGATTGGTATGGTATTTCAGCAGGCAGCTTTATTCGACTCTCTTACTGTGAGGGAAAATGTAGGATTCTTGCTTTATCAGCATTCTCATCTGCAAGAGGCAAAAATTCGGGAGTTAGTTGAGGAAAAGTTGGAAATGGTAGGATTACCCCAAACAGGCGATCGCTTTCCTGCGGAATTATCTGGGGGGATGCGTAAGCGTGTAAGTTTCGCTAGAGCGATTATGTCTAATCCAGAAAACCCCAAAAATAATCCCGAAGTGATACTTTATGATGAACCAACTGCTGGATTAGACCCCATCGCTTCTACCGTAATCGAAGATTTGGTGCGCCAACTGCAACAGGCTGCAGGTGCTTGTGGCACTTATGTAATGGTATCTCATCAGGGGAGTACAATTCGCCGAACAGCCGATCGCGTAGTTTTTCTCTATGATGGTAAAATTCAATGGTCTGGCACAGTAGCAGAAATCGAGACAACTGATAACCCACTAATAAGACAATTTTTTAGCGGTAGTGTCACAGGTCCGATCCGAGTAATCGATTAAACAGGGAGAAAAAAATGCTGCGAAATCGTCTGATTCAAGAAGGGTCTGTGGGTTTATTTGCTCTGTTGGGTCTGATTGTCTTTGGGGGGCTAATTGTCTGGTTGCGGGGTGGTTTCGGTGGAAAAAGCTATGAAATATTCGTTGAATTTACAGATGTTAGTGGGGTTACTTTGGGAGTAAATGTTACTTATCGCGGTGTTCAAGTAGGTAAGGTTACACAGATTAAACCCAGCAGCAATGGGGTTGATCTCACCCTGGAAATTTCCTCCCCCGACCTGATCATGCCCAGGGAAGTTGAAATTACTACCAATCGCTATGGACTCATTGGGGAAACTTCTGTTGATATCCTTCCTAAAGTATCTTTGTCATCAGATGCCCTCTCTATGAGTCCCATTAGTCCTGAGTGTGACTCCAATATTATTATTTGCGCTGAAGATCGGATTGTGGGGGAACTTGGTCTTCAATTAGTCCCCAGTCTAGTCCGTTTGGCTAATCTCTATGGAGATCAGCAATTTTTTGATAATCTTAATAACGCCGCTAAGGGACTTTCTTTAGCTGCAAAAGAAATTGTGGAACTCAGCCAAGAATTAACCCTTTTATCAAGTACAGTGCGTCAAGAAATTCCTGCTTTATCAGAAAATGCTAGTTCCCTGACTAAGGCAGTTACAGAAACTTCTAATCAAGTCACGACACTTAGTCGCAATCTGGATAATTTGGTGGTAGAAAATCAGGAAAATATTACTACAACTTTCAATAATTTGGGAGAAGTGAGTGAGGAAATCAAATCTCTAGTAATAAATTTGGAAGCTATCGCTCAAAAGGTGGACTCTGGTCTAGATGCTGCGGACACAGCACAAATTATGCAAGATCTAGAAATATTGACGGCTAATTTGCGATCGCTTTCTGAGACGATTAGTTCTCCGACTAATTTGGTGGTTTTACAGGAAACTTTGGATTCTGCTAGGGCAACTTTTGCTAATGCTAAAAAGATAACTGCAGATTTAGATGAGTTGACTGGCGATCCTGTTTTTCGTAATAATTTCCGCAATTTAGTTAATGGCCTCAATAATTTAGTCTCTTCCACCGATGATTTAGATACTTTGTCTAGTTCTAATAATATTAGTTTTGGGATTTTGCCTGCTCCGCCTCCAGAGTTGATCTTTTCTCAAGCTCATATTTCTCTTTTTCAGCCATCAGGAACTTTTATAGATTCCCAGAGAATTGTTAAGTGATAAGTTCGGTAGTTTCCCACATCTTTAGCAATCTTTCTTGATTGAAGTTTAAAATACTTCTATTTTCCTAATCAACTCGAAGCTATAGCAGTGCTTCCATTTGATTAAATAATCAGTTTTTTGCATAACTGACAACTCCTTTTTAATATATAGTATTTTTACCAATAAAACATACTACGAAAGCAAAAATCGCACCTAGCAGTGGGCTTTTTTAGGGAAAAGAGCAAAAGAGCAAAAGAGCAAAGGGCTAAATAGTTCTGGCGAAAGCAAGAGCAACACGAAACCCACCGAGCCTGCCCCTGGCGTCGCGCGCATTCCAGTCGCGGGTCGCCGAAACACAGAAAGCCGCATAGAGGTAGTAGGAACCACCCCGCAGTACCCTAGAAAGATTATTATTGTTTTTTACTGGTTTACCGTTTCGGGGTACACTAGCTAAGTTATCTACCCAATCATCTTCGCACCATTCCAACACATTCCCTAGTATGTCATAAAGACCCCAGGGATTGGGTTTTTTCTCTCCCACCGAATGAGTCTCTTCATTACTATTATCACTGAACCAAGCGTAATTGTCAAGGGCTGAGGCATCATTTCCAAAGAAATATTTGGTAGTTGTACCAGCTCGGCAAGCATATTCCCATTCCGCTTCGCTGGGTAGCCTGAATTTTTGCCCAGTTTTGCCCCAGAGCTGCTGGCAAAATTCTTGGGCCCTATCCCAGGATACACATTCTACTGGGCGCTTACTCCCTTTAAAGTAAGAAGGATTATCACCCATAACTGCTTTCCACTGATCTTGAGTTACAGGATATTTACCCATAAGAAAAGATTCTAGATTAATTTGGACTTCCCCTCCCATGCGAAAACTCCCAGCAGGAATTTCTACCAATTCTAAAATTATTCCATTTCCCAAATCATGTTTTAAAAGATGGTTGATAGTTAATGGTTGATAGTTGATGGTTGATAGTTGATGGGAATTAACCCCCCCTACTTTAGTTCCGATAAAACTCTTCAGTTGCTGATTAACATCATTTTGAATAGAGTTAAGAGTAACAGTCAAGTCAGTATTTGCCAAAAGTTCGGGAGGTAAATATAATTGTTCCAAAGTCTTTAAATTTTCCCAATGTGCCTCACTTAAAGCTTGTTCTATGCGCTCTTTTTTCTCATCACCTTTCATTAAAAACTCAATGACACTGGTAGAAATATTTTCAGATTTATCAAAAGTAAAAGAGCCACTATCTTTATTGAGAATATCCCCTGCTAAAATTCTAATTTCCTCTACCGTGCTTGATAAAGTTTCATCAATGCCTACCACTTGATTAATTAAACCTTGAAAGGGACCCAAAAAATCACTCATCAGATTTTCAAAGTTAAGAGCTACATCCGCCAGTTTATTAACATCTCTTTCAATGCGATTAATTTTTTGTTGAAGAGCATAAGCTTTTTTATATTTCCCCAGTTTACCTACCATGCCCTCTAACAATTGCTTTTGTTGTGTTTGATCTTCTGCTAACTTTTGAATACTTTGATTCATTAGTTTTACCTTTTTTACCATTAGCTCTGTAGCCCGATAAAGAACAAAAGCAGTGCGAAAAATTTGTTGTTGTTGCTTTTGGTAAAAATCAAGTAATATGGGCTCATCATCTGCTTCTTGGAGCCCTGATAAACGTTCTTGTTCCACCTGTGCTAAGTCTTGACATTTTTTCCCCACAATACCTTTTAACTCATCAGTTAACTGCCAGAAAAATTCCTGATAGGCTTCTTTATGTTGAGTAAGAAAATCAATAATTTTATTATACTCTTTAATGAGCAGGTTTAATTCTTGAAATCGTTGGTCAAAACTAATTTCTTGTTGACCAAAGGTAAAACCAAATACCTTAATTTGAGAGCGTTTATCAGCTTTAATAATTTGTTGACGCTCTTTAATTTGCTGTTGAAGTTGAGTAAAACCTGGACTGTTTAAAACAGGTAGTTGATAGGTTTTCTCATAAATTTTAATAGGTTTAGTACCAGCCGTTAGAGAGGATCTGTCGTTAGAGTTCATTTTCTGGTTAGTTAATATTGAGAGCAATTGTACTTGTTTCTCTGAGAATGAGAGTTTCCCTGTATTTTTCCTGTACTGTGCGTGAGCGCGATCGGGTAACGCACCAGGAGCTGGCTTTCTCATCTTGTCTCTAATTCTGATTAGTATATCACAACTTTTTGAAATCAAACAGGAACTAATTGTGCGCTAGGGATAACACACCCTAGAAACTTGTAGTTAAATCAAATAAAAATCGCCCTATTGCGATGGGGTAACGCACCAGCTAGCTCATTAGCCAGATGTGGGATAAGTAGGTGGACAAAATTATTTACAGAATTTCTTACGGGGCGGGTTTAGGGATAACCTATGTTGCACAACAAAAATTGATAGTTCAAAACCCGCCCTCACCCATGTAATTAATTTTGTCTAATTACTTATAAATAGACATCTCCAATTATTAGGGTTGAGAAGGGCGCTTTGCCCTTACTACGATGGCCGCAGGCCTTGCCCCTTGGGCAAGCGAGTTTAATTTTATTTTCTGGAGATGTCTAATAGACTTTTTGCATGCATATCTTTAGTAGGGAGTAGCGGAGTTGCGGAGTAGGGAGAGTTTTACATGAAATAAATATAAAAATTGATTTTGGTTTTAGTTTCGCACTCATGTCTAATAGATCTCTTATTTGCTAGAGTAAATGTTAAGAAGTGGCAAATTTTAAAACAGAGAAGGATAAATAACACTGTGTTTGTTCTCAAAGGCTATGAATATCTCCTAGGGTTTCTGCTGGCTACGAGCTTAGTACCCATTCTGGCATTAACCGCCTCCAAACTTTTGCGACCTAGTGGTGGCGGGCCAGAAAGACGGACTACCTATGAGTCAGGGATGGAACCCATCGGTGGTGCTTGGATTCAATTTAACATTCGCTATTATATGTTTGCCCTGGTTTTCGTGATTTTTGATGTGGAAACCGTATTTTTGTATCCCTGGGCAGTTGCGTTTAATCGTCTTGGTCTCCTCGCTTTTGTAGAAGCACTGATTTTTATTGCCATTCTCGTCATCGCTCTGGTGTATGCTTGGCGTAAAGGCGCTCTGGAATGGTCATAAACAGTTATCTCTTCGTAAACTATTACAAGTAAAGAAAAACCACTCATGAGTCCAACAACAGAAGCAGCTGTAATAGAGCAGCAGCAAAAAGAAAAAATCCTCAATCCCATTGCTCGTAACCAGGTAACTTCTGACCTGTCAGAAAATGTGATTTTGACCACCGTAGATGATCTACATAACTGGGCAAGACTTTCTAGTCTCTGGCCAATGTTGTATGGCACAGCTTGTTGTTTCATTGAATTTGCAGCTCTCATTGGTTCGCGATTTGATTTTGACCGCTTTGGTTTAGTTCCCCGTTCAAGCCCGAGACAAGCGGATTTAATTATTACCGCAGGGACAATTACCATGAAAATGGCCCCCGCTTTGGTACGCCTTTATGAGCAAATGCCAGAACCTAAATATGTGATTGCCATGGGAGCTTGTACTATTACTGGGGGAATGTTTAGCACAGACTCAGCCTCAGCAGTGAGAGGGGTAGATAAGTTAATTCCTGTGGATGTTTATATTCCTGGATGTCCTCCCCGCCCAGAAGCAATTATTGATGCGGTGATTAAACTGCGGAAAAAGGTTTCTAATGAGTCAATTCAAGAACGAGCATCAGTGAGGGAACAAGTGCATCGTTATTACAGTACAACACACAAAATGAAATCAGTACCTCCTATTCTTACTGGTAAGTATCTCCAAAATCGAGCTTTAGCAGGAGCAATGGGAATGCCTGTGACTCGAGCATTGGAAACAGTAAAAAAAGAGGAGGTGTAAAAGGTGAGTGAAGAGTCGAAAGCAGAAATTGATGCTGAGTCGTCTTTAGTGAAAGCAGGGCAGACAGCTAGCTGGCTCACAGAAAATGGTTTTGAGACAGAAAGTCTCGAAGCAGACCATTTGGGAGTTGAATTAATTAAAGTTCAACCACAATTCCTGATTCCCATCGCTACCGCACTGTATGCTTATGGGTTTAATTATCTCCAGTGTCAAGGAGCATACGATTTAGGGCCAGGGAAAGAGTTAGTAAGTTTTTACCATTTAGTTAAGCTTTCTGATAATGGCGATCGCCCTGAAGAGGTGCGACTGAAAGTATTTTTAGGGCGGGCTAATCCTAGGGTACCTTCTGTGTATTGGATTTGGAAGGCTGCTGACTGGCAAGAACGGGAAAGTTACGATATGTATGGCATTATCTATGAGGGACATCCCAATCTTAAACGGATTCTGATGCCAGAAGATTGGGTGGGTTGGCCATTACGGAAAGATTATATTTCCCCTGATTTTTACGAGTTACAGGATGCCTATTAAATGGTTGATGGTTGATGGTTGAATGAACAATGAACAATCAACCATTAACAATGAACAATGAACAATGAACAATGAACTGATATGACAGAAGAAAACGTAAAACCAGATGCTAAACCAGTAGAAGGAAAAAAAGCCAAGCCACCAGCAGTGGAAGATAAACCTTTCACGGAGTTTATAGAGCAACATTTTACTCCAGCTTTAAAGGAAGCATTGGCTAGTCAAGGGATAAAAGATGTAGAATTAACCTTGGCTAAAGAAAACTTACCTATCGGTGGAACGGAGCAATGTTGGCAAGTAAAAGGAAATTGGCAACAGGGAAAACGCCAGTTTAATCTTTATTTTCCTGATGAAGATATTAAAGGGAAAAAAGCTTTTTCTTATGGGACTAATGGGGCTAAACCTAGCACCATTGAATCCTTTATGATTGATGAGAAAAAAGTGACTTTAGATTTAATGGTGTTATATACTTTGCAGCGCTTAAATGGTCAAAAGTGGCTGTTGAGAAACTGATGTTTTTAGGGATGTAATGGATAGGTTTAGGGGCAATTTTTAGCTAAATTTATCCATTACATCTGTAAAGGCAAGAGGTTCAAATTTCCAGGAAGTTATAAATAACTACTCCTGTGTTAGGATGATTATCCACATCAACATAGCCTTTTTTAACCATTTCATTGAGGGTAGATTGTACGCGGTCAAAACTTACCCCAGTATCAATGACAGCTTGAGTTACAGAAAGCTTACCCCCTCGCACGGAGGCAGCTTTGGCGAGTTGAATCATTAGCTGTTCATGAGAGATCGTTACAGGAGTAGTAAAGCTGGTCTCGATTGGTTTTGGTGGGCTATATTGCACAGTAGGATGAGAATTGTAGGATAAAGGAACGCCGTTTTGGGATAAACCCAGTCTGTGTATAACTTTCATGTTATGCTCATCTACCATATCAGGTATCAAAAACAAATCAATAAACTGTCCGACACCAAAAAAACCGTAAGTAAACAACCACAAAAAACCAGAGAAAAATTTCTTATTGTAGAAGCGGTGGAGTCCAGCAAAGCCAAAAAAACAAGCGAGCCATAAAAGATAGCTAGTGTTAAGATTGTTCATCGGTTTAGGCATAAAAGCTAATTAAGAGGGAGAAAAAACCCTTATACTCCATTATATATATTCCAAATGTTCGATATTCGAGTTGAAGAGCGGAAATTGGGAAGTCGATCAACTCGAGTTAGTGGATAGGGTAATTTTCTGAGTATAGCAAGATAAGATATCCTAGGAAGGGTAAAAAAGCTAAACTGAGACTTATGCGTGTCTATGTATTGCTGTTTAATGCCAGAACGGAAAACGAAGGAATCCATACAATTCAAATGGGTAATATTAATAAAGTATTGATGTTTGAGTCGGAGGACGATGCTATCCGTTATGCCTTAATGCTCGAAGCTCAAGATTTTTCCAATGCAACGGTGGAAGAGTTTGACTCAAGGGAAATTGAGGAATTTTGTGAGACAGGAGCTTATGAGTGGATAGTAGTTAAGGAGGGAATGCTCGCAGTACCTCCAGAAACCAATGTGGAAGAAACGGAGTGGAAATTAGAAGGGAAAGAGGAAACTTCAGACTCAGAAATGTCGAATGGTGAGTTAGAAGCAATGCGTCGTAGGCTCGAAGGATTATTGTAATGGAGGAGCTAGAAGTAAGAGGACATCTACTCACAGAGCAGGTAAACCCCAGAAGTGAGAATTTAGACCAGTTAAGTTCTCTGGAATTGGTAAAACTGTTTAATGAGGAAGATGCTAAGACGATAGCAGCGATCGCCGAGGCGAGTGTCACATTGGCACAGGCAATAGATATGACAAGTGCAGCTCTCCGTCAGGGGGGCAGAATGTTATATGTAGGTGCTGGGACTAGCGGACGTTTAGGGGTTTTAGACGCAGCGGAATGTCCGCCGACTTTTTGTAGTGCTCCAGAAAAAGTACAGGGAATAATTGCAGGGGGAGCAGGAGCGCTGGTACGCAGTTCAGAAGATTTAGAAGATAAGCGAGAAGATGGAGAAGAGGCGATCGCCACGCTTACGCTCACGAACTTAGATGTGGTAGTGGGTATTAGTGCAGGGGGGACGACGGCTTTTGTACGTGGTGCAATGGCAGCAGCAAAAGCAAGAGGGGCGAGCACTATTTCTATTAGTTGCGTACCCGTAGAACAAGTAAGCATTGCAGCAGATGTAGATATTCGCTTGCTAACAGGCCCTGAATTACTGGCAGGTTCAACTAGACTGAAAGCAGGGACGGCCACCAAAATGGCATTAAATATCCTTTCTACTGGGGTAATGGTGAAGTTAGGAAAAGTCTATGGGAATAGAATGGTAGATGTAGCAGTCACTAACCGTAAACTTCATGACCGCGCTTTGCGTATTCTGCAAGATTTAACCAGTTTAAATCGTAATGATGCAGGTTACTTATTAGAACGTAGCGGAAGACGGGTAAAATTGGCTTTGCTGATGCACTGGACAGGACTAGATGTAGCAGAAGGCGATCGCCTTTTAGCTAAGTATCAAGGTAATCTCCGTGCTGCCCTCCAAACAACCACAACTAAAAAATAATCACAATGTTTAATGGATCGGAAACTACAGCAGTATGTGTGATACTGATAATTGCAGTAGCAATTCTTGCTTGGGGTTACAATAGAGCAAAATCTTACGGGAAACTAGGGATTTTAGCCTGGTTACAGTCTGTTGTTCTCATGATTCCCTGGCTACTATTTTTTGTCTTATTTGCTGCAGGAATTTACCTCAATATTGTGGGGATTATCTTTCTGCTGGTTGCTTCAGCAGGGGTTTATATCTACCTGGGAAATCGTTTGCGAGCTGCAGGGCAAGATGTGATGATTCAAGAACGTGCTGCTCAAAGAATAAAAGAAGAGCAGGAGTTAAATTCCCAGGAAAAACGGGCAGAAAATGAAGGGAAAATCTCAGCAGATTTACTGCCCATTCCTGAAGAAGACTTGAAAATAATTCAAGGAATTTTTGGCATTGATACCTTCTTTGCAACTGAGACAATTTCTTATCAAGAGGGGGCAATTTTTAAGGGAAATTTACGCTCGGATCCTGAAAAAGCCCATGAGCGTCTCTCAGGAAAATTAAAAACAGCTTTAGGGGAAAAATACCGCCTGTTTTTAGTGGAAAGTCCAGAGGAAAAACCTGTTGTTATTGTTCTCCCCAGTAGCAATGACCCCGAAACTACTACTCTGGCTCAGAAAAATTTAGCTCTTGTTCTTTTTGTAGCAACTATTGCTACTAGCTTGGAAGCTGTAAGTTTGCTTCAGGGTTTTGATTTGTTTAATAATTTGGGTAGATATAAAGAAGCTATACCTTTGAGTTTAGGACTTTGGTTAATTTTAGTAGCCCATGAAATTGGTCATGGTTTTTTGGCTCAACGTTACCATATTCGTCTGAGTGTTCCCTTTTTCCTTCCTACTTGGCAAATTGGCGCTTTTGGCGCAATTACCAGATTTGAGTCACTACTTCCTAACCGTACCGCACTTTTTGATATTGCTTTGGCAGGCCCAGCGGTAGGGGGAATTGTTTCTTTATTGATGTTAATTGTTGGTTTAATTCTTTCCCATCCTGGGAGTACTTTTCAACTGCCCACAGGCTTTTTTCAAGGGTCAATTTTAGTGGGAGTTTTTGCGCGGGTAATTTTGGGGGAAGCTTTACAACAACCAATAGTTGATGTTAATCCTTTGATGATTATTGGTTGGTTGGGATTAGTAATTACTGCTTTGAATTTACTGCCCGCAGGACAATTAGATGGAGGGCGAGTTGTCCAAGCAATTTATGGCAGGAAAATTGCCAAAAGAGCAACGATTGCAACTTTGGTGCTTTTAGGAATTGTGATTTTGATTAATCCAGCTAATTCTATACCGCTTTATTGGGCAATTTTGATTCTTTTTTTACAAAGAGATTTGGAGCGTCCTAGTCTGAATGAATTGACAGAAGTTGATGATCACAGAGCAGCTTGGGGTTTATTGGCTCTGTTTTTGATGCTTATTACTTTGATTCCTTTTAGTTCTGGTTTGGCAGGTCGCATAGGAATTGGGGTTCATTATTAATGAGCGGGCGATGGCCGCAGGCCATGCCCTACGGGCATCGCTTTTTCAAGGGCGATCGCTTTTCCATTATCCCTTAAGTGCTACAAAGTAGATTAACCGTCACCTCAGCCTATTTCTCAGAGGGAAATGGGGAAAACAATACCTGATAAAAAATGAAAATGACTATCAGCATTAGATATGAGTCAATTAGCACAATTACGATATAACAATGAAGAGTTGGAAGAAGAATTTGGCTTTGAGGATGAACAAGATGAGCCAGAAGTAGTTAAATTTAATATTAAACAGATTTCTGAAATTGTTGTTTATGGAACTGATTGGACAACGGAAACTATATTAAATCAACTGACTCGTGGGAATATCGACTTAAATCCTAGATTTCAGCGCCGAGATGCTTGGAATATCAAGCGGAAGAGTCGTTTTATAGAATCTTTGATTTTAGGACTTCCTATACCAGGAATAGTTTTAGCAGAAAAGAAAAAAGGTAACTATTTAGTTCTTGATGGTAAGCAGCGTTTACTCACAATTTTACAGTTTTATAATAAAAGTGAATCAGACAATAATAATTTTAAGTTAAGAGAGCTACAATTGCTATCCGATCTTAATGGATTGAAGTGGCAAGATTTTCAAATTTCACATCTTGAACACTTAAATGCTTTAGATAATCAAACAATTCGGACAACAATAATACGCAATTGGGACAGTGAAGATTTTCTCTATCGAGTATTTCTGAGATTAAATAGACCTCTTGCGAAACTGTAAAAAACCCCACCCCAACCCTCCCCTTGGTAAGGGGAGGGAGCCCTACATTCTAAGCATTTCTCCCCCCCTTACCAAGGGGGGGTAGGGGGGGTTAACATCACTTTCGCAAGAGGTCTAATATTGAAAGTACCCCTCTATCTCCTCAAGAACTCAGACAAGCATTAAATCCTGGAAAGTTTACTGAGTATATAGATGATCAGTCCATTAAAAGTCAAGGGTTAAAAGCTATTTTTCCTCAGCAACCAGATTTTAGGATGCGTGATAATCAATTAATATTAAAGTACATTGCTTTTCAGTATTTGTTGCCCGAGTATCGAGGTAATTTAAAACCTTTTTTAGATGAAACCTGTAAAAGATTTAATAAAACGTGGGACAAAGATCAAGATAATATAGAGGAAACTATGCAAAAATTTGAGGAGGCGGTGAAACTCACTATCGAAGTCTTTGGAAAAGATAATTTTGGAAGAATTTGGTTAAATGATAAAAACAAATATGAAAGAAAAAGAAATTTATCCTTACTGGATACCATGTTATTTTATTTTTCAGATGCAGTCATTGGAGAAAGAGTACAAGAGGTAGGTAAAGTTAAAATTGAACCAGCATTTAAAACTCTTTGCTCTTCATCTACAGATTTTACAGAGTCAGTCAAAAGTAGCACAAATACTATTCCTAATACTCACAGAAGATTAGCACTTTGGGGGGATGCTTTGCGCAAAGTTTTAGAAATAGATTTTCAGATTCCTGAATTAATTGATAATCGTCTTGTTTTTTCAGGATTTAGATAAGAAAGATTAAATATGCCTCGTTCCCAAAGATTTAGATCCCTAGAAAAGGAGCTTAATAAACTTAAAAAATATTTTCTGCCTAGATGTTCAAGAAGAATATAAAAAAAAACACTAAAACCCAAGTTAGAAGAGGCAATGAGTTGATGCTGCACACTTTGTTATGGGTGAGGGCGGGTTTTGAACCATCAATTTTTGTTGTGCAACATAGGTTATCCCTAAACCCGCCCCTACAGAAATTGGATAAATAATTTTGCCTACCTACTTAAGACTTGCTGCAGTTGCTTAAACCTTTATTAGACCTGTTGCGAAACTCTAAAAAACCCCACCCCAACCCTCCCCTTGGCAAGGGGAGGGAGCCCTCATTCCAAGCATTTCTCCCCCCCGAGCCCGCGGGGGGGTAGGGGGGGTTAACACAAATGATCGCTCATTGGTCTATTTTCTCGTTAAAGAGAGTTAAGGCGATCGCTTTTCCATCTGTCTCCTTTTTTTTAGGTATGTATTTTATTTTAAACCTACAATACATACAGGGAGAACTGGAGAGAAAGATTAAAGCTCGCTCTTCGCAATTAATGGTGACTCATTTAACCAAAACTATCGACTAGGAAAATACCGACGCTTGAGTAAGTATCTCCATCATCATAATTGAGGTTAGTCACAGCTTCACTATCAATTGATGAGCGACTTAAGGCTATTCCTTGAGTTATGATTTGTAGGAGTTTTCGGGGACTAAAAGATTCTAATTCTACAAAATTGCCTGACTCTAACCATGTTACTTCTTCTGCTGATAAAGAGCTACGAATTTCTGGCCCTAATCGTCTCCCTTCTTGGGCTGACTCCTGGGAATTGCCCATGAATAGTTTGGGGTTTTTTATCACTTGACGGGGTATTAATCCTAAATCATATATGGTCGCCGTACTCGCACTAAACCAGTTAGGGTTAGTGCGTAAATAATTTACTAGGGCTACGCCCCGCGGACTAGCGTCATGGATGGCATATACTTTTAATTCTGGATTCCTCCTTAGCATTTCTAAAACCGTGTTAAAAATATTTTCGGGATATCCAGTAATGCTTAATACCGCACAGTTGTTTTCAAAGTGGAAATTATTGGCGATGAGAAATTGGGCGATCGCCGCACTATCAGTCACAACTACTCTGTCAAAACTATAAGCAGTTATCTCAGCATTTATTTCCCCATTGCCTCTATTTTCACTGCGAGGGGAAGGTAATATTTTATTAATATTCCCATTTATTTCTGTCCAACGATTTAACCAAGCTTCAACCTCACTTCTTCCAACTAATAAAGTTTGGGGAATATTTCCTTGATTTATGAACTTAGTTATCCCCAAATAAATAGATACCATTCCCAAAATAGTACATATTGCGAATAGGGGAAATGAATTAAATACTGCTATACTTAGCCAATTTCCTCCCCCAAGAATAATTATCCCTAGTATTTGTAGTAATCTTGCATACTGTCTCCGTTCTTTGAGGGAAAGTTTATTTGATTTACTCCCCTGATACAACCCAAAAATAAAAAAGATGTTTACTATAATTACCACCATTGGGAATGATATCTTCCCGAAAACTAAAAATAAACTCTGCCCGAACAACGCAGTTGTTAAAAGATTGAAAAACATCCAGAAAAATAATAACCCTACCAAATAAGAACGGGATTTTAACCTTCTATCTAAAAAATACCCTAATTGCTTTGGGGTAAAATAAAGAGTATTTTCTACAGAAATATCGGCGATAATTTTGGCAAAAAATGGGTCAGTAAACTTTAATTCCCCCATACTGGTGGGTTCAAAAGCAAACCGATGACCACAGTTTTTACAACAACCCCCATGTTCTGTTCTTTCTTTAAGATTATTATCAGTCTGGCATTGAATACATTTCATTTTGTTAATCCTATAATTGGTTATTCCACAAAACAGTATAATCTTCCCGTTGACGAATTAAACGGTGGTTATTCTTTTCTAATAAAACCTCTGCAGGAAGAGGACGGTGGAGAAAGTGGGAAGACATGGCATAACCGTAAGCTCCCACAGCTAAAATTGCCAAAATATCTCCTATTTCTAATGCTGGTAATTGACAATTTTTCCCTAAATAATCCCTGGAATAGGTGGTATTTCCACAAACATCAGTGGGATAATAATTCCCCTGTTTCCAAGTAACAATTTCTCGGTAGCCACCATGAACAGAAGGGACAGATAAATTAGCCACAGTGGTATCAACTCCAACTATTTGTTTATTCCCTTGCCATTTGACAGAAACAACCTGAGTTAGGAGAGTTCCACAAGAGGCGATCGCCGCTCTTCCTGGTTCAATAATCAACTCAATTTTCCTCTCAACCCTATTTAATTTCTCAGTCAACTCTTGCCCAAAAATTTCCCAGTCAAAAGCTATTCCCTGATGATGATAAGGATAGCCAAACCCGCCCCCAAAATCCAAATATTCCCAGTGTGGTAATAACTGACAAACATTAATCACAGAGTCAATAACCTGAGTAAAAGCTTGAGTTGCATTAGTACCAGTCCCTCGATAAAAATGCACCCCAGTTATTTTTAAACCCACTGACTGAGCAATTTTAACCGCCTCGGAAAATTCCTCTGGGCCTACCCCAATGCGACTCGCCCCAGTTACTTCTGGTAAATTTAACCTTAACCCTAATTTTGGCCCAGAAAATACCTCTTTTTCCCCTTGATATATTTGACAAAATAAACTAAGTTGTGCCAAACTATCAAAGTTAACTTTTCCAATGCCCCAACGGAGTAATTGCTGCATTTCTTCCCAGTTAAGGTTACTCCCACTATAGACAATTTCCCCAGGAGCAAAACCAGCTTTTAAACCCAAATAAATATCCCCTGGACTATTAGCATGGAGTCCCCAACCTGCAGCCAAAAATATGCGTAAAAGCTGAATATTTCCATTAGTTACAGTGGCAAAATGAAACTTTGTGCTAGAATAAGGAATAGATAAGCTAATTTGGGCGATACTATGGCGTAAAATTTCCCCCTGATAAACATACAGAGGAAAGCCATAAGTAATTAACAATTCCTCGGCAACTGGTAAACTAATTGGCAATGCGGAGTTTATTACAGACATAATTATGAATAATTCTATTCTCGATCAACCAGAAGTATTGCGGTTTTTATTTCATCCCCGCCACGATAATAGCATTCCGCCTGCAGGAGTCCACAATATTAATGTGGAAGTGGAAGGGGGGATAAAAGTAGGGGGCAGGTTGTACCCAGCTAATACACCTACAGCTCCAGCTATGCTATTTTTTCACGGGAATGGGGAAATTGCTGCTGAGTATGATTATATCGCTCCATTTTTCAGCCAGTTAGGTCTAACTTTGCTGGTGATGGACTATCGGGGTTATGGTAATAGTGATGGTAGCCCCACCACAAGTAATACGCTGCAAGACGCTGTTACCATTTTTCATGCTTTGGGGGGAATATTTGCTTCATGGGGACTTTCTCCAGGGCAAGTATATGTAATGGGGCGTAGTTTGGGTAGTGCAGCGGCCATAGAAATCGCTTTCCACGTTGGAGAGCAATTAGCTGGGCTAATTATTGAGAGTGGTTTTGCTGAGACTTTCCCCCTCCTCGCACGTTTGGGGTTGCAAGTTACGGGTGTTGATGAAACCCTCGATGGGATTGGAAATGGGCGGAAAATAAGGGAAATAAAAACCAAAACATTGATTATTCATGGGGAAGAAGACTTGATAACTCCCCTTTCCCAGGGGAGAAAACTCTATAATTTTTGTGGTGCTGAGGAGAAAAAAATTGTAATAATTCCCGATGCTGGTCATAATGATTTGTTGTTTGTAGGGAGAGAGGAGTATTTTGGGGCGATCGCCTCTTTTTGTCTTTAGAAGCGATTTATTGAATAAGTATTTTTAAGATTACAACACAACTACTGCCAAAATTAATGAGTTTACCGCCAACTCTCCCCAGAGAAGGTGCTGTGAGTATAGAGTTAGAAGACGGAGTGCCTATTTTTCGCGCTTCTAGCATTATTCAAACTCGCATTGAAACTTTACTGCAAAAACAACAAGTATCTCCACTTAATTCAGATGAAGAACAAGAATTAGATAGTTATGAAGAAATTGATGACTATCTAAGTTTTATTAATCCCTTGGTTCGTAACCTCTTTGAAGAACAAAAAGCCTCTTGTCTAAACAAAAAATAATTAGATTATAACTCAGATTAGGATAGAAGTCAACGCTATATTTTACTTTGAGTTTTGCCAAATTTCTAGTAATAACTATGGGTAAATTAGCAAAATTAATTGAGAAATTTCTCAGAGATCCTCCTGAACTTAATTATGATGATGTCTATTATGTTTTAACTAAGTTTGGTTTTCAAAAAGTGTCTTCAAAAGGTAGTCATCACACCTTGCGGAATGATGAAGGACTAAAAATAACTGTACCCAAAAAAGGCGGAAAAATGGTTAAAAGAATTTATCTTAAACAAATAGTTTCATTACTTAAATTAGAGGAATGGAAAAATGAAAATTAAATCAAAAATATCTACATTACAAGACTATTTAAAGCTCAATTATCCCATTACCTTTTATCCAGAAACAGAGGGAGGCTATACAGTGATTATTCAAGATTTACCAGGTTGTATTTCTGAAGGAGATACGCTAGAAGAAGCGATGAAAAATATATTAGATGCTAAAAAAGCCTGGTTAGAAACTGCATGGGAATATGGTGATGAAATCCCTTTTCCTTCTATTTTGTCATTAGTCATTAGTCATTAGCTACTAATTATTACTTTTGAATACAAAAAATGACCAATGACTAAAAAAGTTGCTCAAGAAAAGTTCTCTCAGTACTAGCTAAATCTAAATCATTAGCTAACAAATCAATACCATCAATAATTATAGGTATTTGAGAGTTATCAATTTGCAAACTAGCATAGCATTTTTGCCGATAATCAGGTCTAGATTGAAAACGTTTAATAGCTGCAGCTAGAGGACGAATAACTTCATAAGCTTGTTCTGCTTTTTCAATAGCTAGTTGAGGAAGAGAAGAATGTAATCTAAGAATAGCTAAATCAATCAAATCTCTTGAGGTAACACTATCATCAAGATAACGGTCTGAATTTGCCAAAAGTTTAGCAGTAAAACAGTCATTATGACTTAAACAAGGGACAGGTGACCAGTGAGGATATCGAGGAGAATCAAGTGGAAAACGCTCTTCTGCAATAATCTCTGTTTTAATCACTATTCCTGCCACATTAATCGCCATACGGATACCATATTGGTCAGTAGTTGCGCGTTGAATTTTAAAATCATTCAAATTGCGAAACAATCCCTCATAACCCCGATCAAATATAATGCTACGCAAGTTTTTATAACCAGATAAAGCAACTGGACATAAGAAATCAATATCTTTACTTTGGCGATATTCACCATAATCAAGAGCAATGAGAGTTCCTCCCCCAAAATAAGCAAAAGATTCTCTGAGTAAGTCCCCATTTAAACTCTCAAGAATAGTCAGAATTTTGTGATGGAAATCAAATTTAAAATTCATAGTAATAATTGGAGCTAACCAAGAATGATAAATTTGGGCAATTTCTTTGAGGAAATTAAGTTCTTCTGCCTCAAGATTCTGAAAAATATGAGTATATTGCCAACCGCGTTCATAGCGACTTAACATTTCTTCAGGGGTAAAATGATAAACATCCTCAGTTTGCCAACAAATTGCTTCTAAAAAAGGTAACTTTTTGGGGATAATTAGCTGGTTAGTCTTAGGGGTTTTCATAAATTTAAGAAACATTAATCAACTTCCAAAACCAATAAGTAGATAAGCAAAATTATTTACACAATTTCTGTAGGGGCGGGTTTAGCCTTGATCTTTGTGAGCAACGTTATCTTTAAATCAAAACCCGCCCGAACCTGCGGTAATTAATTTTGCGCGACCACTTAAGGTAAGTAAAA
>JADQBC010000001.1 GCA_016903655.1 Gomphosphaeria aponina SAG 52.96 = DSM 107014
ACTGGCAACCCCCTCGCCAGTAATAGTAGTAATAGTGCCACAGACTCACTAATTTCTGCTGCTGACTTTACCATTCTCTAAGCAATGGCTACTTAAACATTGTATAAGTAATTAGACAAAATTAATTACATGGGTGAGGGCGGGTTTTGAACAATCAATTTTTGTTGTGCAACATAGGTTATCCCTAAACCCGCCCCGTAAGAAATTGGATAAATAATTTTGCCTACCTACTTAACACACAAGCCCAGGACTCAGGTTCTGGGCTAAATAATTTTGTCGGCGTTGCGACCTTTGAGTAATGAATTACTAAAACCATCTCCCCACTCCCTCTTAGTTGAGAGAAAAGCCCCTAAACCTGGTAAAATGAAGTCAAAGCCGAGTAGAGTAAAAATTCTATGACAACAGTAACTAAAAATCATTTAAGTCAAGAGCAAGTATCCGCGTGGCTGCGGGGGTTACTGACAATTGCCTGGGCTGACGGACACTTTGATCCTGAGGAAAAAGAATTAATTGCCGCACTCACTCAGGATGAACTAGCACCCCTAACAAATTTAGGCAATTTAGACCCCATCTCCCCAGAAGAGTTAGCCAGTGCTTTGGGGGAAGACAAAAACAACAAAGAAAACTTCTTGAGAACAGCAGTAATGATGGCTCTGGCTAATGGAATCTATTCAGCAGCAGAAGCCAAAGTAGTCCATGATTTCCATCATGCCCTCGGTTTAGAGATAGAAGCTCTTAAAGCTTTAGAAAGTACTCTTTGTGACCTCGAACAACCTCACCAAGAAAAAGCAGCTCTTGAGGAAAAACCACCAGTCCACGAAACCCACCCAGATATTTTACACCCAATCAAAGACTGGTTGGACGGCATGGACATTCACGACCCTAGAGTAGCCAGATTTATCTGTAAAACTATTCCCCCCCAATGTCCATTTGAGCGAGACATTAAATTATTTGGCCACAAAATAGTCCATATTCCCCCCATGTGCAAGCTAAATCCCCTTTATGAACAATTAGTAGGTTTGCGTTTCCGTTCTTTGTCCTATTTAGCCGATGAATGCGGCGAAGATGTCTCTCCTTATATCTAACAAATAATCTAGTAGTTGGTATAAAAACCAACTAAATTACCCAAGAGAAAAAAAATGCAGTTTATTGATTTAGCAGAAATCGAAGTAGAAGGAGGCACAGGAGGGGATGGGATTGTAGCATTTCGCCGAGAAAAGTATGTACCAGCAGGGGGGCCAGCAGGAGGAAATGGCGGACGTGGAGGGTCAGTCATTTTAGTAGCAGCAGAAAATTTGCAAACTCTCTTAGATTTCAGATACGCTCGCGAGTTTAAAGCAGATGATGGGAAAAGAGGTGGCCCGAATAACCGTACAGGAGCCGCAGGAAGCGATCGCCTGATCCTAGTTCCCTGTGGTACAATGATTTATGATGGTGACAAGAACGAAATTATTGGCGACTTAGTTACCCCAGGACAAACCCTAATTGTTGCCGCAGGGGGAAAAGGAGGATTGGGAAATAAACATTTCTTAAGTAACCAAAACCGCGCCCCAGAATATGCCCTCCCTGGATTACCTGGAGAACATAGAAGCTTGCGCTTAGAATTAAAATTAATTGCCGCAGTAGGAATTATCGGGCTACCCAACGCAGGAAAATCAACTCTAATTGCTGCTTTATCTTCGGCCCGTCCCAAAATAGCCGACTATCCCTTTACCACTTTAATCCCTAACCTGGGAGTAGTTGCCAGACCAACAGGAGACGGTACAGTCTTTGCCGATATACCAGGATTAATTGAAGGAGCCCATGCAGGAGTAGGACTAGGACATGATTTTCTGCGCCATATTGAGCGTACACGTGTATTGCTACATTTAATTGACATGACGGCAGATGACCCCCTCACTAACTATCAGACCATTCAAAAAGAATTAGCAGCTTATGGGAGAGGGTTAAGCGATCGCCCCCAAATCATTGGGCTCAACAAAATCGACGCAGTAGAACCAGAAAATCTAGAAAAAGCTTGTTCCCAACTCACCCAACTTACCCCATGTCCCATTTTTCCCATTTCAGCAGTTACGCGCACAGGACTTGCTCCCCTCCTGCAAACCATCTGGGAAACCCTAGATCATGTTCCCTAGCCTGATCACCTCCAACCCAACTTATCACTTAAGTGATAATGACACTTAAGTGATTCTACTTGAATATCACTGATAACGTGATTTTACAGAAGGTTTAGGGATATCGGAACGACGAGAGCTCACCTTATGTCTCTCCTCTTTTTCAGGATAATCACTTACTTGACTAGGATCAGACTTTTTATCCTTGTCATAAATATCCAAATAGAGAGATTGACCTGCGGCAGTAGCCGCAGTAGTCAGTACAGTCCTAATTGCCTGAATATTGCGACCAGAGCGGCCAAAAACTCGTCCCTTATCTGATGGTTCAAAAGCCAAACGAATCCATACCCGCTGGTTATTATTGAATTGTTCGCAGTCAATACTAAGGGCTGCGGGAGAGTCTAAAAGAGGTTGTACGAGAAATTGCATTAGTCCAGAATAGTCAGGACTCGGGGGGGTGGTGTTAGGCATTTACTTGTTCAAACACTTTGGCTTTTTTGAAAATGTTACTTACCGTCTCGGTGGGTTGAGCTCCCTGTTGGAGTCGCTTAACAATAGCGGGGACATTTAACCGAGTTTCATCTGTTCTCGGATTATAGAAACCCAGTTCTTCGAGAGGACGACCATCCCGACGACTTGCACTGTTTATAGCTACAATTCTGTAGCTTACTTCCCGTTTCTTTCCGTATCTTTTTAAACGTAGTTTGACCATTTTGAATGAGAATGCTCCTTGTAAGCTAAATTAAGTAAATTAGATTAAGGCAATTAAACATTATATCATAATCGTTGATGGTTGATAGTTGATAGTTGATAGTTGAACATGAACGATTAACAATCAACCATCAACTATTAACCAAAACCTTTCTTTTTCTTTTTCGGTTTATTCTTTTTCTGCTTACCACCAGCAGAACCCCGAAAACCAGGACGCTGACCACCCATAGCACCAAACATTCCCCCCATACCAGGCATTCCCCCCATACCCATAGCAGGGCCACCAGTACTCATTTGCTGCATCATCGAGCGCATTCTGGTAAAATCACTCACCAACTTAGAAATATCCCGTTCCTGATGACCAGAACCTTGAGCAACTCGGCGACGACGATTGGGCGAACTCGCAAGTAATTCTGGGTTAGCCCGTTCTTCCTTGGTCATAGAATTGATCATGGCTTCAGTAATTTTGAGCTGAGTTTCCCCTTTTTCAAGCACATCCCCACCAAGTTTATTCATGCCAGGAATTAACTTCATAATCCCAGCCAAAGATCCCATATTTTTAAGCAGTCGCATTTGCTTCAGGAAGTCATTAAAGTCAAACTTCGCTGCCATTATTTTGGACTGCATTTGCTCCACATCAGCCAGCTCAATTTCCTCCTGAGCTTTTTCCACCAGGGTGAGGATATCCCCCATATTGAGAATACGAGATGCCATGCGCTCGGGATAAAATGGCTGCAGCGCCTCTACTTTTTCCCCAACCCCCACAAATTTAATCGGTTTACCAGAAACCTGGCGCACGGATAGAGCTGCACCACCCCTAGTATCCCCATCCAATTTTGTCAGAATTGCCCCAGTGATACCAATTTGCTCAGAAAAAGTGCGAGTTAGGTTTGCAGCTTCTTGACCAGTCATAGCATCCACAACTAATAAAGTGTCGTGGGGTTTGACAGTTTGTTTAATGCGGGCTAATTCCCCCATCATTTCAGGGTCAATTTGCAAGCGTCCAGCAGTGTCAATAATTACGGTATCAACTCCTGTTTCTTTAGCCCGGGCCAAACCAACTCGAGCAATTTCTACTGGATCTGTATCACTGCCCATTGCAAAGACTGGGACATCAATCTGTTTGCCTAAAGTAACAAGCTGGTCAATTGCCGCAGGTCGGTAAACGTCGGTTGCGACTAACAAACAACTACGCTCTTGCTTTTTCAAATACAGAGCTAGTTTTGCTGTTGCAGTGGTTTTCCCTGTACCCTGCAATCCTGCCATGAGAATTACGGTAGGAGGCTTGTCAGCTTTGGCCAGGGGGACATTACTTTCCCCCATTACCTTAACTAACTCGTCATAGACAATTTTGATAAATTGTTGCCCTGGGTTGACTCGGGAGATAACTTCAGCTCCTTGGGCTGCGGTTTCAACATCAGCAATAAAATTTTTAACCACTTCAAGATTGACATCTGCTTCTAAGAGGGCGCGACGCACATCTTTGAGGGCATCTTGGATATTGGTTTTAGAAATCTTATCTTGACCACGGAGTTTTTTCCAGGATTCTTCTAAACGTTCAGCGAGAGCATCAAACATGGTTAATGGTTCTGAAATTTATAGAATAGTTGCTAATTTATTGTAGGATTGTTTGCCGCTCTAACAGACTTACTCAAACTTACTCAAATCAAACAAAGTTAACTGAGTAGGTTTGAAACTGCCTTCATGCTTCACAGAATGCCGATCAGATGACCATTACGGGGTCGTCCATTCTCCACACGCTTGACTTTCCCCAGAGCTTGGGGTAGTTTTGGGATACTCGATATTACTAGACCATTTTTCGAGATTTATTGCGGCATTTAAATCTCTATCTCAAGAAACTCCACAATTGCCACATTTGTAAACCCGTTCTTTTAATGGCATTTTTTGCCTATGATTGCAGCATGAGCCAAGTTGGCTACTCGGATAAAAGCGATCCGCAATGGTTAACGTGCTACCATACCACTCGCACTTATAAGTAAGTTGTCTTTTGAACTCATAAAATCCACAATCTGCAATCGCACTAGCTAACCGATGGTTTTTAAGCATACCAGATATTTTTAAGTCTTCAATAAGAACCTCGTCGTGGTTTTTGGCTAAAAAGGTGGTTAATTTATTGGTAGCGTCTTTTCTTATATCTGCTATTCTTTTGTGTAATTTCGCTAGTTTAAGTTTAGCTTTTTCTCTGTTTTTACTACTTTTAACTTTTTGGCTTAAATTACGTTGCAGTCTAGCCAACTTTCTTTGGTTTTTTCTATAAGCTTTTTGATTAGGAAATACTGAACCATCGCTACAGGTAGCTAAGGAATTAATACCTAAATCAACTCCGATTTTTTCTCTTTTCTTTTCTGTTTTTAAGTGATTTAATTCAGATTTAAAAGAGATAAACCACCTATCAGCACGTCTTGAAATAGTAAGGTTTTTAGGAGTAGCTGTTGGTAAAATCTCATCTGCTTTTACCCAACCCAAAATAGGGATTTTAATGCGAGCACCACTAATCCTAATATTCCCTTCTAAGTAAAAACTATCTTTAACTCCTTTCTTTTTAAATTTAGGTTTGACAATGCTTATGTTTTAACCAGTTTTTAAAAGCTTTATCTAAGTTTCTCAATGCCTCTTGAGGAGCGCATTTTGATACCTCATAGTACCATTTATGAACTGATTTAACTTCTTTAACTAATTTTTTATGCAGGTCAACAGAGGTAGGAATTTTTTGTTTATTTGCCATTGCTTCATTACAAATATTCAATCCCCAATTATAAGCATGACGTGCCGTCCCTGCGTGTTTTAGAGCTAATGTTTTTTGTTTGTTATTGAGTCTTAAACTGGTTTTAAAGCTTGCTAGAGACATCTTTTAATTCCTCAATAATCTTTCTATTTTTCTGACTCCGAGAACCGTATAACCTAGCAGAAAAAACCGTGATAATTTCTAATACGTCATTAGTTAAATCTTCCTCATAAGTTGAATTATTAGTTTGATTTATTAACACAATCTCAACTCCAAACTCTTCACAGAGAGAAAATATTAACTCACTGCCAAACCTTAGTAATCTATCCTTATGAGTAATAACTAATCGTTCAATTTCTTGACTACAGATTAATTTTATTAGCTGTTTTAAACCTTTTTTCTGATAGTTTAATCCACTACCAAAATCTTGAATTATTTTAAACTGCCAACCGTTATTAGCACAAAAAAGCTCTAACACTTCGCATTGACGTTTTAAGTCTTCTTTTTGGTCAGAAGATGAAACTCTAGCATAACCAATCGTAAGAGTCCCTTCTTTTTTAACATTCAAAAGTTCACTCAGGTCATACCGACGATGACCATTAGCAGTACGGGTAGGGGTTATTTTGCCTTCATCTTCCCACCTTCTTAAAGTGGATTGAGCTACTCCCAATATTTTAGATGCTTCGGATATAGGTATTTTTTGGCTCATTTCTTGTTTTTTTGCTTATTTGTCTATTCTAGCTTATGAAATAAGCAAAGACCAGTAAAAACAATAAAAAATGTAGGTACTGTTTTAAACCCCTTAATTTTAACCGTTCAAACAACCCCCCAGGTTTAAACCCACAAGTTAAGAGTCAAAAGGATCCCTTTTTTGCTCTCGGAAACAATCTCATTTAAACCCATTGTCCATTGTCTTAACCATCTCTTTCTTTACTCTAACCCCCCCCAAGTAAATTCGATCCCTGATGGGAAGCAAATGTTATGATTTCTTGACATAATGATCCCCGAAAACCGCATAAATTCGTTAAAACCCGCAAAATAGTTGGGTTTAACCCTTGACGAGCTGCCAAAAAGTTTTGTTAAATAAAGTAAAGAAATCGATCCCAGTGATCCCAAAGAAATTACATAGAGAAAGCCTTTTTTGAGGCAACTTGGTGTAAAGGATGGCTGGAAGATTCTTGAAACAAAAATAGTACTTGCGGACAACCAGATTTCGGTTCCTGCCAGGGGTGGAAAACCTACCAGCACCAACATAAAACAATATGAAAGTTAAGTAACAAGGCAATGATAGTTGATAGTTGATAGTTGATAGTCTTCCATGAACGATGAACAATCAACCATCAACTATTAACAATTGTTCGCAGTTTTGCGAGAAACCATTGATTTGCCGTAGAAATTATCGGAGAGTTTAACTCATGGCAAAAGAACGCCCATTTCTAGAAGAGATGACTCTGCGGCAACTAAGAAAAGTTGCTAGCGCTTACAACATCTCTCGTTATAGCCGAATGCGGAAATCGCAATTACTGGCTGAAATCCAAAAAGTAGAACAAGAAAAACTGTCTGGTATTCCGTCTAGTATTAAGGAGGAGCAAAAAGTGGAAGCATCAAAATTTGAAGTCGGTCAAGAAGATCTTACAGGCGGCCCGTTAGCAGATGTAGATGAAGGGCTTGGAGATTTGCCAGGAGGCTATGGAGATAGCAGAATTGTCTTGATGCCTCGTGATCCACAATGGGCCTACGCCTACTGGGATATTCCCAACACCCATAAAGAAGAGCTGCGTCGTCAAGGTGGACAACAATTGGCATTGCGCATTTATGATGTAACTGATGTAAGCTTAGATTACGAAAGTCCCCACAATGTTCAGGAATATCTGGCTGATGAACTAGCAAGGGAATGGTATTTGCCCATCCCAGTGAGCGATCGCGATTATGTGGTAGATATCGGATATCGTTGTGTTGATGGTCGTTGGCTAGTACTAGCTCGTTCTATTCCCGTGCGTGTTCCTCCTGTCTATCCCAGTGACTGGATTGAAGATGTGTTCGTCAATGTTAGTTGGGAAGAAGATATTTTCGGTAAGACAATTTACGAGTTGGTTCCCCCGAGCAAGAAAGTGGCTCTGGCTGCTCATCAACAAGGAAACCCCATCTACGACGAAATCTTTGGCATGGCTCAATCTGCTGAAGCTCAACGGGTTGCTGGTTCTCTGTTTGGGTCAATGCAGCACGTTCCTGGCTCAATGGTTCCCCAACAGGCCATCAGTTCCTATGTATTCCCTTCTGGAGTTGGAATGTGGGCTGTTCCCACTGTGACTGCTCCCACTGTACCTGTTCCCACCATGTCTGGTATCGGCTTGACTATGTCTGGTGTGGGTCTTACCATGTCTGGGGCAGGTTTCTCAGGTTCCGTGCCTCCTATTCGTCCTCGCAAATTCTGGTTGGTTGCGGATGCTGAGTTAATTGTTTACGGAGCAACTGAACCTGATGCTACTGTTACTATTGGCGGCCGTCCCATTAAACTCAATCCTGATGGTACTTTCCGCTTCCAGATGTCTTTCCAAGATGGGTTAATTGATTACCCCATTATGGCTGTTGCTGCTGATGGAGAGCAAACCCGCTCCATTCACATGAAGTTTAACCGTGAAACTCCTTCACGCCGTACCAATACGAAGGAAGAAGCTTTGGAAGAATGGCTGGTTTAATCAGGCATTGGTGCAGTTTTCATTTCAAATATGTTAAATAAATTACCCCCAACCAGTAGAGGTTGGGGATTTTTTGTTTTCAGGTAATTGGATGTACTGCTACTAATTTTGAGATTTAATGACTCGCTCGCGAATGGGAGGTTCGCCATCGGTGCCGATGACGAACGTGTTAGAATCGATAATATAATTGTGTTGGGAGTCAGAACCACGAAACAATGCTCCTTCACGCTGGGCTGGAATGCGTTGATAGCCTGTACCATCGTGATAGGTGATAATCATTTGGTAACTAGCTTCCCCCAAGCAAATAGTAATTAGATAGCTATCAGTTTTAAAATAAGCTTCTTCTCCTTGAAGACCACAGACACTAAAGGCTGTAGCTTTTTTGAGTGGTACGGCTGCAAATAAAGCCGCTGCGGATAAAATTGTAGCTGTCATTCTAAGGGCAATTTTCCAATTCATCTTGGCTCCTTTGATGCAATTAATAAGTTTTGCTCATAATTGATGCTGGTTGTCTGAGAAAAGTTCCAGCTTTTTATGATTTTACAGTACCCAGTAGGCAAAAACAATGAGAATTAATCAGTTATCTATCAACCCTCAACCCTCAACCACTACCTAAGACAAAAAGACTTAATAATGTGCCGCTATTCCATAAACTATGGAGCAAAATAGAGGCAAGAAGATTACGGGAACGGCTATAAACAAATCCCAAAACAAAGCCTAATGTGGTTAAAGGGAGAACTTCTGAAAAGCTGAGGTGTGCAAAAGAAAACACTAAACTACTAGCAAGAATTGCGCCCCAAACTGGAAAATAACGAGTGAGAGAAGGTAACAAAAAGCCGCGGAAAATAGTTTCTTCAAATATAGGTGCTGCCACCGAAGCAGTAAAGAAAAATATTCCTAATACTACCTGGTCTTGAGCTTGCAAAGCTAGCATCAGTAGGGGATTACTGCCACCCTGTCCCTGCCATATTTGTTGATTAATTAAGGAAACAATTACCACTAAAGGTAGGGCAACAAAATAGCCGCCAACTCCCCAGAAAATCCAATTACTTCTCCATTTAAATTGAAACCAGTCTGGGGGAAGAGGAAAAAATGATTTGATGGAAAAGTAGAGGACTAATAATCCACCACCTGCCATAAGTAGGTAGCTAACTAATACATAAAATGCTTGAAGACGCAAACTCAATCCTGTGGGATTAAAACCCGATATGCCAAATAAAAATGGCAGTAATATTTGACTGAGGAAGAAAAACCCAACAATGAGAACCTGCCAGACAATTTCCCCATCCCAGGGGACTTCCCAGGGAATATTGTTATCAGTAGCTAGTAGGGCTTTCTCTTTTCCAAAGAATAATTGAGTTAGGAAAAAAAGTAACAAGCAAATGCCGATTATTCCCCCAAAAAATGGGATAACACCAATGAGAGTTAATTTCCAAATTGCTGAAGTTGCTTTTTTTTGTTCTTCTGCTTGGAGATTTAATAAATCATCTTGACGCTCTTCTAATTGATAGACTTGTTTTAAGGCACTGTATTGAAACCAGCCTTGTAAGTTAGTTTTGATTGCAGACTCTGCATGAGGTAAAATCTGCGGTGGTTGACTCCATAAACCTTTTAAAACTTTGGCGGTGGTGAAAATTTCCCTTTCTTGTTTTTCTGCCTCTAGTCTGATTATTAATTCATTCCAGATGTGAAGAGCTTGGTCGATTTCTCCTTGATTTGCTTCAATTATTCCTAGTTTTAAGTCTAGGTCATTAATGAATTTTTGTTCAGTAGCAATACCTGCGATCGCCTTTTGCCATTTCTCCCCCAATTCTACATCTGTATTTGCAGCTTGAAGTTCTGTCTTTAATTTATTCAGGTTAGTATTAGCTTGCTCACGGGCGGCTTGATACTGTTTTTTGGCGGTGACATCAGGGTTTTTCCCCAGCAAAGCATTTCGGCTGGCCTCAATTTGAGCAGATTCAAATTCTGAAGCATTAAGGATTAAGTTACTTTGATAAAGTTCTAAACGACTTTGAACCTGTGGTTGATTTAGGCTATCTATCAAAGATAGTCCTACTCCAGCTAGGGAAAGAATGGTGAGTAAAATTAAAAATAATCTCTTGATTGTCATAAATTATCAGTGTTCAGTTTTCATTGTCCATTGTTCTGTTATCAGTTATCATCAGGTTATGAGTTCCTTTTCTGGAGTTCTTGTATGTCTTCAGTCCCTAATGGCCCTTACAAAAGCAGAGTATTCAATTTTATCAATCGTCAGTATATCCGTTCTCTAGACCGTTTGGGGAAAACAGTGCGCCAGTTAAAATCTCTCGGAGCGTGGGGCGTGCAAATTATGCTGTACCCAGTTTATCTCCTGGTGCAGATAGGACGCTTGGTTGGGCGCCAATTAGGACAACGGATTGAACAAATACAAGCACAATTACCTAGTGAAACAGGGTTAGAACAACCAGACAAGCCGCTTCAAGCTGTGTTACAGACGGTCAAGCCTTGGTTATGTGCGGAAAAAAATCAGCCTCTTCTCCCAGAGTCACCAGGGGGGAAATTGATTATTCATGGGGTAGCTACTCTGTTGGAAACACGCGGATTAGTCCTTGTTACCACAGAAAACCAAATATTGCCTGTTCTAACTCAAGAGCAGCAACAAAAACTACAACAGCGGATGAGTTGGGAAATAGCTAATTTCTGCCGCGAGCAGCGTTTAAATCAGACATCTGTACGACGTTTACCGAGAATTACTACAAATAACCCCCATCTTTTTGGACCTGTACAGTTATTCTGGCAGGTAATGAGCTGGATGCAAAGAGGTTCGGTGGCGATCGCTATTGATCTGTTTGGGGAGTCTCATCTTGTCGTCTCTTCTCCTTGTTTTCTTCCTGCTCCCATTCATCCCCCATTACCTGCAAATGGTTTTTTGGCTACTCTAGATCATACTGTTGCTGATTTGGAGGTGCAACAACTATCTCCAGGGAAAACTGCCAGTTATCTTCAAGCCCTCATTAAAGCTGCTGTTGATTACTTTTTTCAGAAAAATAAGCGACAAGGGCAACTCGGCAGTAAGGAGGTGCAACAAATTTCCCTGACACAAAACAATTCTTTTCTCCCTGTTTCAAGGGGAATAGAAGGGGATAGACTACCCAGTAGCAATCAACCAATTAACAGAATTAGAATTTTCATGGAGAGACTGGGAAATAGTTTAGTTTTACTGGTGCCAAAAAATCCTGTGATTCGGGGTAGTCATTCAAATACCGCTCAACCAACTACACAACCCGATCCTTTTGAAATTAAAGTCTTAATTCAAGCGGCGATCGCCTATTTTTTTGGGAAAAATCAAGGAAATTTACCAGAGACAGAAAATCATTTTTTCCCAGAAAATAATCCCACTAATTTACAACTTCCTCCAGATACATTAGAAGATCCCTGGTTATCTTGGGAAGATTTGTATGGTCAGGAAATACCTGTAGCAGCAAATCAGGTTGTTAATTTACCCCCATCTGTTGCTATTTTACCTCAAGGAAGGAAAACTCCTAAAACTCTGAGAAAACAGCAACTTTTTCAGAGGAATTTAACTAAAGTTCAATCTCAAGCTTTACAAAACACCCACGCACCTGTTGAAAATTCCAGTAATTTGCCTACTCAAAAACCTCCCCAAAATTTAACCGAAGATTTTGTTGAAACTGAAGCCAAATCAGTGGGTTATGTCCAACATCCTTTAGAAAGAATCCTCCAATGGCTCGATCGCGCTATTCTTTGGTTAGAAGAATTACTTGTTACTATTTGGCGCAAACTAAAGCGCAAATAATAGACCATAGGCACTAAGAAATATGGCGTTGCTGAATTAAAGTATAAAATATTAAAGTAGGGAGTAGGGAGTAGGGAGTGGGGAGAGGGTTTTAGTTGGGTTAGTAGGTTTTGTAATAATATAATTCATGCCTCAATTCAGCAACAAATTTTATTTATATTTATCAAAGCAATATATACATCAAATGTAAAGCGGAGAAAGGGAAATTTAGTACACTTTTAATTTTAAGTGCTGTTTATATTGCCTTTGTTAGATTGATATTTTAATGAATGGTTTAACTATTAACGAGTTACCCCCTGAATAACGGGGTTGATCCCACTCCCTTCAAAGGGTTCTGTATTCCCATTCCAATTAAAATCACTAATGCGCAAATTGAGGGAACCTATTTGTAATACTGGATTATAACGCAAAATGATATTATAAGTTCGGCGACTAAACTCCAGAAAATAATCAGTACTAATTTCCCGATCTCGGTCTAAATTAAAAGCAGTTTGCAAACCTGCACGAACAGGGCCATATATTTGTTGCGTAATTCCCAATGACAAGGTTTGCTCATCCACAAAACGGTCAAATTTAAAAGGAGATTCACCTCCAAGTATTCCTTGACTAAAAGTCACATTAAAACCAGTATAGTCAAAATAGGAGCGAGAAAAATGACCTAATTGACCCTGAAGTCCAATACTTGCACTCAGAGAATTTTGAGTATCGCCATTACTATAACCACTGGCAACCCCAGTGATACCTGTGGTAAATTGCAAATAGGGTAACACTGGGGTTGATGTGTAGCGCAATCCTGCTTCTGCTGTAGCTGGTAAAGCTTCACCTCGCCACAGGGGAAATTCTCTTCTGAGGGAAACTGCTCCTTGATAGCGACTTAAGTTGACCCGATCATTGTCTCGATTAGAACTAAGTAAATCTTCTCTATCTGTAACTGCCTCGATATTTTGCATCGATGCTTGATAACTTATGTTAATTCCTGTCTCTCCGAGGGGAATAATTGGGGAGGTTACAATAGCCCCAAAACTGCTGTGGACTGTCTGAAAACCCAGTGAACCATTGAAGAGACGTTCCCGATAATTATATTCTAAGTTGACAGTATGGGGGCGATTGAGATCTCCCACTTTTTGCTGCAATTGTACTTTGCTCCGCAGTCTGTTTTCGATGTTCTCCAAATTTAAACTGGTGAGTTGCGTTGTTCCGAATAAGGAAGTTCTTGTACCTAAATTTACCGCTGCTTCAGTTTTTACCCCAAAAACACAAGGGTTGAAAACTCCTCCATCACAATCATCATCTTGATTGCTCTCATCACCATCAGTACTGCTAAAACCATCGCCAAAGAATGCTTTCTGGAGAAAATATTGAGGTGTTAGATTAAAAATTACCTTATCTGTATCCACAATATTAAAACCCCGCTCGATAAATAAACCACCCCTTTCTTCTCCATCAAACCCGATGGAAAATAAACCTGGTCGGCGCGGGCGATTGTCAAATACCAGTTTGTCTTGCAATAGGGGTAAGGACAATGTTTGATCGAAAACTAATCTAGAATTAGTTGTGATTAGTTCATCTACAAGGGGAGATATATTTCTTAAGGTAGCCGTAGAGGCCCTAACTTCTAATTCTGGAGGTGAGAAGGGGTCGTTAGTGAGTCTCACATTAATTGCTTCCCAACCGTCTCCTTCAAATTGTATTCTTTCTGCTTGAAAGCGGAAACGGTTAATTCTCCCCCCTGACTGGGTGCTTGGTACCCCTCCTTGTTGTTGGATTAAGTTTAAATCCCGAATACTCCCTACTACAAATCGATAACCTGCGGCGGTGGTGACTCGCTGTAAGGGTTGTTCTCGGTTGAGGCGATCGCTTAATGGTTGTTCTGGGATGGTATCTGTTCCTGTATCTGTTGGCAAACTGGGGTTCACATCTCTACTGATGGTTGGTTGATATACTTCTCCACTGGCATTTTTAATTACTCCCCGATCCTGAACGAAATAATATTCAAATCTTTCCCCTCTTAATACCTGTTCCCCTCTTTCGAGTATCACTTGTCCTTCTGCTATTGCCAGACGCTCTGCTAAGTTTACTCGCAGACGATCTGCTCTTAGTACTCCTTTGTCAAATCGCATTACCACGTTTCCTGTTGCTGTAATCACCTGCTGCTTTTGGTCGTATTCCTGGCGCTCGGCTATTACTTCTATGAGTTTAATTTCTTCTACCCGCGGCAGGTTTTCTGCCGCGGGTGCTACTGTTTCTTCTAATTTCTGTGCAAATTCAAATTCTCTACTCTCCCCATTGCGCTCTTGTGTCACTAACCGAGTCACTATTTTTTTCTCAGCTTCTGCACTATACTTGACCGAAATGGGAGAACCTAGTAGCTCCGCACTTCCCCTGGGTTGGTTACTGTCTTTATTTGTTAGCCAAGGTTTGGGGCTTTTGTTCAGTTCTACTACTTGCATTATTACTGGTGGTTCTGGGGGGGGTAGGATTGGTGGCATTTTCTAATTTTAATTAGATCAATGGTCATTAGTTCTTTTTTCTGAGTATCCCATCTGAGAACTAATGACCATTGACCAATAACCAGTATATTATTCTAAGTCCTTGCTGCCTGGGTTACGTGCTGGGTCGCTTGATAAAAACCCAAACACAAATAAGGCTACAAAAAATGCCACTGTTATATAAACTACTATTTTGAGTGTTACCATATTACTCTCCTTTGATCCTGCTTGCCTTACTTTAACTCATTTTTGCCAAATTACCAAACAACAAATAAGGCTCTTTGTTCCCATAACATTAGCATTCCGCTAAAGGCCACAAAAACTACTACTAGCTGTCGAAATCTTTCTTTACTAATTTTTTCTAACACTATTTGACCTACCCAATTTCCTGGAAATGCTGCTATGCCTATAATTATACCATAAAACAAATAGGCTGGGGTTAATGCGCCAAAGGCTGCATAAGCGATCATTTTGGCAATATGAACTACCACCACATTGGCTGCTTTTGTGGCAATCATGTCTTCTTTTACCATTCCATAATTGAAGTAGAGTGGGTTGAGCATTGGCCCTGTGCTACCTATAATTCCTGATAAAAAAGCATAGATCAATGCTGCTGGGAGAAAATACCAGGCACTGACTTTGAATGATGGTTTGTTTTTTCCTACACCATAGCTCAGTGTTGATAATATCAGAAATATTCCTAGTAACACTGGTAGCCATTTGATGTTTGTTTGCGTAAAGACAAAAGCGCCTAAAACTGCTCCGACTATTGAACCTGGTAAGTACCACCACATTACTTGCCAATCGATGTAACGCCAATATATCCACACTCTTTGGATATTTCCTAGTAACATTCCCGTTGTTACTACTGGTGGTACTGCTGCTGCCCCTAAACATAATCCGATGACTGGGATTAAAATTAGGGGACTTCCTCCTCCTGCTAAGGTGCTGAGAAACCAACTTATACTACTCGCTAATGCTAACCCTACTATCTCCACTGTTTCACTTTGCTTGACTTGGCTTGATTTTATGATAACTTAAACCATTAGAATTTAGTCTTTAGTCTTTAGTAATTTTTTCTGAGCATCAGATATTATACCCTCGCTCCTAAGTTTTTAATATTTTATTTTTAATACATAATTGGATGACAGAATACTAATTGAGAAAAAAAATCTTGACATGGGGCTAAAGTTTTGCTAAATTATTAGCATGGAGAAATAGAGAGGCAATATATAAGGGTATAATCAAAAAAAGAGAGAGAAAGAGTTAAGATAAAAGCTGAAGAGTTTGTTGAGGATAATTCGTGATCAAACAAAAGCGTACTCCCTTATTTGAGCTAGCGGTGGAGCAAAAAGCAAGACTGACTGAATTTGCTGGTTGGGAAATGCCGATTCAATATATTGGGTTAAAAAATGAACATGAAGCAGTACGGAAAAGAGCGGGGATATTTGATGTCTCCCACATGGCAAAGTTTGCTTTTTCGGGAAAAGGTTTAGTTAAAGAGTTACAAAAGTTAGTCCCTTCAGACTTGGAGCGGTTAAAACCTGGTGAGGCACAATATACTGTTTTATTAAATGCTCAAGGGGGCATTATTGATGATATTATTTATTATCATCAGGGAGAAGAGCAGGGTTTTATGATTGCTAATGCGGCGACAACTGAGAAAGATAAAAGTTGGTTGTTGGAAAATTTGCAAAATAGTGGGGTTGAGTTGGAAGATTTTTCCCAGAAGAAGGTTTTAATTGCCATTCAAGGGCCAGAAGCTGTGGAGAAATTACAGGCTTTTGTGACAGAAGAGTTGAAGTTAATTAAAGCTTTTGGACATTTTCAGGGGGAAGTATTGGGAGAAACTGCTTTTCTTGGGCGTACTGGTTATACAGGAGAAGATGGTTTTGAGGTAATGTTAGATGCTCAAGTGGGGAAAAAATTGTGGCGCAGTTTGGTAAATGTTGGGGTGACTCCTTGCGGTTTGGGTGCAAGGGATACTCTGCGTCTGGAAGCGGCAATGTGTCTGTATGGTCAGGACATGGATGATTCGATTACGCCTTTAGAAGCTGGTTTAGGATGGTTGGTACATTTGGAGAGTAAAGGTGATTTTATGGGGAGGAAAGTTTTAGAAGAGCAAAAAGTTAATGGGGTAAAACGTAAGTTGGTGGGTTTGGAAATGGAAGGGCGATATATTGCTCGTCATGGTTACCCAGTTTTGGTGCAGGGGGAAACAGTGGGAGAAGTGACGAGCGGGAGTTTAACTCCTACTGTAGAAAAGGCGATCGCTCTTGCTTATTTACCATTATCTTTGAGTAAAATAGGGCAGAAAGTAGCAGTGGAAATTCGCGGTAAAACTTATCCTGGAAAAGTGGTTAATAAACCTTTTTATCGTTCTTCTAGTCGGGTGAAGTAAGCTAGAAAATGTGTAGAGTGGGTGAGATGGGGAATTGGATTTTTCGGCGTTGCGTTTTTTGAGTAATGAACTATATATTTACAAAAACTACTAACCAAACTAAAACCCTCTCCCCTCTCCCCAAATTCAGCAACGCCAAACCTATTACCAGGTAAACCTGTTTGTCATATCGAGTAATCAAACAAAATTAATTACATGGGTGAGGGCGGGTTTTGAACAATCAATTTTTGTTGTGCAACATAGGTTATCCCGCTGGCCCGCCCCGTAAGAAATTGTATAAATAATTTTGCCTACCTACTTAAACAGTTGAATCCTAGCAATACCTATCCAAACTTGCTTGAAAAATGTAAAAAATTATTTGAACAAAAAGCAATAATTTTAGAGAAATTAGGTAAACAACATAACTCAATTCCTAAATTATTTGCTCATTATAGGGAGCATTTTTCGTGACCTTAACCCAACCTACAACAATTCCTGAAAATAGATAAAGTCAAAAACGCAAATCTAAACCTGATCAAGTATAAAATGCAAAATGCAAGATTGACTCAACTTCTTTGGTGGGCATTGCCCACTACTAGAATGTATAAAAATATACAGAAAATACCAGCAGTTGAGTGGAAACTAAGCTCTGACTTGGTGGATTAGCTGTGTGAGAAGCAATTATGTTAAAAAAACTGGGAAAATGGGGCGAAAAAATAACTTATGCTTTGGGTTCAATCTTACTTATTTCAGGAAGTGTTTTCGCAGAACCAGTAGAGGTATTAAACTTAGAAAATGACCCAATGGAGCAAGTAACTAAGGTTTCTGAAATGCGAGATGTTTCTTCAGCAGATTGGGCTTTTCAAGCTTTGAGTGATTTAGTAGAACGTTATAGTTGTATTGCAGGTTATCCTGATGGTACTTTTCGGGGAAATCAAGCAATGAGTCGCTATGAATTTGCCGCTGGGGTTAATGCTTGTTTAGCACAAATGGAAAGGTTAATAGCAAGTAGCCAGACAGTTTTATCAGAAGATTTAGCAACTCTACAACGACTTGCTCAAGAGTTTGCCGCCGAATTAACAGCAATTGGCACAAGCATAGATAATTTAGAAAATCGGGCGGCATTTCTAGAGGATAATCAATTTTCAACTACCACTAAATTAGCAGGGGAATTAATCACTACGCTCTCGCAAGTTTTTGGGAATGAAAATGCTGCAACTGGAAAAGATTTAGATGTACAAGCTACTTTAGAATATCGTCTGCGTTTGAGTTTGCTCACCAGTTTTAGTGGGAAAGATCAGCTAAGACTCCGTTTGCAATCAGCTAATTATACATTTGCTAGGGGTGGCACTAATTATACTGATTATAACTTTAGTGCTGATACTGAAAACTCAGTCATTCTGGATAAGGTGGAATATAGTTTTCCTCTGGGGGAAAATACTATAATTTGGCTCAGTGCGGGGAATATGAACTTTGATGATGTTGCTGAAATAATGGCTCCCTTTGCTAATTCTTTTACTGAAGGTGCTATCTCATATTTTGGGGCAATTTCGCCGATTTATCTGAATAGTGGAGGGAGTGGAGTAGCAGTTTCTCATTACTTGACAGAAACTTTGAATTTGACAGGTTATTATTCTGCTGATGGCGCAACAAATCCGACAGAGAAAAATGGTTTATTTAATGGTCAATATATTGCGGCAGCGCAATTTTCTTATTTACCCAAGGCTGATACAGGAATAGCGATCGCCTATAGTCATGGTTATTTTCCTGGTACTGATGACATGGCAATTATGGGTTTTACAGGGAGTGCTTTAGCAGAAAATCCTTTTGCTAGTAATGCCACCTCTTCTGATAATATCGCTTTACTCGGTACTTGGCGCCTTAGTCCCTTTTTTGGGTTAGAAGGTTGGGGAATGTACACTCAAGCTAATGCAGAAAGTGGCGATCGCCAAGGTGACTCCGCCGATATTTGGAATTGGAAAATTAGCTTTGCTTTCCCCGATTTATTTCAAGAGAGGAATTTAGGACTTATTTCTCTTGGCAACCCGCCCAAAGCTACCTCAGTGGAAGGGGGGCCAGAAGATGAAGATATTGCTTGGTTTGTGGAAGCTTTATATGTCTTCCAAATTAATGATAACATCTCCATTACCCCTGGAGTTTTTGTTGTCACCAATCCCGAAGATGGTCGTGATCCACTTTGGGTAGGTACTATTAGAACTAGCTTCACTTTTTAACAGTTATCAGTGAACAATGAAACTGATAACTGGTATTTTTTGAGGCTATTAATTTGCATCCTGGAGATGAAAATGGTAAAGTAGTGTTCATCGAAGTAATTCTTTTTTAGAAGATGAAAATAAGAATTGGTAACGGCTACGATATCCACCAACTGGTAGAAGGAAGACCTTTAATTCTCGGAGGAGTAGAAATACCTCACCATTTGGGATTACTCGGACATAGTGATGCAGATGTTCTCACCCACGCAATCATGGATGCTATGTTAGGAGCATTAAGTTTAGGGGATATCGGTCATTATTTTCCCCCAACTGACCCCCAATGGGCGGGGGCAAATAGTTTATTATTATTACAGCAAGTAAATGAGCTAGTGCGAGATCAAGGTTGGGAAATAGGCAATATTGATTCAACCATCGTTGCCGAACGTCCCAAACTCAAACCCCATCTGAAAAATATGTGTAGGATGCTTGCTAATACTTTAGCAATTAACCCCGACCAAATCGGGATTAAAGCTACTACCAACGAAAAACTAGGCCCCGTTGGGAGAGAAGAAGGAATATGTGCCTTAGCAGTCGTTCTGTTAGTGACTCAATAAATTAACTTTGGCAACCTGAAGAAAACAGCAAAGATGTTACCCTAGAGTAGTTAAAATAATTGACACTTCCAGTTAGTCTCAAGTAAAAAGAAAAAAAAATGAAACAACCTTTAGATGCAATTCCTTCTACACCACCGAGCTCAAAAGTTCCAGAAATTGAAGAAATAGTTATATCTGTTTCTGCAAAAAATCTCAACCCCTCAATGTTGAATCTGGATTTTCTAAAAATGACTGGCATTGTCCCAGGTGACTGGCAGATTATGGAAGAACCTGTAGTTAGTTCTCGCATTTCTCGGATAAGTTTCCAAAATGGCGTGAGTATCGTCGCTCAACCTGGGAGTATTTCTTTTCGGGAGATGGTGAATATCAAAACCAAACAGGAATTGAACGCCCCAGATGTGGCAAGTCAGTATGTTGAAAAACTACCCCATGCAGAATATCAAGTCTTGAATATCAGCCCTAGAATTTTGCTTCCTGTTCTCACATCTCAAGATGGTGCCAGGAAATATATTACAGAAAATTTGTTAGCTCCAGGGCCTTGGTTAAACATTGGCAAAATTCCCGTACAAGCAGGAATTAACCTGTTTTATGAGTTAGAAGGCTGTCAATTAAATCTCGTTATTAATGAGGCGCATTTACAGCAGCGTGACCCCAATAAACCAGCTATTTCAGCTCTTTTGTTTTCTGGCAGTTTTAGTTACAATGTTGCTAACGAAAACGAACAAACTCGATTAAATCAATTAACACAACGGATTAAAAATTGGAAAAATGATGTGGTAATTTTCCGCAACATTGTCCATGAGAAATTCGCCGCCCAACTACCTCAAGAACAGGATAGTCTCTTTCTCTTGTAGTACTTAAATCAATATTATTAATCTTTCCCCATAAATACTTCTAGACAGGTTTTGATACCTGTCTTTTTTTTCAACATCAAAATGGTAGTTAAAGACTTTCTTGACCTTCTTGACAGGTACTAATTTATGTAACTAACCCTAAAAATCCTTAAGAAAACGTGAATTACAATCCCGCAACCAAACACCAATAGCTTGACCAATGACACCATTACTCGTTTCCTGTGGCGGTGCAGGAGGGCGATTTTGATGATCAGAACCTGTACGGGAAAAAATCATTATCATTCGCCAACCAGTAGGAGTTTGAGTCAAAAATAACCAGTGATAGTTTTGAACTTCAACTATTTTCCCATTCAAATACTGCCGTTCTAAAGTAGTAAAAAACACCTGTTCAGAACTTTCAGGTAAAACTGGGGTATATTGCAGTTCATTAAGCTTTAAAGGTTTAAACTCTGGCTGACCAGCAACAATAACATAGCCAGAATTAGTACTTCCCAAAGATTGAGAACTGTGAATTACCCTGTTGGCATAATTAGGTAATTCTTGGAGCATGACAGTAGTTAATTTTTCCAAATCAGCAGGACACCAAGAATGGTAATTTGCTGACAACTCAGCCTGAACTAGGGAAGGAGTAGCCAGAAAAAACCCAAAAATCAATAGTCCGACGAAAGAAAATCCCATCAAAGCAATTCATCACAAATTTTATGCCACGCTGCAACACAGTCAGTAGCAGACGTAATCGGACGACCAATAACCAAATAATCAGCCCCAGCCTTGAAAGCTTGAGCTGGAGTCATCACCCGACTTTGGTCTCCTGCAACTGTCCAACTCGGACGAACTCCAGGACAAATCAACAGAAAATCCTCACCACAAACCTGTCGCAGTTGGGCTACTTCAAAAGGAGAACAAACCGCCCCATCTAAACCCGCTTCTTTAGCCAAAATAGCCATTTGTAAAGCATATTCTGGTAGTTCCAAAGGAATTTTTAAATCAAAAGCCAACTCACGGGAATTAAGACTGGTGAGAAGCGTGATACCCAGTAATTTAGGCTGAAAAACTGCTTGTGAAATAGCTTTTACTGCCGCACTGAGAGCTGTACGGCCAGCAGTAGCATGAATTGTCAGAAAATCAACCTCCTGTTGAGCAGCAGCATCAGCCGCACCTGCCAAAGTATTAGGAATATCATGGAACTTTAAATCTAGGAAGATGCGCTTTTGGTGTTCTTTCAAGAATTTTAAAATTTCAGGGCCAGCACTCACAAACAACTGCAAACCCACCTTCCAAAAACTAACTTGAGGCAGTTTCTCCACCAAAGCGATCGCCTCTGTGATCGTAGGCACATCTAAAGCCACAATAATCCGCTCTGTCATTACCATTTTCAGTTCATTTAAGGAACAAGACGAACAAACTTTTTCTTCCCTACTTGTAAAACCTTGTTTTCAAGTAAACTAGGGGAGTGAAAAGAGAGATTAACATCATCAAGGCGATCGCCATCTAAACGTACCGCCCCTCCTTGAATTTGGCGGCGGCCATCCCCACTACTTTTACACAAACCACTAGCATTAAGAATATAGAAAATCGGGGCAGGAAACTCTATTTTTGCCAGAGAAAATTCTGGTATTTTTTCTGCATTACTTGCTGTTCCCCCAGCAATTGCTATATTAGCCTGCATTGCCCTCTGAGCTGCCTCCCTACCATGATATTGGCAAGTAATAGTTAAAGCCAATTCCCGCTGGCGATCGCGGGGATTTGTTGGTAATTTCTCCCCAGGTAAATCTGTCAATAGTTCAAAATACTGCGCCAGCAAATTATCAGGAGTTTTTTCCAATTTCCCATACATAATAGAAGCATGTTCTGTCAACCCAACATAATTATTCAGAGACTTAGACATTTTCTGAACCCCATCAGTCCCCAATAAAATAGGTAACAACAAGCCAAACTGAGGTTTTTGACCAAAATGGCGTTGTAAGTCCCTACCCACAGCAATATTAAACTTCTGGTCAGTACCTCCAAGTTCAACATCAGATTCTACAGCCACAGAATCATACCCCTGCATCAAAGGATACATAAACTCATGGAGATAGATGGGGTTTTCCTGGTGATAACGTTCAGCAAAACCCTCCTTCGCCAACATTTGCCCCACAGTCATAGTAGAGAGCAACTCCAGAATTTTTGCCAAATCCAACTTAGACAACCACTCTGAGTTATAGCGAACTTCCAAACGTCCTGGGGTAGTAAAATCCAAAATAGGGCGTAACTGGTTAAGATAGTCCTGAGCATTTTCCTGAACTTGTGCCGTAGTTAACTGACGACGCACCTCTGATTTTCCTGTTGGATCACCAATTTGGGCAGTAAAATCCCCAATAATGAGAACAGCAGTATGACCAGCATCCTGAAAAGCGCGTAACTTACGGAAAGGAATACTATGACCCAAATGAAGATCAGCCCCAGTCGGGTCAATTCCCAACTTTACTCGCAAAGGCCGATCTATCTGTGCTAAAAATTGAGCCAAATTCTCATCAGGGTTTTGAGATTCAGGCTGATTAGGAAAAATTTCATGAGTTCCCCGATATAGCCAAGGAAATTTTTGGTTATTTTCTCTAATATCCATTTATAAGTTCAACTGGGTTGATAGTTGATAGTTGATAGTTGATAGTTGATAGTTGATAGTTGATAGTTGATAGTCGGCTATGAACCATTATAATAGGTTGATAGTTGATAGTTGATAGTTGATAGTTGATAGTTGATAGTCGGCTATGAACCATCAACCATTATGATAGTTGATAGTTGATAGTCGGCTATGAACCATCAACCATCAACCATCAACCATTAACGAAAGAAGCTAGTGTCTTTTAGCACCCTTGAGAAACAAGAAGAATTGAAAAAGAAATTAGAACCTGTAGCTCGCTTTTCCCTGGGAGTTGCCAAGGTAGCTGGGGGAACCATCCTGGGGCTGAGTATGTTAGTGACTACAGTTGTGGCAGGAGGAGTAGTGGGTTTAGCCCTCAGCTTTCGTAACCTGCCCGATGTGAGGATACTGCGAAGTTATGTACCGACAGAAACCAGCTATATTTATGACGTTAAAGGAAGGCTCCTCACCAGTCTTCATGGAGAAGCTCATCGGAAAGTAGTCAAACTCGATGATATTTCACCCCAATTGAAACAAGCCGTAATTGCTGTAGAAGACAGTCACTTTTATCAACATGATGGCATTTATCCTAATAGTATTGCGCGGGCCTTTTTGGTTAACTGGCAACAAGGGGGAGTATCTCAAGGTGCTTCAACTTTAACCATGCAGCTTGTGAAAAATCTCTTCCTCTCCCGTGAGCGAGTATTTACGCGCAAACTAGCTGAAGCAGTGCTAGCAATTAGAGTAGAACAAATATTTACCAAAGACGAAATTTTAGAAATGTACCTCAATAACATTTATTGGGGTCACAACAGTTATGGAGTAGAAATTGCAGCAGAAAGCTACTTCAACAAATCAGCTTCTGAATTAACCTTAGCAGAAGCAACCATGATGGCGGGATTAATCCAAGCCCCAGAACAATACAGTCCATTTATCAACTACAAAGAAACAAAAGAACGGCAAGCAGTTGTACTGAAGCGAATGGAAGAGTTGGGTTGGATCACTGCACCAGAAGCAGAAGCAGCTTTTAAAGAACCTTTGTTAGTAGCCAAACCTACTGCGTGGCAAAATAGCAAAGCTCCTTATGTTACAGATTTGGTAATTGAGCAATTAAATGAGATATTTGGGCCAGAAGCAGTGCTGAAAGGAGGAATACGGGTTCAGACCACCGTTGACTATAATTTACAGCAAATGGCACAAGCAGTGGTGCAAAAAGAACATAAAAATTTGCTCAATCAAGGAGTTGATGCTGATCAAGTAGCCTTAGTAGCTGTAGATCCGCGCACTCATTTTGTTAAAGCTGTTGTAGGCGGTGTAGATTACAATAAAAGTAAGTTTAACCGAGCTACCCAGTCAAGGCGACAGCCAGGGTCTTCTTTTAAGCCCTTCGTTTATTATACAGCTTTTGCTTCTGGAAAATATACACCAGCATCGCTCATTGAGGATCGTGAGGTCAAATATCGCGATGGTGACAACTATTATATTCCGCAAAACTATGGCGGGAAGTTTTTAGGCCAGATGAACCTGACAGAAGCATTAATTCAATCCCGTAACATTCCTGCCATAGAACTTGGGCAAGCAGTAGGCTTAGATAAAGTTATTGCCGCTACTCGTGCTGTTGGTATCAAAAGTCCCCTAGAAGCAGTGGTATCTCTACCTTTAGGCTCTATGGGGGTGACACCCTTAGAAATGGCAGGGGCTTATGCCACTTTTGCCAGTAATGGTTGGCATTGTGAACCAACCATGATTTTAAGAGTTACCGATAGCAGCGGCAAAGTTTTAATTGACAATACACCTCAACCCAAGCTAGTTTTAAATCCCTGGGCAACTGCTACCCTGACCTCTGAGTTACAAAAGGTAATTGAAAGCGGTACGGGAAGAAAAGCTAAAATTGATCGCCAGGCGGCGGGGAAAACAGGAACTACCAACTCAGAGCGAGATGTGTGGTTTGTGGGGTATGTTCCCCAACTAGCAACAGCAGTTTGGGTAGGTAACGATGACTACAGACCCATAGGCAAAGGCATTACGGGAGGCGACCACGCTGCCCCCATTTGGCGGGCCTTTATGCTAGAAGCACTCAAAAATGAGCCTGTAGAAGAATTTACAGCGCCATCAGCTTTCTCTAGGCCTCAGCCTTGATTAATTTTCAATTTCTGATTTCATGCGCTCTAGTGTCAAGTGCATTTGGTCAAACATTTGCTGAGGAGTAATGCCAACCTGACTAAGTTGAGTTTTGAGCTGCTCGATGGTCATTTTTGCCATAAAATCTTCTGAAAGTTCAAAGCGCTTCATAAATATTTTGTAGCGCTCCATGAGAGCTTCCATTTTTTCGATAAAAATTTTTTTCCCTTCTCGGTCAAATTTCCCATACTCCCCCCCCAACTGCGTTAGGGATTGATAATCTTCAAATAATTGTTTGGCTTCTTGCTGGACCACCTCAGAATCAAAAAATCCCATCGCTTTCTACCCAGTTTAATGATATCTATAGTAATCTTATTTTAAATGAGTGGAAAGTTGCTTTAACATACGGAAAACCGTATTTTTAGTTGGCGTAATTAATAGAATTGAGAGTTGATCAAAGTGTGGGAAAACTTTCTTAATCAGCAAAAAAGTCGTAGGATTGCTGTAGTTTTAGCTCTGCTAGGTACGGTGACTCCCCTCGCGGGTATCCACAAATTTTATTTGGGACAACCTTTATGGGGGATTCTCTATTTTATTTTAAACTGGTCAACTCCCATGGCTCAAATTGCTTGTGCTATTGAAGCTGTTTGGTTTTTTGTGCAAGACTTGGAGCAGTTTAATGTTCGCTTTAATGACCAGTTAGCAGGTTCTCGGGGAGTTGCAGTAAAAGATATTGCTACTGCTGTCAGGGAATTAGACCAATTACGTTTAGATGGTTTAATTTCTGAATATGAATTTGAACAAAAGCGTCGTCAATTAATTGACCGTATTTCTTGAGAGTTATGTGGTTTTTGAGAAAAAATCTGCCCGAAAAGCTGCTGCAAAATCCCTATTGTCGGTTAGAGTCAATGGCAGAAATAGAGATGGCTGCTGCATTAGGGATGAGGATAGATGTTAATCAAGCTAGTGTGGATGACTGGTTGAGGTTGCCAGGTATTTCTATCCATCAAGCGCGATCGCTTGTGGAACTTATCGGTATGGGAGTGCAGTTACTCTGTCTCGAAGACCTAGCAGCAGCTTTGAGTATGCCAGTGGGAAGAGTTAAACCCTGGGAACCTGTGTTGGATTTTTCTTACTACGACCCCGCAAGTATGTTAACTCCCCACAAGATTAATCCGAATACTGCATCGAAGCAAGAACTCGCAGAAATTCCCCTGCTCAATCTGACTATAGCCAGTATGATTGTGGAAAATAGAATTGAAAATGGGGTTTATCTCAATTTAGCTGATTTACAGCGTCGTCTAGGTTTTAGCAGTGATCTAATTTCCCAATTGCTACACTATTTAAAGTTTTAATAGACCAATGAGCAAAAGTCCAAACATTAATTTCGCTCTTAGCTCTATTATGTTATATGTCAGAATTATTATGCTTGAGCGCCCACTCCCTAGTAATTGGTCATTAGTTATAATGTTCGATGCTGGATAATTAAGCATTGCTCATTGAACCTGTAGTAAAAAAATCAAGTCCATAACTAAAATCAAAAAAAATACTAACCATGAAACTAAAAATCAAGCATTGGCTATCATTGGTGCTCATTGGAGTAATCTTTTGGTTAGGCTTACTTAGTCTGCGACCAGCCACCAGTCTAGCAGAAGAAACAGAAGTACTCCATGTAATCAACCGTCTCAGTTTTGGGCCTCGTCCTGGGGACATAGAAATGGTAAAATCTCAGGGAATAGATGCTTATATTCAAGCCCAACTTGCTCCTGATTCTATCCCAGAACTACCACAACTGACTCAAGAACTCAGTAAATGGGAAGCGCTACAATTAACTCCTGTAGAGTTATTTACCAAATATGGCCCACTGGAAAAAAAGAACGGCCAGGAACCATCCCTCGAAGCTCAGAAAAAGCAGCAGCAAGAAATGACAAGAATCAGACAGGAGGCAGTCAATGCCCGTTTATGGAGGGCGATCGCCAGTGGGCGTCAACTTCAGGAAGTAATGGTGGACTTCTGGTTTAACCATTTTAATGTTGCCCTCTTTAAAGGCCCTCAAACTCAACTATGGATGGGAAATTACGAGGAGCAAATTAGAAAACATTCATTAGGAAATTTTAGGGAATTATTAGGAGCAACCGCCCATCATCCTTCCATGCTATTTTATCTCGATAATTGGCGCAATACTGCCCCAGATAGTCCAGGAGCAAAAGGTCAGTTTCAAGGGTTAAATGAAAATTATGCCAGGGAATTAATGGAACTGCATACCCTCGGAGTTGATGGCGGCTACACTCAGGAGGATGTGATTGAACTTGCACGCATTTTAACGGGTTGGGGAATAGCTCCTCGTGGGGGTAAGGGCGATGGGAAAAGCGGTTTTTATTTTGATGAGCAGCGTCACGATTTTGGCGATAAGGTATTCTTGGGAACTACCATTCAAGCTAGTGGTATGGCTGAAGTTGAACAAGCTTTAGATATTCTGGCAGCCCATCCTCACACTGCCCATTTCATTAGTTATAAACTAGCTCAATACTTTGTGGCTGATGAACCTCCTGCTAGTTTAGTTGATGCTCTCGCACAAAGTTTCCAAGATACTAATGGAGATATTCGTGCAGTTATGGAAACTCTGTTTACCAGCCAGGAATTTTCTGACCCTCAATACTATAACAACAAGTTTAAAACTCCTTATCAATATGTGATTTCTGTAATGCGAGTGTCCGATACCAAGCAGCCCAAACTGGCACGGCTAAACGGTATCCTGATCCAAATGGGAATGCCAACCTATGGATGTATAACTCCAGATGGGTATAAAAATACCCAGGCAGCCTGGTTAAATCCCGATGCCATGTTACGTCGCTTGAGTTTTGGTACTGCTATAGCTAATGGTAGTTGGGATAAGCGCCAGCCTTTAGATCCTGCGCAACTGAGCAAAACTTTGGGGAATAAGTTTTCTGGGGAAACAAAACAAGTAATTGAAACCAGTCCCCCAAACTTACAAGCGGGTTTGCTCCTGGGTACAAAAGAAATGATGTATCGTTAATGAATAGGAATCGCACATAATGAAAAGACGCAAATTATTACAATATGCAGGCCTGTTAACAGCAGCCAGTTTGATTCCCATTGGGATGAATGGTTGGGCATTTCGCAGTGTAGCTCAAACGAATAACCCCAAACGCTTGATTGTTATTTTCCTTCGGGGTGGAGTAGATGGGCTGAATGTAGTCGTCCCCCACCAAGAGGCAGATTACTATGAAGCACGCCCTTCCATTGCTTTACCTAAACCTGGGGAAAAAGATGGGGTTTTGGATCTTGATGGTCAATTTGGCTTAAATCCTGCATTAAAAGACATTATGCCATTATGGAAGCAGGGGAGTTTAGCTTTTGTCCATGCTTGTGGTTCTCCAGACTTCACGCGCTCCCATTTTGATGCTCAGGATTACATGGAAACAGGCACTCCTGGGGTTAAAAAAACTCAAGATGGTTGGATGAACAGACTTTTGGCGGTTTTGCCTCAAGGGGAAATTACTCAGGCAATAAATTTGGGGGATACTCCCCCAAGAATATTAATGGGAAAAATGCCTGTTACGCAGTTAGCCACAGGAAAAAAGGGAACTGTACCTTTACCTTTGGATCAGCCTCAGATTAATGAAGCTTTTGACCGTTTATATAGTGGGAATGATCCTGTGAGTTTAGCTTATCAGGAAGGAGATCAGGCAAGGCAAATTTTGTTGGCTGACCTAACCTCGGAAATGAAAGAAGCTAATAAAGGAGACCCACTCCCTGATAATTTTGCTAGTGATGCTCGCAGGTTGGCAAAATTAATGGTAGGGGATGCTCGCACTCAGTTAGGTTTTATTGGTTTAGGTGGTTGGGATTCTCATGTGAATGAGAATGCTTTGTTAACTAGACTGCTCCTGCCTTTGGGTGAGGGTTTAGCCGCTCTCGCTCAAGAGTTGGGTCCGCTGTACTCAGATACTGTTATTATGGTAATATCAGAATTTGGCCGTACCGTGGGGGAAAATGGTAATAATGGGACTGATCACGGACATGGTAATGTGATGTGGGTGTTAGGTGGGGGTATTCGGGGCACTCAGGTTTATGGAGCTTGGCCAGGTTTAGCTGAGTCTCAACTTTATGAAAGTCGCGATCTGGCTATTACTACTGATTTCCGCGATGCGATCGCCCCAGTGTTAACCCAACACCTGCAAATTTCCCCAGCTCAACTCTCTCAGGTTTTCCCTGGCTATACTTTTCAAACTAGCCCCAATTTTCTGGGATAGCATAATCTGGGGGTTTGGTCGCCAAACCCCCAGATTATGCTAATGACTCACCAGAATACCAGGTTCTTTTTGCAGCGGCAAAATAGAAAGAGTATCTAGTGCAGCACAATATTTGAGATCAGCATGACAATTTAAACGTAAAAGACGCTGACCATGACTAGACTGGTGAAATAACTCCAGTAAATTATTTTGCCACTGAGCAAAAAGAGCGATCGCTGCAATTACCTCATCATTAGCTACAGTATAACCAGCATCCACTAGCGCCAGGGCGATCGCCCCTGCACAAACCGTATCTTCGAGGGAATAACCCCCTTCCCAACCTGATCCGAGTAACCAAACAGTCTCAGGTTGTTGTTTAATGAGATAATTAACCGCAGATTGACGATTAATTAAAGCAGCAGTAATCACAACCTGGGCATTTTCTACCCGTTGTAACGCTCGAGTACCATTAGTAGTACTAAGAAATAAACGTCGCCCTTGCATTAACTCTGGGGTACAATCTAGGGGAGAATTACCTAAGTCGCAACTAGGCACTTTGGCACCGCCTCTTTCCCCTGCCCGCAAACGCAGATCAGCAGGCCAACTCTCACTCACCTCCATCAACTTATCAATGTTACTAAAAGCTTGAACTGCTTCAGCCCCAGCATTTAAAGCAGTGGCGATGGTGGTTGTGGCCCGCAAAACATCGATCACCACAGCACAATCAGGTAAGCTGTTAGCAGGAGTCAATTCGGGAGTATGATAGACAAAAATTTCCACGCTTTGAGCAAATTTAAAATAGAGTTACGAAATTCTATAGTACGGTTCAATGTGTAAATAGGGAATAGTTTTTTGTTGAGTTGATGAAATCTAAAAAATGGTCGGAAAGTCTTATGTAAAATGGGAGAAAAGGAGTAAGGGCTGTGAGCAGGAATAGCAGAGTAAAATTCAACTTGGCCCGCTTAATTCTTGGTGGTATAGCTATAATAATACCATTGAACCTGATGCCATTGGCTGATGCACAAACTATCAAATTGGATTACAAACAAAACAGGGAACAGGCAATTGTTCTTCATGTTAACTCAGCTCAAGGAGATGATGGTCAAGGCAAGGGAACGGAAAGCCTACCTTTAAAAACTATTACCCACGCCTTAAAAATTGCTCAACCAAAAACAGTAATTATGCTAGCCCCAGGAATTTATAGTGTGGAGACTGGGGAAGAGTTTCCGCTTTATCTTCAGACAGAGGTGACTATTCAGGGCAGTCCTGCTAGCTTAGGTCATAATATTATTATTCAGGGAGGTGGGTTATTTGTTATTGGACCTGTAAAAAGTCAAAATGTGACCATCGCTGCTCTTGAGCGCGCCCGAGGAATAACAGGCATCACTGTAATTAATCCTGATCCTCGTGGTTATGGTTTGTGGATTGAATCTGCTAATCCTCATATAACTCATAATACTTTTACTCGCAATGGGAGCATCGGTGTGGCTGTCAATGGCAAAGGTGCGCCCACTATTGCTCATAACTATTTTTATAATAATGGTGGGAATGGATTGGTAATTTATGGTCATGCCCAACCACAAGTAACAGATAATGAATTTGAAAATACAGGGTTTGGCATTAGTGTGATGGAAAATGCTGCCCCACTTTTCCGTGGAAATAAGCTCAAGGGGAATAAAATTGGCATAATTTTAGCAGGAAATGCTCAAGCTATTTTGCGCAATAATATGATTGAAAATTCAACGGAAAATGGCTTAGTGGCGATCGCTCAATCTGTTGTTGATTTAGGTAGGGTTAATACTCCAGGCGGCAACACATTTCGGGGTAATCGTCTTTTAGATATTAAGAATAGCAGCGAAAATCCTATTAATGCTTTTGGCAATGATTTAACTGGCAATACAGAAGGTAATATAAATATTACTAAGCTGGCTTCTGCCTCCACACAGTCTCCTTCTCCTCGGGCACCCCAGTTTCCTTCAGAAAAGAGTGACATTTCTATCGAAGTTAATGCCCCAGCGAGTATGTCTCCTTTAACAAATAATCCCACAGAGGAAAGTGAGGGGATAGAAATTTTTGTCCCACCCCCAGAAACCAGCTCATCAATTATGTATCGGGTACTCGTGGCAACTAAAACTAATCAAGATGCGGAGATGATACGTTTATTGTTTCCCGATGCTTTTTCTACTGTGTATCATGGGCATTCAATGTTACAAGTTGGTTTATTTAGCACTGAGGAGCGAGCTACGGAAGCTCTCGAAGACTTGAAACTTAACGGTTTTATTGGGATTATTGTTAATAATTAGTAGGGGGGCGTTGCTGCATTGAGTAATAAATAATGTTCTTGAAAATACTACTAGCCAAACTCAAACCCTACTCCCCTCTCCCTACTTTAAGATTTCATACTTCAATGCAGCCACGCCCGCAGACAGGGAGTGGGGAGTGGGTTTGAGTTAGTATTTTTTTGTAACTGTATAATTGATGAATCAAAAAACCCAACCCCTAGAAAAGATAGATATCATCAGCACCTAGTGCGGGAGCGCCCATTAAAGTAGCAATTTGCACCTGCTCTACTCCTCCTAACCCATCTTGATCGTAGAATAATGCTCCATTGTTGTAAATAAAACGGTCATTTACCTCAACAGCACCAGTACCCAGCACAAATTGCTCGCTGGGGAGAACATCACCTGCTACCAGTCCCCCACCAAACTTGCTAGCATTAATACGGATCTGATCTTTACCCAGCTCAAAGTCTGTGATGATGTCAACTCCATGTTTAGGGAGATTAAAACGAAACCAATCTGCACCAGCACCGCCTGTAAGCTGATCATTACCTTCACTCCCTGTCAGGCGATCGCTCCGAGCTTTACCGAGAAGAATATCACTGCCCCCTTGCCCTACTAGCCTATCCAAAGCCTTACCGCCATTGAGGGTATCATTGCCCAGATCACCAAAGAGCAGGTCTTTTCCTCCTAATCCTTTGATCACATCATTCTCTGCTGTTCCTCTCAAAGTATCGTTTTCTGGTGTTCCTTCAATTGTTCCGTCAATGATCTCAGGAGAACCAAATACCACATAACTTCTGCCATCGCTGTATCCCCTCTCAGCTCCGATAATCACATCATCTATGTTATCTCCATTGATATCCCCTGCATCGCTTACCGAAAACCCCGCCCCTGGAAATGCCGCCTCTCCATTTATTTTAAACCCGTTAGTCCCATCTAAGTCTGCAAGATTAACCTCACTCTCAAAGTCGCTATCTTTGCCGAATACCACATAACTCTTGCCCACGGACTGTCCATACTTATTTATATTCGCACGATATGCTCCAATAACCACATCGTCTATGTCATCCCCATTGATATCCCCTGCACCGCTTACAGAACGACCCGAAAAGTCACCCTCCGCCTCTCCATTTATTTTAAACCCGTTTGTCCCATCTAAGTCTTCAAGCTCCAGCTCACTCTCAAAATCCTCATCCCCAAATACCACATAACTCTTGCCACTATCTTCACTATTGGGTGCGAGGTTATTGAATGCTCCAATTACAATATCATCTATGTCATCTCCATTGATATCCCCTACACTGCTTACAGAATTACCAGAAGAGTCCAAAGTCCCTTCACCGTTGATTTTAAATCCGTTTGTCCCATCTAAGTCGTCAAGATTCAGCCTCGGCTCAAAATCCTCATCACCAAATACTACATAAATCCTGCCACCAAGAAATGTCCCATTGGGATCTGCACCAGGTGCACTTACAAGCAAATCATCAAAACCATCCCCATTGATATCCCCTGCACTACTTACAGAATAGCCTGAGTCGTCATCTTTCGACTCCCCGTTAATTTTAAACCCATTAGTACCATCTAAGTCGGCAAGATTAAACTCACTCTCAAAGTCGCTCTCTTTGCCAAATACCACATAACTCTTGCCTTTGCGTCCTCCATTAGATGCTCCAATTACAATATCATCTATGTTATCTCCATTGATATCTCCTGCACTGCTTACTGAGTTTATTAGAGGATATTCATAGGTAAAAAACGGCTCATTGTTGATTTTAAATCCGTTTTTCCCATCCAGGGATGCAAGGTTGATAAATGCCGTATTATTGTTATTAGATTGCTGCCAAACTGAATTGGAACTGATATGAGGGTTGACAATCTCTTGGTTGGCAAATGGAGTATTAATTGGATATGCCATGTTCTTTTCCTGGTTTTGGTTTTTAATTTGTTTTTCTCACTCTAAACCATTGTTTGATCTTTGTCAAGTGGGTTGAATGCCTTTTTCAAACTTAGGCAATTATGATCAGTTATTCTCCTAGGGATTATTTTTGGGTAAATCAATAAAAACCCGTTCTCCTGCAGTCAACCCCTCAATAATTTGGGTTTGATTATCTAAACTAGAGCCAATAGTCACGGGCTTAAATTCTGGTTGATTATTTTCAGCGGGAACCATTACCCCAGTTTTACCTTTTTCCGTGACAATGGCAACAGTGGGAACCACCAAAGCATCTTTAATTTCCTTGCCCAAAAAAGTCACGTCAACATTCATTTTAGAACGGAGTAGATCCTCTCCTGATAATAACTCAATTGTGACCTCAAAAGAGGTAACATTATTCTCAACTACTGCTTCTGGGGCAATGCGTTTTACTCTCCCTTCAAAGAGCACATCTGGATAAGCATCAGCTACAATTTCTACTCGTTGATCTTGTTGTAATTGACCCAGATCTACTTCTGGTACTTTTGCCACAACTTCTAATCCTTGAGCGATCGCTAATATAGATGTGGAAGTAGCCGAAGCAGTACTAGAAGCGGAAGTGGTGGGGGTCACAAAAGCCCCTTCTGTGGCATATTTTTGAGTAATAATTCCTGCAAAAGGCGCTTTAATAATAGTATCGCGATATTGCACCTCAATATTTTCTAGTTGAGCCTCAGCAGCGGCTACGGTCGCTTTTTTACCATTAATTTCTGCCAATTTGCTCTGTTGTAACTGCTCAAAATTAGTTTGAGATTCAGCCACAGCGGCTTCTAACTGGGCTAACTCAGGGCGTTGGGTACTTTTTACTTCGGCAAAACGCTCCTGCACTTCCAACAGACTCGCCTCAGCATTGCGCAATTCATTGACAATTTCATCAAAACGGTCTTGCGCTATAGCTCCCTCATTTAATAAATATTGATTGCGCTCTTTTCGCTCTTGAGCTAGTTGCCAGCGTGATTCAGCAGAACCCAGTTGTGCTTCTACCTGCTGGATATTAGAAGGTACACTTTCCTGGGCTTGTTTTAGGGTAGCTTGAGCTTGGGCTAAACGAAACTTGGCCTGTTGAATGTCTCCAGGAAGAGTAATTTGAGCCGCTTCCAGAGCAGCGATCGCCTCTTTAACATTAGCCTCAGCCTGGAGTTTTTGCGCCTGAAGCTGGTCATTTTCCATAATTGCTACAATTTGACCAGACTGGACATCATCTCCCTGTTCTACCAGTAATTCTTCGAGAATACCAGGATTTTTGGGGCTGATATTCACAGCTTGAATTGGCTCAACCGTACCACTAGCCTGAATTTTCACTGCGAGATTTTCTTTAACGGCAGCAACAGTTAATTCTTCTACTGCTACATGAGAACGAGAACGGCTGACAGTAAAATAAGTAGTAGTCCCCAGAAATAATATTCCACCTGTCACTAGGCCTACCAGCCAGGGAAGGGAACGAGGAGATTTAGTAAAAATATCCATAAAAATTAGATTATTGATTTAATTAAATCTTAACGAGACGGGGAAGAGTATGCAGGGTTGTGAATACCGAAAGTTAAAATAGAAACAGTAAAATAATTTATCAGGTAAATTCAAGGCAAAATCTATGCCCTTAAATAGAAATTGGTTAATTTCTCTTCTCGCTTGTACAGGAATATGGACAGTAGGACTTCCTGCTGATGGACAAGCATTGATTCCCTATACTCCCCAATTAGACTCGGAGCAACTCGATGAACAAGGGCTATTCTTGCTCCAAGAGGCGATTGAATTGTTACAGTTTGGGGAATATGAACCAGCATTATCGCGAGCTAAACTAGCAACACAACTAGCTCCTCAACGTTTCCAAACCTGGTTTATTTTGGGGAACTTGTATCTTCAAGAGGAGGAAATAGAGAAAAGCATAGAGACATTAAAACAGGCCCAGTCTCTGGCTCCTGATGAAGCACAAATAGCTTTTTCTTTGGGTAATGCTTATTTGCGGAATGGGGACTATGAAGCAGCTAAAGGCGAGTTGGAAAAAGGGTTGAGTTTAGCTCCAGATGTACCAGCAGCTTTGTTTGATTTAGGAAATGTCCACTTAATGCTGCAAGAAGAGCAAGCGGCGATCGCTGCTTATGAAAAAGCAGTTAAACTCGAGGCTAGTTTCTGGCCTGCGATTAACAATATTGGGCTGGTCAAATATGAACAGGGAGATGTAGCGGGGGCAATAGTTGAATGGGAAGCAGCATTAGAGATAGATGAGGAACAACCAGAACCCAAATTGGCGCTCGCTGTGGCTTTGTATTCTCAAGGTGACACAGAAAAGGCTTTTGATTTAGCAGCAACTGCAATGTTGAGCGATAGTCGCTATGCTGACTTAGAGTTTCTCAAAGAAAACCTCTGGGGCAGTAATTTATTAAAGGATACCCAGACTTTGCTCTCTACTCCCCAGATGCAGGCTATTATTGCTGAACTTCCGCCGCCTGTTGAGCAGTGATTCTTTTTTTGTTACGGGTGAAGAGGATATTTTTCTCGGTTTTTTGTTTTCAACTATATATATATATATGCCCCATCTTTTCCCATTGTCAGGCTAACATCCAAGGGGTATTTTTGTCAATACCTGGGGGAAATTTTTTTGGGGTCAGGTAGAGCGGTTTGTAAGGATTGATTTGGTTAGAATAAGATTAGTTGGCACAATTTTTGTTGAAATAATGGCATTATCAAATTCATCTTTAATCAAAATTGCTACATTGGTGCAACCTTTCCGTCGCTTAATTGGAATAGTAGCAGATTTACGTTTAGCAATTGTTTTGTTGCTGGCGATCGCTTTGTGTAGCATTAGTGGCACTGTAATTGAGCAGGGAGAGTCCCTGAAATTTTACCAAGCAAACTACCCAGAAGCTCCTGCTTTGTTTGGTTTTCTCAGTTGGAAAGTTCTCCTGGTGCTGGGATTAAATCATGTTTATAGTACTTGGTGGTTTTTAGCTTTACTGGTGTTGTTTGGGACAAGTCTTACTGCTTGTACTTTTACGAGACAATTTCCTGCACTGAAAGCTGCTCGGAATTGGAAATTTTATGACAAACCTCGTCAGTTTGAAAAATTAGCTTTAAGTGCAGAATTAAATACTGGTTCTCTCTCTACTTTAATCCCTTTATTAGAAAGAAAAGGATATAAGGTTTTTCAAGAGGAAAACTCTCTTTATGCGCGGAAAGGAATTATTGGACGCATTGGCCCGATTGTTGTCCATGCTAGTATGTTAATTATTCTGGCAGGTTCAATTTGGGGAGTAATGACAGGATTTTTAGCTCAGGAAATGGTGCCGAGTGGGGATAGTTTTCAAGTAAAAAATATCTTGGAAGCAGGGCCGTTAGCTCAAGGGCAAATTCCGCAAGATTGGTCAGTGAGAGTAAATCGGTTTTGGATAGAATATACCCCAAAAGGTGATATTGATCAGTTTTATTCGGATTTATCTGTGATTAATAAAGCGGGGGAAGAGTTAAAACGGAAAACTATTTATGTGAATGAACCTTTACGGTATCAAGGGGTGACTTTGTATCAAACTAATTGGAGTATTGCTGCTGTTAAGGTACAATTAAATAATAGTCCGATTTTTACTCTCCCAATGGCAAAATTAGATACTCAAGGAAAAGGCAATATTTGGGGGACTTGGATACCAACAAAACCAGATTTAAGTGAGGGTGGTGCTTTGTTAGCTAGGGATTTACAGGGGACAATGTTGGTATATGATGCAACGGGAAAGTTGGTGGGTGCTGTCCGTCCTGGTATGACAACAGAAGTTAATGGTGTTCAGGTAAAAATTCACGATTTAATTGGGAGTACTGGTTTGCAAATTAAGGCTGATCCAGGAGTACCAATAGTTTATACTGGTTTTGGATTATTAATGGTGGGAGTGGTGATGAGTTATGTGTCTCATGCTCAAGTTTGGGCACTGGAAGCAGGAGATCGGTTTTATCTTGGGGGACGCACAAACCGCGCTCAAGTTAGTATGGAAAAGGAAATGATGGCAATATTAGAACAGTTGGAGCATTGTTGATAGTTGATGGTTAACTGATAGAGGTAAAGATGGGTGGCAATCTGGATTAAAAGTATTTAAAAAATGTGATGGTGAGTAACAAGTTGGGAGAATTATATTATGACAACTTTGACAGAAAATGAACTAAAAGAATTAAAAGATTTTCTCGAAGAACAGTTCAAACAAGTTAACAGCAAAACAGATAAACTATCAGAAGAGGTGAATGGGAAAATAGAAAAACTATCAGAAGAGGTGAATCATTTAAGAGTTGAAATTGCTATGCTAAAAGGAGAATTAACAGGGACAAATAAACGACTGGAAAACTTAGAATTTATTAATAGAACAACGTCGGTTGCAATCACTGCAACTTTACTAGCAGGAGTAGTAAAATTATTTTTCCCTAACTTCCCCAAGATGCCTTGAGGCGGTGATCTGGTCTTTTTGGTGATGGACTTCGATGACTGTATGGACATTACCTCTGGGGGTAAAATCGCCTTTAATGGTTACTTCGAGTGGGTCGCAGGCGGCAACAAAATCATCTAGTATTTGATTGATAGATTCTTCGTGGGAAATATAGCGATCGCGATAACTGTTGATATACAGTTTGATGGCTTTTAATTCTACTACCTTTTCATGGGGACAATAGGTAATGTGAATGGTAGCAAAGTCAGGATAACCAGAAAAGGGACATTTACAGGTAAATTCGGGCAGGGTAATATTAATATTATACTTTCTGCCAATACGAGGATTGGGAAAGGTAATTAATTCGCCTTCGGCAATGGCACGTTCGCCATATTTAGTTGTGGTGTCGGAAGAAATAGTCATAAAAGGCAAGTATGGCTGGACTGAGTGTTTTTATTATAGGCGCTTTGGAGGCTCGGGCACAAGAGTAGCGGAGTAGCGGAGCAACTGTAGGGGCCAGCGGGCGGGAAAATCTTTGTCATCACCCGCCCCCACCCGAGGAGCAGGGAGTAGGGAGTAGGGTTTGGGATTGGTTAAACTGGTTAGTAGGTTTAACGCCATATTAAGATTTTTTGCATTAAAGAAGATTTGGCTGGTTTAAGTAGGAAACTGAATGGGAGGAAGTAGGAGAATTTATTGGGAGAAAGTATTTATGAAATTGGCTTACTGGATGTATGCAGGCCCAGCTCACATTGGTACTCTAAGAATTGCCAGTTCTTTTAAAAATGTCCACGCCATTATGCACGCTCCTCTGGGAGATGATTATTTTAATGTCATGCGCTCGATGTTGGAGCGGGAACGGGACTTTACCCCAGTAACTGCTAGTATTGTTGATCGCAATGTTCTCGCACGGGGTTCTCAGGAAAAGGTAGTTGATAATATTGTGCGCAAGGATAAGGAAGAAACCCCAGACTTGATTGTTTTGACTCCTACTTGTACTTCTAGTATTCTGCAAGAAGATTTGGAAAATTTTGTCAGTCGCGCGCAGTTGGAGTCTCGCTGTGATGTGCTGCTGGCGGATGTAAATCACTATCGGGTGAATGAGTTACAAGCAAGCGATCGCACTCTGGAGCAAATTGTTAAATTCTACCTTAATCAAGCTCGCAAACAGGAGACTTTAGCAGCAGGGAAAACGGAAAAACCTTCGGTGAATATTATTGGGACTTCTACTCTGGGTTTCCATAACCAACATGATTGTATTGAGTTGCAGCGGTTAATGGGAGATTTGGGAATTGAGGTGAATGAAGTAATACCAGAAGGGGCTTTAGTAACTAACCTGAAAAACTTGCCTCGCGCTTGGTTTAACCTGGTTCCCTATCGGGAAGTTGGTTTGATGGCGGCTAATTACTTAAAAGAAGAGTTTGGTACTCCCTATGTAGATATAACGCCGATGGGTGTGGTGGAAACGGCTCGTTGTATTCGGAAAATTCAAGATTGTTTAAATGAACAGGGAGCAAATGTTGATTATGAAGCATATATAAATAATCAAACTCTCTATGTTTCCCAAGCTGCTTGGTTTTCTCGCTCTATTGACTGCCAAAATTTGACTGGGAAAAAAGCGGTAGTATTTGGGGATAATACCCATGCAGCGGCAATGACCAAGATTTTAGCCAGGGAGATGGGGATTCATGTGGTATTAGCTGGGACTTATTGTAAGTATGATGGGGACTGGTTTAAAGAGCAGGTGAGCGAATACTGTGATGAGGTGCTAATTAGTGAAGATAATGGAGAAATAGGGGATGCGATCGCCAGAATTGAACCAGCGGCGATTTTTGGCACGCAAATGGAGCGCCATGTGGGTAAGCGGTTGAATATTCCTTGCGGAGTTATTGCTGCACCTATTCATATCCAAAATTTCCCCATTGGTTATAAACCTTTTTTGGGTTATGAAGGGACGAATCAAATTGCAGATTTGGTGTATAATTCCTTTACTTTGGGGATGGAAGATCACCTTTTAGAAATCTTTGGGGGACATGATACTAAAGAAGTGATTCATAAAGGGATTTCTGCTGATTCTGATTTAAGTTGGACTAAAGAAGCACAAGGAGAATTAAAAAAAATTCCTGGTTTTGTGCGGGGGAAAGTGAAGCGGAATACGGAAAAATTTGCCCGCGATCGCAATCTGAATGAAATTACGATAGAAGTAATGTATGCCGCTAAAGAAGCTGTAGGCGCATAAATCAGTTATCAAGGGCGGGAAAGGGGATAACTTGAGTTACAAATGAATAACTTGGCTCTGGCTAACCCGCCCACACAAAGAACAAATAACCATATTAGGAAAATGAATTCAATAGCACCTCATAAAAAAGCTAAAGCTTTAAAAAAAAGTAGTCGTCGCCCAGCCAAAGAATTATGCAGTGAGTGTGGACTTTGCGACACCTATTATATCCATTATGTGAAAGAAGCTTGCGCTTTTCTCAATCAACAAATTGCGGAATTAGAAGCAGAAGCTCATGGGCGAAGTCGCAATTTAGAAAACCAAGATGATTTATATTTTGGTGTGCATCAAGAAATGATGGCGGCGAAGAAAAAACAACCAATTGCAGGGGCACAGTGGACTGGTATAGTAAGTACTATCGCCTGTGAAATGTTGGAAAAAGGAATAGTAGAAGGAGTGGTTTGTGTCCAAAATACTAAAGAAGATCGTTTTGGGCCAATGCCAGTAATTGCGAGAACTCCAGAAGAAGTATTAGCGGCAAAAGTGAATAAACCTACCCTTTCTCCCAACCTGTCTGTATTAGAAGAAATCGAAAAATCTGGGTTAAAAAAACTGTTAGTAATTGGGGTGGGTTGTCAAATTCAAGCATTACGGACGGTGGAAAAAGAATTAGGTTTAGAAAAGCTCTATGTTTTGGGAACACCCTGTGTGGATAATGTGACTAGGGAAGGGTTGCAAAAATTCCTAGAAACCACCAGTAAGTCACCAGAAACAGTGGTGCATTATGAGTTTATGCAGGATTATAGAGTGCATTTTAAACATACAGATGGCTCAACAGAAACAGTGCCTTTTTTTGGGTTAAAAACCAATCAACTTAAAGATGTTTTTGCTCCATCTTGTATGAGTTGTTTTGACTATGTTAACTCATTGGCAGATTTGGTTGTGGGTTATATGGGCGCGCCTTTTGGTTGGCAATGGTTGGTGGTGAGAAATGAGACTGGGAGGGAAATGCTGGAGTTAGTAAAAGAGGAATTAGATACTCAACCAGTCATGTCTAAAGGGGATAGAAAACAAGCGGTACAACAGAGTATTCCTGCTTATGATCAAGGGGTAACTTTGCCGATGTGGGCAGCAAAAATGATGGGAGTAGTGATTGAGAAAATTGGACCGAAAGGTTTAGAATATGCCCGTTTTTCCATTGATTCTCACTTTACTCGTAATTATTTGTATGTTAAACGGAATTATCCAGAAAAATTAGAGGCTCATGTACCAGCATATGCCAAGGCCATTGTTGGGCAGTATAAGTTACCTGAATAAATAGTGGCACGGGCATCTTGCCTGTGCAGAAATTAAAATATATATTTAAGAAAAAAAGAAGGAAGACTTAATAAGAAGGCGATCGCTACATCAAGGGAAAATATTTAACTTTTGCTATACTGAGAATAAATATTTTTCAATTTATTCAGTCAACCTGTTTAAATTCATAGACACCATGATGACCTTACCATCAGAGTTACAAAAAAGTTTTAATCAAACATTAAACGAATATGAGGAGGAAAGAAAAATGCCTTTTTTAAGCACTATGGAAAAAATGGCCATTGAAAGAGGAAAAGAAAGCGGCGCTAAAGAAAATTGTCAAAAAAACATCTGTCAAATCCTAGAAAAACGATTTGGTAAACTCAGTAAAGATTTGGTTAAGCAAATTAATCAAATTGAAGAACTTAATGTTTTAGAGCAATTGCATTTAGAAACAATTAGCGTTAATTCTGTGGCGGATTTTCAAACTTTAATTGAACCCCATTTAAAGAGTGAAAATTAGCTATAATCCATATCTCATTTTTGAATTTACAAGGGGGCTACCGCCCCTTGTCTGCATTAATTTTACTTACCTACTTATAAATTAACTTTGGCGGAGCAGCAATAATGATAGTTGTTGCGCCTAATGCTAAGGCTGGGGGAATTAGGGGTATCCATCCCCCAGATATACTAAAAATTAACCAACAACTCACACCCAGTCCCCCAAAAATAATAACTTGAGCAAGAATAAAGCTCTGTGAATCGCGAATATAATAAGCAAGAATACCACCCATCATCGACCACCCTAAAATCCAAAGTAACTCAATTTGCACAGGCCACCACCAAATTGCTGGTTGAGAGTCAACCCCAACACTAATAATTTGACTAATCATTTGTGCTTGCAAAAAAACTCCTGGTATTTCATCACCGTAGGGAGTAAGAAAATAATCATCAAATTTTTCTCCCTGAGCCGTAACCCCAATAATAACAATAGGATATTTACCACTAATTCCCTGAGTTAAAACATCTTTGAGAGAAACTGAAGCAGCAATGTCAGTAGTTTTTTCAACATAACGGTAATTAAGTATTGTTTGGCTACCCCGAGAGTCTATTCCTTGATAACCTCCAGCGTGTTTAGTTAGTTTTGGTAGCAAATTAGAGCCAATTTTCCAGCCTTTATCTGTCTCCTCAAAGTCTATCCCTAAATTATTGAGGTAATAAAAGGCAATTAAAGAGTTAAAAGCTAAATCAGTTTTACAAGTATCACCTGCTTGTGGAATCATACTCATCAGATGGCGACGCACCACCCGATCCGAGTCCATTATTACATCACTAAAACCCCAAAAATCTGGGGAAATATCTTTGGGTGGTTGGGTATCCTGCCCTTGAGGAGAATTGGTTTTGCACATGACATAAAAAGGATAATTTTGGTTCAGGCGATCGCTTATTCCCTGAGCAAAATCATGTTGATGATAGATATTCAAACCAATTACTTCTGGGTTAACTTTTGCCAACTCATCCAACAACCGACTCAAAGCTTCATCTGTTAAAGAACCCCCTGTTTTTCTCGGCCAATTTTGTTCTGTTTGATAGGCAATATCCTCATCATCAATAGTCACAACTAAAATCCGTTCATCCTGAACCATCGAAGAGTGAGAACGCCATTGCATCATAGTATCAAAAGCTGATAATTCCAACCCTTGAAGCAAACCCAAATATCTAATTATCCCCACCACTCCTGTACAAACCAAGCTAGTTAAAACCCCATTAACTAAACCCCGTTTGTTCATTGGTCCTGCCAAAAAATCCTGCCAATTTGGGGGAATCACACCAGGATTTTGGTAAATTACTGGCAATAAAGTTGCACCAGGTAATCTCTCATTCCAGCCATCATCCTCCAGTTTTTTCCTCGCTTTTTTGACAGCAAGATATAAAGAATCACCCTTAGTAAAAAAACCCAGAAAAGACTTAAGAAACTCCTGAGCCACTAAATCTGGCACAGGTTCAGCCATCACAATAACTTCAGGAATATTTAATCTTTCCAATTCCCAAGCCAAACCCAAACCATCACAGGAGTTAAAAATTGCTATTTGCAATCCTTGATTAATCGCTTCTTCCAATCCATTTTGCACCTCTGCTACTGTCAACTTCTCAGTTTTATTAATATAAATTACCCCTTTATCTTTTTTAGTGCTACTGTGACCAGCAAAAAAGATCATATCCCACTGTTGCTGCCACAATTTTTTACTAATTTCCCCGCGGGTTGGTTCTACCAAGAAGACTACTTCCGCATCGGGTAACTGCTTTAAATAAAGCTGATCTTTCTTTACATCAATTCCAGTACTATCCCCAATTATAGCTAGTATTTTAACTTTCTTTTTCTTAGTCTTTACTGGTGGAGGAGCTTTGAAACAAACTGGACTAATAGCAGGATAAGCATTATTATACTCTGTAAAAAAATGCCACGAATGCCAGGGAAGCTTTCTAATATCATTGGTAGTTTTAATCAAAAAACGAACCTGATCTTCCTGGTTAAGATGAGTCCGCAATTGGTCATTAATGTCAGTAAACCCAGGAGATTTAAGCCAATCATGGAAACTGTCTGTCAATTTCTCAAGCGAGCTACTGCACTGATCAATAATCTCATCTCCTGCATAATTAGTTGATTGTCCTGAAGGCCCACCAAGTCGAGAATTAACATTTATTTTATGATAAAATGTTCGCCAACTTTCGTGATTTTTCATAACCACTTCATTGGCGGGTAAACTTCCTGTAATTTCTAGTTTAGCTCTATGACCTTCATCACCAATTTCCAGCGTCACTTGAAAACCCAGATCACTCTCATCAATTTGTAAAACAACTAACTTATCCATCTTCTTCCCCTCAGATAACAAAATATTCAGTGACACTAGCATTTTCTAAACTTAGATGAACACTAAATTCCTCCCCAGTGGTTCCATATAATTGTAATTGAATCCAATTATCAGCTGCTCGAGATTCTGCTGCTAAAGGTGTTCCCGAATCATCCAGTACTGGTTTTCCTGCTTCATCAAGTATAACCAGTTTAAAATTCGGTGGCAGATAAATATTTTCTCCTCGAGGATAGGGATAAACTCGCAGACGAATATGGGTTATTTCCGAGGATTCCTGTTTAACAGAAACCACCAAAGAAACCGTCTTACCAGCTAATCGCATCCCAAAATCAATCTCTTTTCCTCGCTTAAAAGCATCACGAAAATCCAGATCATCTTTTCTTCTCAAACGAAAACGAATTGGTTCTGGTTCTGGTTCTGGACCACCCAATAGTAATTCAACAGTTTTCCAACTTTCTTCCACAAAATGATTCATCCATTGAGTTAACCTTGTCTGCAACGCTCGTTTTCTATACATTCTTAATCTCCATGTATCATTGGCTAGTAAAGCATTCCAAATACCAGAAAATACTTGTCGTTTCGGTAAAACTAATTCTGGGTTTCCCAACTTTGCTAATAACTTTTCTGCCTCCATTGGCGAAATTTGCTGGGGAGTTGTTATTACTCCTTTTGTCGATTGTTCTTGACAAAAATCCAAAGAAAGTAAGAGTACATTGGGGTCAAGGATTAAATCTTTCTGCTCCAGATAATAAAGGTGAAAATCCCTGTCATATACTGCTTTTTCTTGGATTTTCCTCTGGGTTGTATATGCCAAAATCCTCATTATTCCCACTTCTACATTGATTTGCACTGCTAGATAATAATCTCCAGCCCAACTTGGTATCTCTACCCATTCTCCAGGAATAGCCAACTCAAACTCATCAGCAGCATATTCACAATTTATCTGGGAGCAGGGAAGAATAACAATACGTTTATCATTAATAGTAATTGCACTCCCATTAACAAATTCCCAAATACTAGGTAACTCCTCTGACTTCCAGACAGAAGCTTCTCCAGTATAATTCTCTGCCAACCAAGCTAAAATCCCTTCTAAACTCAGGCGATTTAAATAAGCTTGCCAACGATTTCCTGGACAAGAAAAAGCCTCAGTTTCTTCCCAAGCCAAATTTTGACTCTCTGGTGATATTTCTAACAAAATACCTTGTGCTATTTGATGATTGAGTTTAGTTGTGTTCATTTTTTCACTTCCTTAAATGCTCTTTTTAACAAACTTGCAAAAATTTCTTTCGGTAATTGATTCAGGGCTTTTCTTCTCTCTTGAATTACCTCATCAGTTAAACAAAGATGCGGTTCTCTTTTTTGCCAAATAGGAATCAATTTTTTTATCAACATATCAATAAACTTTTCCTTGCGTCTTCTCACTTTGCACCAGCTTTTTTTGTTTCCATATATAATTTCTGCTGTTATTTCCAATGAATAATCTTGACAATAATATAAATCTAATATTTGCCAAATTTCCGTCGCAAATTCTTGTTTTCTCACACCTACTTTTCTAGCCATATGTTGCTCATCAATTAATTATAACCTTTAATTTCTCTAAAAACTTCAACAATGACTCCATATAATTCCTCTAATTCCTCCGAAAATTCCTCATTGATTAATTCTCTTTCCTTCCTCTCAGCTTCAGGGGCTGTTACTTTATTATTAAAATAACGGTAAACTATTGCGTCAATGATAGTCTGGATAATCTTGAAAATATCTTGTTCATTATATCTGGGAAAATCTCCTGGCTTTTCTTGATTGTAAGCCCTAGCTATTCTTTCCCAAACTGGATCAGCTTCACCTTGCAATGACCCGTAACCATTTTTATGAGTGGGGGCAGCAAGTTTATTAAAATATTCTCTCACTAAAATATATTTAGGAATTTCTTCGGGGTATAAACCATATTCTTCGAGAGCTTTCTTAGTTGAGCGCATTGTTTTGCAGTTTAATAACCAAAGATCTGTGCGAAACGCTTTTGGATCACATTTTTTCCTGACATAATCTTTAAAAAATCCAACAAATTTCGTATAAGCATAACTTTTGAGAAATCCTATCTCAGGTTTAAATTTGTTTAAAATGTTCCCGATTCTAGTTTGACAATCCTGAAAATAATCTTCCTGGGATACTCCATAACTATGGTACTTATTAGCAAAAGATTGAACTGCATCATAACAAACTCTTCCTAAATAAGCTGTTAAGTGTTTTTGTAGTACTAAACTCTCAGGTGTTTGTTGCCATTGGACAAAAATCTGACTGGCACATTCTTCTGGAGTAGGAAGAGAAGGGAGCTGGTTTAAGTAGTACTCGATACTCTTTTTTAATTGAGAATCTTCTACCCAAACAGGAAAGTTTCCCAATACTCCCTTGTCAGGGAAAGTAGAAAATATTTGTATCAACTCTTGTCTTTCTGTCATATACTTTATCAGCTTAAGATTTGAGTTTTTTGAATTATTTTAAATAATAGATTTGAGTCAAGTTGAAAATTCTTTTTTATAAAAAATATTACAAATTTAAAATTACTACCTAACCCATCATCTAATCATAGTCCTCATCTAATCATTCATATCACATTTAAGTGATATGTACAAATACAGGTAGCCTCCAGACCTAGATAGTATCCTTGAAGTCAACCTCTCTTTGGTAAAAACTCAGTACGTTTATTACTTCGTTACAAAAAGGGGTTTTTATGCAGTTTTGCACCAAAAAAATTTTTTACTTCTTTTTGTTACCCTTTTATGGTAATGGTTCTGGGTACATCAGTAAGTAGTAGGTATGGCTATAGCCCTTGGAACGAAACCCAACAGGCGTTGCTGAATTGAAGCATGAAACCTTAAAGTAGCCAGAGCGGGGTGGAAAGTGCCCAGAGGGTTTTATAGCAAAGATGGGAATAGTTAGGACATTATCAAAATCTAAAACTTAATAATAGTAAGGGTTTTCCTTCTGCCTTCTGCCCTCTGCCTTCTGCCTTCTGCTATAGTTTGGTTAGTAGTGTTTGTAATAAAATAATTCATGACTCAAAAAACGCAACGCCACCCAACAAAAACCCTATCAGTACCCTCTTGAGTCTTTTGTCTTCAATGATTGCTTATAAATTATTTAACACTGCGCTGATTTCTTTTTTTCCATTTTATGAAAGAAATATTTTTACAATACAAGGGGTTTCAAAACCTTGTCTCCCAGGACTTGATCTATTTCATAACTTTATTAAAAATGGTATAAACGTCCTCATCATTCCAATATTTGCTATAACAGCAGCTTGAATACCGAACAAATTAACAGTTAAATAACTAGATAATTATATTAGAAATAAAAATCTCCAGAAAAATTTTATATTTAGCTGGGTGTTTTTCATGTAAATTATAAAAAGGCAGATCGATTGTTTTGAGAAGTCTAGATGAAAAAGGAGAATAAATTTTATGTCCAGTTCAACTCAAGTTAAGTCTCAAGAAACGAGTCCAAACAGTAATAAACTTTACCATCAAATTGTAGTAGTTGGTGGAGGGGCTGGGGGCATAACCGTGACTGCTCAGTTACTCAATCAAAATAAAAATTTGGATATTGCCATTATTGAGCCATCAGATAAGCACTATTACCAACCTGCATGGACTTTAGTAGGAGCAGGAAATTATCAAATAGAAGATACAGAAAAAAACGAAAAAGATTGTATTCCCTCTGCTGCAACCTGGATTAAAGCCGCTGTCGAACAGTTTGACCCAGAAAATAATTTAGTCATCACTAAAACAGGGCAACAAGTGGGGTATGAATATTTAATTGTTTGCCCTGGGATTCAGCTTGACTGGCATTTAATAAAAGGACTAAAAGAAGCCATCGGCAAAGATGGAGTTACTAGCAATTATGGGAAAGAATATGCCCCTTATACTTGGGAAACTATCAAAAACTTTCAAGGTGGTAATGCTATTTTTACCTATCCTGCAACGCCGATTAAATGTGCTGGCGCTCCCCAAAAAATTATGTATCTTGCTGATGATGCTTTTCGTAAACAAAAAGTCCGCAACCAGTCTAATATTATTTACTGTACAGCAGGAGCAACAATTTTTGCTGTGCCACAGTACGGGAAATCATTGGAAAAAATAATTGATCGGAAAAATATTCAAGTCAAATATCAACACAACCTCAAAGAAATTAAAGCCGAAAGTAAAGAGGCAATTTTTGCTGTCACTACTGAAGCAGGAGTCAAAGAAGTTAGCATTAAATATGATTTAATTCATGTCACTCCACCCATGAGTGCGCCTGATTTTATTAAAAATAGTCCCTTAGCAGTAAAAGATAATTCTGGAGGTTGGGTAGATGTGGACAAATACACATTGCAACATAATGTTTTCAAGAATGTTTTTAGCTTAGGTGATGCCTCTTCTTTACCCACCTCAAAAACTGCCGCAGCTATTCGCAAAGAAGCCCCTACTTTAGTAGAAAATCTCCTATCATTAATGGAGTCAAAGGAGCTAAATGGTAAGTATAATGGTTATGCTTGTTGCCCTTTAGTTACGGGTTATGGGAAAACAATCATGGCAGAATTTGACTATGAGAAAAACCTCACACCTAGTTTTCCTTTAGATCCGACTAAAGAACGTTATAGTATGTGGCTAGTAAAACGCTATGTTTTGCCTTGGCTTTATTGGAATCGGATGTTAAAAGGCAAAGCTTTTGAGGGAGATATGTTAAAATTTTTGCACAGCAAAAGTTGATTGGTCATTAGTCTAAGCTCATTAGTTAACCATCAACTAAAGTTGAGTGCCAGTACCCCCATCTGCGGGATGAAGAAAAGGGAGTAGGTTAATATTAAAAGAAGGAGCAGCTTCAACCGCAGATAAATTAAATAGTTGTTGAAAAAAGTTGTCCCCAGTAAAAGTATTTATCCCCAGAGTTGGTTGACCACTGTCAGCTAAAACCAAATTTTTGAATACAAGTTCAAGGGTGATAGCAGCATTTTGACCAGGAGGCACAGTTAAAACAATTCGACAACTTGGGTTTTTCTGAGTAGTGACACAGATAGTCTCCTGGCCATTTTCAATTGAAGTTTGCAGTTCAAGCAGACCATCAAGGCGATATAATTCTAGACGTTGGCTAATTTCCCGACAGCGTACATCAGAAGTCCAGCCACCTCCTAACTGGTTGGGAACTGCCCAGGGATATGCTCTACTTGATTGACTGGGGGGATAATACATAACAGTCCACTCACCATTAAAAGTCTCACAAGTAAAGCGCTGGTTGCCATCAGTTGAGGCAAAAGTTGCACCGCTTAATAAGAATAAACTACTTAGAAAAACAATTCCCCGCAAGCAACTAAAAAATGGTTTGATCTTTTGTGACATAACATTAATTCCCCAAGTATGTTGCCAATTATGACGCACAGTGGCGGAAAATGTTTCTCTGTTGGACAGGCAAAAAATGACAGATTTTGAGAAGATGATTAGAAGATTGGCTCAATTTGAAACAAAATTATGTCCCTACTAGCAGCTCTCAAAAAAATGCAGTCATGGATCCGCAGTAAGCACCTTATTTATGCGGGAGATTTTTTGATTTTAGAAACCTTAAAATATCCAACTGTGGAGCGATTTGAGGAATGTATTTCTACTTTAGGAGGTACCCTTTTGGGTGTAGCTACAGTGAAAAAAGTTTCCCTGGATAATCAGCGAATAGTAATTCTTTATCGAGCTAAAGCGACTTTCTCTACTCCTCATAATCAACTTAAAGAATATTGGTTTAATTATGGCAGTTTTTCTACTCGTTTTGAGCAAGAGTGATAGGCGATCGCCTATTTGACTGCCACCATTTCTTGATTATTAAAACACAAGCACTATATAATAATTGGAGTCTGCCAAAGTGAGGAATAAAAAAATGGGAAAAAAAAGAGATCAAGCTGCCAACAAGTCTGCTAAGAAAAAATCCCACAAGCGACGCATTTTTCTGACTTCCACAGGGTTAGCCTTGTTGAGTAAAATCGCCAAAAAAGCTGCCCTATCCAAGTCTGCCCTCGTAGAGCAAATAGCCTTGGGTTCCATTGCCATCGCCAGTCCCCAAGCAAATAAAACTATCAATCTAATTACTACAGAAACCTTAGAAAAGGAAGCAACCAATATTGAGATAGTAACTGATCCTCAACCAGCTCTCAAAGAGGAGATCTCTAATGTAGAAAAACAGCTAGCTTTAGAAAAATCCCACCTTGCTCAACAGGCAGCAAGTTACGAAGCTTTGAACACAGAGTTACAACAACAAATTAGTCTCAATCAACAGTTACAACAACAACTTAAACAAACCCAAGGTTTAGTAGCCCAAGAAGCCGCAAGTAATCGGTCTTTGCAGCAAAAAATACAAGCTCAATCCACTCAGATTGAAAACTTAGAAAAAAAACTTACTGAATTACAGAGTCTAGCGAGAATTGGCGAATCACAATTAAACAAGTGGCGTAAGTTTTAGCTTACACCAGTCAATCGTTGATGGTTAATTGTTGATTGTTCACACTTTCTGATTTCAACCATCAACCAGTGATTTATTTTTTATCAGGTTCTGATTTGAGTTTTTTGAATTATTTTAAATTTGGGATCAGGGTTTTCACAGTTACCAAATATATCTAACCTATAATCTCATCATAGTCCTCTGAAAATCATTCCCCTCACAGTATAAGATGGAGGTAAGCGGACTCGAACCGCTGACCCTCTGCGTGCAAAGCAGATGCTCTACCAACTGAGCTATACCCCCTTTTTTTCCTCTCTAAAATATCATTATAGACCATCCCCAAAAAAATGGCAACAATTATCGCAACTTTTTATAAATTTTTTCCCCAGCCCGACTTTGCCGAGAGACGAAAACCCTTACAGACTGCCTGTCAGAAGGAAAAAATCAAGGGAACAATTCTTTTAGCCCCAGAAGGAATTAACGGAACCATCGCTGGATCTGAAGCAGCCATTCAGCGCATTTTTACCTTTTTGCGCAGTGATCCGCGCTGTGGCGACCTGGAGTATAAAGAGTCAAAAGCAGAAAACCCCCCATTTGCACGGCTGAAAGTGCGCTTAAAAAAAGAAATAGTCACCCTGGGGGTGGAGGAAATAGATCCCAACCAGCAAGTAGGAACTTATGTCCAACCCAAAGACTGGAATGCTCTGATCACAGACCCAGAAGTGTTAGTGCTCGACACCCGCAACAACTATGAAGTAAATATTGGTAGTTTCAAAGGAGCGATTAATCCCCAAACCCACTCATTTCGAGAATTTCCCGCTTATGTTGACCAGCATTTAGCTCCTACCAAACACAAAAAAATTGCCCTCTTTTGTACTGGAGGTATTCGCTGTGAAAAAGCCACATCTTTGATGCTCAATAAAGGGTTTCAGGCAGTCTATCACCTCAAGGGCGGCATTCTGAAATATCTGGCAGAAGTGCCAGCTCAAGAAAGTTTATGGGAAGGAGAGTGTTTTGTCTTTGACGAGCGCATTGCAGTCAAACATGGCTTAGAGTTTGGCACTTATCAAATGTGTGGTAGTTGTGGGCATCCAGTATCCCCAGCAGAGCAAACCTCACCTAAATATCAAGCAGGAATTTCCTGTCCCTACTGTTACGCCAACCTCACCGAAGAAAAAAGGAAACGTCGGGAGGAAAAACAGCGACAACTTCAACTTACCGCCAAAAGAAAGCTTAAAAACGTTTCAGCACCAGAGTTAGCCCATCAGCGATCGGCACCAACGCATGAGTTACCCGATCATCCTGATGTATTTTTTGATTCAGCGAGCGAATAGCTTGAGTTCTCTTATCTTGCACTTGAGGATCTGCCACTTGACCAGACCAGAGAACATTATCGATCGCGATCAAGCCACCTGGACGCACCAATAAAAGCGATCGCTCATAATAGTTCTCATAGTTACTTTTATCAGCATCAATAAAAGCAAAATCAAAAGTCCCAGCCTCTCCTTTTTGCAGTAGCAGCTCCAAAGTTGCCAAAGCTGGAGCAAGATGGAGGTCAATTTTCTCAGCTACTCCCCCTTGCTCCCAGTATCTACGCGCAATATTGGTGTACCGTTCATCAACATCACAAGCAATTATCTTCCCTTCTGGGGGCAGTGCCAATGCTACTACAAGAGAGCTATAACCTGTAAATACCCCCACTTCCAGAGTTTTTTTTGCCCCCAATAATTGCACCAGCAATGCCATAAACTGACCTTGTTCTGGGGCTATTTGCATTCTTCCCATTGGCAGTTGGCTAGTTTCTGCCCGCAGTTTCCTTAATATTTCTGGTTCCCGCACAGAAACTGAGAGTAAATATTCGTAAAGCTGGCTGCTCAATCCTAGAGTTTGGTTTGTCATTTTTTCCCTTTAAATTCAACAATTTGCGCCCAGCTCGAAACCTTGGCATATATCTCTGGTTTTTGCTCAACTATCCCCACCGAAACCTTTTGGTTTTTTTGTCGGCGGTTTTCTTTTAGGTTTCTCTTTCTCTATTTTTTCTGCAACAGGTTGATTTACTGGCTGCTCTGAGGATGAATTTTTCTCTTTTTTCTGCTCTAACTCAGGCTCTACAGTTGCTGTTGCTGAAGTTAGGTCATTCTTTTTCTCTTCTTTCAATTCAGCTTTTCCAGTTGTTTTTGTTGAAGTCAGGTCATTTATTTGGCTTTCCAATGTATAAACTTTCTCTTTCTCTTGCTTCAACTCAGCATTCACCTCATTTACCTCTGTCTCCAAAGCTGAAATTTTCCCTTTCTCCGCCTTCAACTCGGCTTCTACACTTGCTTTTCCTGTACTCAGCTCATTTACCTCTGTCTCCAAAGCTGAAATTTTCCCTTTCTCCGCCTTCAACTCGGCTTCTACATTGGCTTTTGCTGTATTCAGCTCATTTATTTGGCTTTCTACATTGGCTTTTGCTATATTCAGCTCATTTACCTCTGTCTCCAAAGCTGAAATTTTCCCTTTTTCCGCCTGTAACTCGGCTTCTACATTGGCTTTTGCTGTATTCAGCTCATTTACCTCTGTCTCCAAAGCTGAAATTTTCCCTTTCTCCGCCTGTAACTCTACTTCTACAGTTGCTTTTGCTGTACTCAGCTCATTTATTTGGCTTTCCAGAGTTGCTTTTGCTGTACTCAGCTCATTTATTTGTGTTTCCCAAGCTGAAATTTTCCCTTTTTCCTGCTGTAACTCGGCTTCTACAGTTGCTTTTGCTGTACTCAGCTCATTGAGCTGTGTTTTCAAAGAGGTTATTTTTCCTTTTTCTTCCTGTAACACTGTTTCTACAGTTGTTTTCGCTAAAGTCAGTTGATTTACTTGTGTTTCCAGGGTAGAATTTTTCCCTTTTTCTTCCTGTAAATTTTTATTTTGCCGCTTCTGCTTGATAATTTGTGCAGAGGATATTAAACCCGCAAGCAAAATTATCACAATTAAACTCAGTTGATTATCCATATATATCATATCTCCCGATCAAGTATCTTTTTTGCTATCTTTAGTGAGCTAACACCTTTTTCTGAACCCTAATCTCATGTTTTTCTCTTACAAACTGATTTATGTTGATTTTTTTTCCTTATTTAAAAAATTTTCTATATTTTTCAAAAAAGTACTTATTAATCAAGGACAAAATAGAGAAAGTGCCTAATTTATTTCTTAGTCGCAATTGAGCCACTGTCAAAGGCGGACAAAGCTGGTGATAAGGAGACAAGAGGAGCGATATTTTTAGGGTATAGCAATCGCCCTGAAAGTAAGTACAGAGACAAAAGCGATCGCCCATTGTCTTCAATGCAGAGCTGTTTCATGCTGATGTTGAAACTGGGGTGTTGATTTTAGGGTGATATAGCAACAAATAAATTCACCCCAATTTTCTCACAGATTCATATCCTCAAGATGAAGAGTCTGCGTGAATTTGACAAAAATGTTTTAATGATGGTGATTATCAACTAATTTGACCAACCGATATAAACGATAGGGGATGAATGATGCGCTAGTCTAATTTATTAAACACAAATTAACAATCTGTAACGTTTTGCCAAAAGCCTGATTCTGTTTGCTTAATCTGATTTGGAGATTTTTAAAGTCGTAATGGATAACACAAATTCACGTAATCTTGTTGAAACAATATCTGACTGCTCTGTCTTTCTTTATGAAGTAATCAACCTGCCCCAGAAAGACAAGCTCAAAAGCGATCGCACTGCCAGAGTTTTGCTCAAAGTTCCCAAAAACCGCATGAGCACAGAAATGCGTCGCATTACTCGTCTTGGTGGCACTATAGTTAGTATTCGACCACTGAATGAAGTTAATGGTAAAGTTAATCAGCAATTACCTTGGTGGATAGAAATCTTAACCACCAAACCTCGATGTATTTATTATTTTGGCCCCTTTGACACTGAGGTGGAAGCTCAAGCTTACCAAACTGGCTATATTCAAGATCTCCAAGAGGAAGGCTCTGAAGGTATTACCATACAAATTAAACAATGTCAACCTACTGATTTGACTATTTTTTAGTAGTCATTAATCATTAGTCCTATGTAGGGGTTTGGTCACCAAACCCTTTGTAATTTATATTTATTGTCTTTAACTATTACTTGCTCAGGTTAAAATTTGATTTTTTTTAATTATTTAAAATTTCGGCTCAGAACAGAGTTTTAATTTCTTCCAAATATTTAGTATTATATTTTTTATCAAAAAACTTTGATAATCTCATTATAAGTTCTCTTACCATCATTTTCATTACAGGATAATTACTCAAAATAGGGGCTAGATCACCAACCCCCCACTGTATTAAAGAGGAGTTTCATATTTATACTCCTCCAGTAACTACACAATTTGCTATTTTCAAGCATTTTTCAGCAGTTGCTTTACCAAATTATCTTTGACCATCATCTGCTGAAACATTTGCATCAAGTATTCTTGTGCTTGCTCTTTTGTCAAACTTTTGACTTGTTCTTGTAAGACTTGCAACTTGAATTGTTGTTCTAAGCTGAGATTTACTGGTGTTTCCATAATTAACACTCCTTATCACGGGGACTAGAGTAAATATGCTCTCGGTCTTGTTTGCATTTTTTCTAATCTAGCTCATGGATAATAAAATGTCAACCTTGTCAAGCAATAATTAATTAAAGTAACAAAAATTTACAGAACTTTAAGTATCGTTACCAAAGAGAGAGACCAGGAAAACAGAAGCAGATAGGATAGTTGATGAAAAGTAATTTTTCAGGGAAAATATTGCTCAAAAAAGTATTTAAAAGCACAAAAGGAGATTAAAAGTGGACGCAATGGAATTTTTTCAGCGCAGTGAAGGAAAATGGCGCTCGCAGCGAACAACTCATCATCTTCCTTTTCGCCGTGCAGAAACGGGAGAAAGTGATATTCTGGTACAAGCTCTCACAGCAGAAGATCCCAAAATCATCGAAATTTGCCAAATGCACGCTGTTGAGCCAAAATTAGCTGTAGGTGGGGCGTTTGTTAGCTGGGATGGTTCAATGGCTTGGGATAAAGAAGATGAAAATCACGCGGGAACGACAGTATTTGCTCTTGTACCAGAGCCAGATAATCCCAGGAAAGGTAAATTACTGCGGGAGAGAGGCTATGCAGAAATTGTGCCAGTAGCAGGTGATTATCATCTAGATGAGGAAGATGGTCTAGTGCTAATTACAGAGTATGAAACAATGAGTATTGTGGAGCGTTTCTGGTTTGCTAGTCCGATTCTGCGAATGCGGACAAGCATTGTCAAACGTTTTGGTGGCTTGAGTACAGCTACATTTTGTGCGGAAATGCGTATTGACGATGACAAAAATAATTCAAAAGCCCCAAAGAGTGAACAGAAAACCCTAACAGCTTACTCCCTAAGTGGTTGGTAAATTAAACACCAGGACATGGTAACTGTCCTGGTAAATCAGCTCAGAAAGAAATTCTAAGATTTAATAAGATTTATGAGAGAAGCCCCCCTCCTCCTTTATGATCAAGAATAAACATTGAAAGATAAGTTAAAATTGCGGAGGTTAATACATTGGCTATTCCTTTATTAAGTTACGCTCCCAAGAGCCAAAACGAGAGGGTGTCAGGATACGAAGTGGCAGGTGATGAGCAGCCGAGGATTTACTCCACAGAAAGTTTGTTCGACTCTTCTGAAATGGATGAATTAATCGAAGCTGCCTATCGTCAGATATTTTTCTATGCCTTTAAGTGGGATCGTGAACCATTCCTCGAATCACAACTGCGCAATGGCACAATTACGGTGCGGGACTTCATTCGTGGACTGTTGCTGTCTAAAACTTACAAAAACAGTTTCTATGAGAAAAACAGCAATTACCGTTTTGTGGAACATTGTGTGCAACGGGTGCTAGGACGGGATGTCTATAGCGATCGCGAAAAAATCGCTTGGTCGATTGTGGTTGCTACCAAAGGCATCCAGGGCTTTGTTGAGCAGCTACTCAATAGCGAAGAATACATGGAGAACTTTGGGGATGATATAGTTCCCTATCAGCGGCGACGGATATTACCAGGCCGTGTAGTAGGGGATCTTCCTTTTAATATCAAATCTCCTCGTTACGATGGCTACCACCGCGCACAACTTGGTTTCCCACAAATTGTTTGGCAAAACCAGGTGCGTCGTTTTATTCCCCAAGAAAAACAAGCAAAAGCTGGGGATCCATCTCAATTCCTGAGTATGGCAAGGGGGATTAATGCTAAAGGCAACCCAGTACCAAGGGTTTCAGCTATGAATATTAGCCTCGATTTGGTACCTTATCGTAAATAAGATAGTTATTGTTGATGGTTGATGGTTGGTGGTTGGTGGTTGGTGGTTGATAGCCATGAACGATGAACGATGAACGATTAACCATCAACAATGAACTATTCTGAGTTTGTGTAAAAGCTTGAGAAAGTGTGGTGGGAGAGGGGCGATCGCTTCAATTATTTCTCCTGATACTGGATGGTTAAGGGTTAATTTATGTGCATGGAGAACTTGACCTGGTAAATTTACTCCCAGACTCCCTCCAGAACTATAAACAGGATCAGCGACGATGGGATGACCAATATAACTACTATGAACCCTTATTTGATGGGTGCGTCCTGTTTCTAAACGAAACTGCATGAGGGTGTACTTCCCCAATCTTTCCAAAATTTGCCAGTGGGTAACAGCAGCTCTTCCCCCCTTGGCTTGGGAAACTACTGCCATTTTCTGCCGCTCTACAGGATGACGACCAATGGGAAGATCAATTTTCCCACTACTTTCAGCAGGAACACCATGAACTACGGCTAAATACTCTCGCTTGGCTGTTTTCGCTTTCAGTTGAGCTTGGAGATGTTGATGGGCTAATTCAGTTTTCGCTACGACTAAAGCACCGCTAGTATCTTTATCGAGTCGATGGACAATACCAGGACGGAGAATATCCCCAATCCCTGCCAAGTCAGCACAATGAAATAAGAGAGCGTGAACTAGAGTACCTGTTGCGTGACCTGGAGCAGGATGAACCACTAAACCTGGAGGTTTATTGATAATAATGAGAAATTCATCCTCATAGAGAATATCTAGAGGTATGGGTTCTGGTTGTAAGTTTAACGGTTGGGGGGAAGGGATAGTCAAGTGGAGGCGATCGCCTTCCCGCACCGTTGTTTTTTTGGCAGTACATATTTGACCATTGAGTTTTACCTGTCCCTGTTCAATTAACTTAACGAGACGAGAACGGGAAATTGTGGGGAGTTGTTGGGCTAAACAGCGATCGATGCGTTCTCCCATCACAACTTCTATTGCTAGAACCTGAGCCAAAATAGGAACTGCCATTCAACTTAACTAAGAAATAAAATCCAGTATTACACTTGCCAATTCCTTTGGATGTGGCAAGTTTCGCTGCGGTGGCTGTTGACGTGCATCTGTAATCCAAAAATCTAGAGCTGCTTCTTTCACATCGATCGCCACGCCATTTTTATCCACACAATAACGACCAAACACCAATTTATCCACTAAACGCACCCCTGCACCTAAACGGGAATGTTCAAAAATCACACTGTTATCCACTGTTGCCTCTTTACAAATCCAACAATTTGGGCCGATCATTGATGGGCCAATAATTTTCGCTCCATCTTCAATGTGAGTCATTGCACCAATATAAACAGGGCCTTTGATATCTACCTTATCCCAGTTTACTGCGACATTAATCCCAGTATAAATTCCTGGAGCAATTTCCTGGCCTGGAATTTGGACATTTTTTATTTCTTTGGTCAATACACCCCTAATCGCCTGCCAGTAATCTGGAACTTTACCAATATCCACCCATTCAAAGTCCATATTTACTGCATAAAAAGGTTTGCCCATTGCTACTAAATGAGGAAATAGCTCACTCCCAATATCATATTCTTGATTGGGGGGGATGAAATCGATCACTTCTGGTTCAAATATATAAATCCCTGTGTTGATCTGTGTACTCAAAGCTTCTTCTACAGCAGGTTTTTCTTGGAAAGATTTAATGCGGCATTCCTCATCCGTTACCACCACCCCATAACTCGAAACTGCTTCTTTTGGCACTGATTTAGTTACAATTGTGGCGATAGAACCTTTTTCCCTGTGCCATTTTACCACTGCACTTAAATCTAGATCAATCAGGGCATCTCCACAAAGAACCACAAAAGTATCATCAAAAAATGGATTAAAGTCTTGGATGCGTCGCAGCCCCCCTGCAGATCCTAATGCTTTTCCTACTAATTGACCATCCACAATACTGCCTTCAAAAGAATAGCCAATATTTACCCCAAAACGTTGACCATCACGGAAATAATTTTCAATCTCTTCTGCGAGATGGCTAACGTTGACCATAATCTGGTCAAAACCATGTTTCCTTAATAGTTCTAACAAAAACTCCATCACTGGCTTTTGTAAAATCGGAATTAACGGTTTAGGAATTGTATAAGTAATCGGACGTACACGAGTTCCTTTCCCAGCCGCCAAAATCATTGCTTTCATGTATCTTACTTCCTCCACCCTTAATTGATTATCAGTGATCAGTTAATGACCAATGAGTAATACATTTTTACCTGCACCATTCTGATTGTACCTATTTGAAGCCGCTAGTCATCTATTCACTTATAGGTTTAATTTGCAAATCTTGGTAAAATTCTGATTGCCATAACTCTACCTTTGACTGAGCACAAAGCAATAATAGTCCCCAGAAAACTCCCACCTGATCGTGGGTTTGACCATTTACCTCCTGATGTTCTCCATTATTAGCATAAACAGCTCTTCTCCACCAATGTAGCAGTTCATCCAAGTCTATACAATCTTTTCCCCCTGCAATTGCGGGCCAATCTGATTTGAGAAACTGCTCTAGAAGGGCAGCTACTTCGGTAAGGTTTTCATTGTGGGCTAGATCAGTAATTGTACGGGCTGTTTCTTTCCGTGATTGAGTTGGAGTGCGTCGCCGACGGGCTGGTGTTTGCGCCAACTCGGTGGCTATTTGCTCGATTTGCTCAATTAACTCTTTGAGGGTGACTCTGCGTCGGCGAATGGGTGGAGTACCTAAACGGCGACGTAAATTACGTTCTAAAAGCACTGGTAATTCACGGGGGGTTTCCGATGTGCTCGCTTCTTCTTCTAGTAAATACTCCTCTTCCTCCTCCTCTTCGATCAGTTCTAATGTATCCGCTTTGAGTAATACTAGCATGGAAGCCCATAAAAATACTTGTCCTGACTGGGGTAAGTCTGCTTCCTCTGGTGCAGTGTCACCTGTCAGTCCCAGTTCGCTCAAAAAGCGGTCAATTACTTCAATTACTTGCACATCCCAGGGATCAATTTCTCCCTGTTGCGCCATGTTAATTAATATGGCGATGGCATCTGCTGGGGTTCTACTCAATGTTTTTCTATTTGGTCATTGATCAATAATAATGGAGAATGGATAATAAATAATTGAATTGAGATGAATATTGCTGATTTGCGGCTAAATTACACTCGCTCTGGATTGAATGAAGCTGATGCCAATCTTAATCCTTTTATTCAGTTTAAAACTTGGTTTGAACAAGCAGTTTCAGCAGGAATACTAGAACCTAATGCGATGACTTTAGCTACTACTACCCCAGATGGTTTGCCTTCTGCGAGAATTGTACTACTCAAAGGTTTCGATGAACGGGGTTTTGTTTTTTATAGTAATTATCAAAGCAGCAAAGGTCAACAATTGCAAGCAAATCCTTTCTCAGCGCTGGTTTTTTGGTGGGGGGAGTTAGAACGTCAAGTGCGCATTACAGGAAGAGTTGAGCAGGTTAGTCCAGGGGAGTCGGATGAGTATTTTCAGAGTCGCCCAAGAGGTTCTCAGTTAGGGGCGATCGCTTCTCCTCAAAGTCAGGTTATCTCCAGTCGGGAGGTACTCGAAGGAAGATTACAGGAACTAGAAGCTCAATATATTAACCAAGAAATCCCTCGTCCTTCCTCCTGGGGTGGTTTTCGGGTAATTCCTACTACTATTGAATTTTGGCAAGGTCGCCCCAATAGGTTACACGATCGCCTACTCTATCGCTTGGTTGATGATGGTAGCTGGATGATAGAGCGTTTAGCTCCTTAAATCAGAGTGACTAACACCCCGAAAACCCATAACCAATAACTAAACTGTGTGGTAATATAGTTAAAGAAACCAATTTTTTTGACCTAATTGATTATGCCCCGAACTGCTGTAAAACAATCACCTTTCAAGACCAAATATGATGAGTGTGGGTTGTCCAAGTTATCTCCCACTGCTTTAACTTTAATGGCCGACTTTTTTAAAGTTCTCTCAGAATCTAGTCGGCTACAAATTGTTTGCTCACTGAAATCTGGGGAGAAAAATGTCACCGAAATCATTGAAGCTACTGGTTTAGGACAAGCGAATGTATCTAAGCATCTGAAAATTTTAGCTCAAGCTGGGATTGTTACTCGTTCACAACAGGGAATTAATGTATTTTATCAAATTGCCAATCCTTTTGTTTTTGAGCTGTGCGAATTAGTGTGTGATTCTCTTGCTGTGCAAATGGAGTATCAAAGCGAAAAGTTAGAGCAACTCAAAGAGCTTCAAAAATCATTTTAGCCATGGAAAAATCTAGAGGTTTTGTCACAAAACCCCTAGACTTTTCGTGAACAAATCTATAAAAATTCCTAAAAAAGTTCCCGCAAAATATCTGGCTCAAAGGGTTCTCCTTTTAACATTCTGTTCCAATAAAGCCAAGGCAGTGCATAACGTTTGACTAACCACATACTATAACGGGGTTTAGTGGGGTTGAGCAGAAAACTGGAAATAGGTTTATTTTCATAGTTAAATTCTGCCATGATTACTTTCCCATAGCCAGTAATTAAGGGACAACAAGTATAACCATTATACTCTTCATTTACTTGGCGAGATTGAATCAAAGATAAGATATTTTTAACCACAACTGGGGCCTGTTTACGAATAGCTGCAGCTGTTTTTGAAGTGGGTAAACCTGCTACATCTCCTAAGCTAAAAACGTTGGCATAAAGGTTATGTTGAAGGGTATATTGATTAACATCAACCCATCCCTGCATTGAACCATTTTGCACGGCTAGTTTACTGTTTTTGATAAATTCGGGAGCGCTCATGGGTGGGGTTACATGGAGCAAGTCATATTTGATGCTAATTTCTTCTATTTCCGTCCCTGTATTAACAGTAAAAATTGCTTCTTTAGTTTCAGGTTTAATTGCTTTTAAATTGTGCTTAAACTTAACCTCAATATTTTTTTCTTTGATTACTTTGTCCAGTGACTCAGAATATTCTGGTACACCAAACATCTTTGCTCCTGGTGTACAAAAAATGATATTAGACTTGTTTCTTACTCCACGTTTGCGTAAAGTTTCGTCAGTCATGTACATGATTTTTTGGGCTGCTCCCCCACATTTTATTGGGGTTACGGGATAGGTAAAAATGGCATTCCCCCCAGAAAATTTATTGATACTTTCCCAAGTATAAGGTGCATAGTCTTTGCTATAATTGCTAGTAACGCCGTCTTTTCCTATGGCTTCTTTTAGTCCTTGAATTAAATGCCAGTCAATTTGAATCCCAGGGCAAACAATTAAATAATTATATTTGATTTCTTGTCTATCCCTAGTAATAACTAGATTGTGATCTGGGTCAAACTTTTCTACATAAGCTTTAATCCACTTTGCACCATTAGGAATGCAATCTTGTTCATCTTTTACTGCATTTTCTATCTGATACTGACCGCCGCCTACTAAAGTCCAGGCTGGTTGGTAATAGTGTTTTTCTGATGGCTCAATGATAGCAAGATCGAGATTTCTATCTTTTTTTAATAACTGAGCAGCAACGGTGATCCCCGCTGCACCTCCCCCCACAATGACTATTTGGTGAGTGAGTTTATTGTTGGTAATGTTTGCGGATATTTGCTGATTTAATATTGACATTTTATTTAGATTTTGGGTTGATGGGAAATTTCAATAGTAGATGCACACTTCTACTGAATAAAAAAGTGGTGTTACCCCCCCCCTTGGCAAAAAATATGTATTAATTTAAATAAAATACAAAAGGTGGGGTTTATTAGGGTTTCGCTCATTGGTCTGAATAACTATTAAACTAAATAGCTTCGCTTTTTCCTGTAAAAGTTACCATGTTTAACCTTCGCCATTCTAACATTCCACCAGTGATATTAAAGACTTGGGTAAAACCTGCTTTTACAAGTTCTTTGGCAATAATTGGGCTCCGATGGGCACTTAAACAAATAATGGCAATGGGTTCATCTTTTGGTAAATTTAAAAACCATTCAGGTAACACCCTCTGCCGCAAAATTGGGATATTTCCTAGCAAAATTCGGGGTAAACTGAGATTAATTGCTTTTGGTGCATGACCTGTGAGATATTCTAATTTGCTCCGCACATCAATTAATAATGGTTGCTGGTTGAGTTGGGCAAATTCTTGAGGGGAAATATTGGTAAAGTAAGCTTTCATTTTTGATTGTTTATTGTTAACTGATGGTATTTTTTCTTATTTACACGGCAACGGTTAAATTTTCTGTCCAACGACGTGGCTCTGTAGCTCTTCTAATATCACGCCAAATTTGTGTGGCGGCTAATGCACCATCCCCAGCAGCAACTACTACTTGATTTAGTCCTACTTTTAAGTCGCCAATGGCAAAAATTTTGGGGTGAGAAGTGCGACCCATTTTATCGGTAATTAAGTTATTGCCTTGATAATCTAAATTAATACCTTGAAGATAGGCGTTATGATATTTTGAACCCATTGAAATTAAGCCAGTTTCTAACTGAATGGTCGAACCGTCTATTAATTCAACTCCTGTCATTTGATGGTTTTGGCCGCTAAAACTTTTAATGGGTGTTTCCACTAAGCGATATCCATGCTCTCGCAATTGGTTTTTAGTTTCCTGGCTTACTTCAAATAGTCCATGAGTAAAGACAGTGATATAGGGGGTAAACCAACTAAGGTTAAAAATCATTTCTGTGATACTGGTTTCGCTTCCAGCAAATAAGCCACATTGTTTGTCCACCATTTCATAACCATCGCAAACCATGCAGACATGGAGGTTATAACCTGCGTATTCAAAAACATTCTCCATATCTTCTAAAGGTGGTAAATTGTCAATAATACCACTGGCAACAATTAGATATTTTGAGCGAAAAACCTGATAAATGCTATTTTGTCTGCCAATTTTTACCTTGACTGCAAAGGCTTCACCGAAGTCTTCTACTGTTTCTACATATCCATTGAGGAAGTCGCCATCTAGGGAGAGGTAATGTTTTTGACCTTGTTGTAAAAGTACTTTACCTGGGGTGTCTGGGGGCAATCCTAAATAATTATGTAGTTCTTGCATCCAGAAGGAGCGGGCCTTTCCTTTGTCAACGATTAAACTTGAGAGGCGGTAACGTTGGAGGTAGATACCTGCAGATAATCCTCCTGCTCCTCCCCCGACAATTACAACATCGTAAATTTGGTTACTTCTTTCCTGGAGATTCTTTTTCGAGAGCTTCATTCTTTCCTCTCCTTATTTATAAGGGGCGCTCACTGGAACTTAACTATGTTTACCTTTTTTCTAATATAACCAATTGCTCATATCATTGTCAAGGGGTTGCCCAAATTTTTTTTCTTTTCCGTGGCTCTTGTACCCTAGAAGCTTTGACTGCTCAGGGTTATGGCGTTTTTAGAAAAGGAAAAAAATTTTTTTGGGGACTTGACATAATTGGTTTACTATGTGGTAAGATAATTATTAGGTTCAAAAAAAGGTTTTGGGCGATGGCCCCTTCTCTCAATTCCAAATATTCAAGGAGGTTGACTTGGTGGCAGATATCAAGAAGATCAATGAGCAACTTAGTATAGCCCCACAGCTAACGCCAGCAGAAATCGACCAATTACCTGAATTGGGTTTTAAATCAGTGTTGAATTTGCGCTCGCCTGCAGAAAATGGCTTTCTCACTGAGGAAGCGCAGCAAATCGAAGCTTTGGGAATAGCTTACACTCTAACCCCAGTCACCCTTCCCTCTCTCAACGAAGCTTTAATTACTCAGGTTGTCAAACAAATTGATAATTTACCCAAACCAGCTTTGATTCATTGTGGTTCTGCATTACGTGCTGGTTATATGGTGATACTTTATCAAGCAACTAAAGAAGGAATGACTTTAGATGCTGCAAAACAGTGGTCAAATGAACTGGGTTTTGATATGATGCGCAACCCACAACTGAACCAGCATTTTGAAGACTATATCAATAAAATTATCTGGAGGAAATAATGATGCTATTTCGTCAACTCTTCGACCAAGAATCAAGTACTTATACTTATTTAATTGCGGATCCAGTAACAAAAGAGGCTGTGTTAGTCGATCCAGTTTTGGAACAAGTAGAGCGTGACCTCAAATTAATCCAAGAGTTAGGTTTAACTCTCAAATATGGCTTAGAAACCCATCTTCATGCAGACCATATTACGGGAACGGGTAAACTGCGGGAAATTACAGGATGTCAAGGAATTGTACCTGAAAATGCTCAGGCAGCTTGTGCGGACAGACATATCAAACATGGGGAAGTTTTACAACTCGGAGAAGTAAAAATAGAGGCGATCGCTACTCCAGGTCATACAGATAGTCACATGGCATATTTAGTGGGAGACAAACTACTAACTGGGGATTCCTTATTTATTCGTGGTTGTGGTCGCACCGACTTCCAAAGTGGGGATGCAGGAATTTTGTATGATTCCATCACTCAAAGGTTATTTACCCTCCCAGATGAAACCCTAGTGTATCCTGGTCACGATTATCGGGGACATACTGTCTCGACGATTGGGGAAGAAAAGCAACTCAACCCCCGTTTAGCTGGACGGGGGCGTGCTGATTTCATTCAAATAATGGACAATCTCAATTTACCTAATCCGAAAAAAATCATGGAAGCAGTTCCTGCAAATCAAGCTTGTGGCAAAGTTGCTGTGCCAGTTTAAATCAGTTATCAGTTATCAGTTGCCCAATTATCTAATTTAAATACTCACATTTATTTTAAGCAACATGACTCAACTCAAAGACAAACTAAAAGTAATTAATTCCAAAACTCTCAAACAATTGTTAGCTCAAGAAACCGTGACTTTAGTTGATGTGAGAGAACCTTCTGAATATGCAGGAGAACATATTGAGGGAGCAAATTTAATTCCTCTTTCTAGTTTTGACCCTAATAAAATACCGCAAGAGTCAAATAAAATCTTAGTTCTTTATTGTCAAAGTAGCAACAGGTCTGCGCAAGCGGCACAGAAATTATTGTTAACAGGCTGTGAAGAAGTTACTCATTTGGAAGGAGGATTAAATGCTTGGAAACAGTTAGGTTTTCCTACCAAAATTAATCAAAATGCTCCTATTAGCATTATGCGTCAGGTGCAAATAATAGCGGGTTCTTTGGTGCTAACAGGTACTTTACTCGGTGCTTTTGTCTCTCCCTGGTTTTTAATTCTCAGTGGTTTTGTGGGCGCTGGGTTGACTTTTGCAGGCATTACTAATACTTGCGCTATGGCAATTTTATTGGCAAAATTGCCTTACAATAAACGAATTTAAATTGTAATTAATGGGCGGGTTTTGATATAAAGATTCTAGTTTTGAGTCTTAGATTATCCCTAAACCAGCCCCGACAAAAGAAGGACTAATGATAACAACAATTATCGGTCATATTTTAGCTGTTGCTATTGGGATGACTCTCGGATTAATCGGTGGTGGTGGTTCAGTTTTAGCTGTACCAACTTTAATTTATGTGATGGGTATAAGCTCAAAAGAGGCGATCACCATGACTTTAATTATAGTTGGCATAGTTAGTTTAATTGGCATTATTCCCCACTGGCGGCAAGGTAATGTTAATCTCAAAATTGCTACTGTTTTTATTCCTCCAGCTATGCTTGGCACTTATTTGGGTGCTACATTGGCTTTACTCCCTTTTATTAGCGATACCTTCCAGCTTATTTGTTTTGGCATCATTATGTTATTAGCCAGTATTTTAATGATTGGTAAAGGAAGTAGTAAAGAAGAAAAAAATAAGATTATTGAGCCGAAAAAAAACAAATATCAGTGGTTGGTAATTCCCGCCGAAGGTTTAGGTGTAGGTATTGTTACTGGATTTGTGGGCGTTGGTGGGGGTTTTGCGATTATCCCAGCTTTGGTTTTAATTGGTGGTATTCCGATGAAAGAGGCGATCGGTACGTCTTTATTAATAATTGCTTTTAATTCTGTTACAGGAGTGATAAAGTATCTCAGTCAGGTTTCCATCGATTGGAATTTAACAATTTCTTTCACTCTCGCTGCTACTATCGGTACGGTCAGTGGTGCTTATTTGAGTAGAGTTATTCAGGCAAAAGAACTACAAAAAGTTTTTGGGTATTTTGTCCTGGCGGTAGCTGTCTTTGTTTTGATTCGCCGATAGGGCAAATGTTAAGTTTTGTTAAGAAAAATCAAAAATGAGTTTTTTTTTCTCCTAAACAGTTTACCATATGATAATATGATGATTAGTTAGCAAGGATAAGGGTTGATTGATGGGGAAACTATTTGACGAACTGAAAAAAGACATCTTGTACCAGCATGGTATGAATGCCTGTCTCAATTGTGGGGTGTGTACTGCGGTGTGTCCAGCAGCGGAATTTAATGATTATTCTCCCAGAGAAGTAATGAACACCGTGCAATCGGAATGTGACGAAGACATTAAGGAATTATTAAAATCGGACAAAATCTGGTATTGCGGGCAGTGTTTTTCCTGCAAGACAAGATGTCCGCGAGGCAACAGTGCAGCTTCAGTAATTCTGGCTTTGCGCCGACTATCCATCCGTCATGGTTACTTTGCAGAGTCAGAAAAAGGAAGACAGCAACTATTTGCTAAAAGGGTATTTGGACAAAATATGCTTGATCGAGGTTATACCTTACTCGCTAAAAACATTTCTCCCGCACATTTCCCCGAATTAGGAGAAAACTGGGAATACTATTACGAACACATGGAAGAAATGCGCCAATGGTGGGATGTTCCAATGGATTTAGAAAACAGTCCTGGTTCACACCGCCAAATTCCCGAACAAGATTTAGATGAAATACGAGCCATTTACCAAAAAACTGGTGCAATTGCCTTAATGGAAGCAGTGGAAAAAGCCATGGAAAAGAAACTGGGCAGTAAAGCTGAAGTAGAAAAATATTGGCAAACCTGGTTAGAAACAGGGGACAGCAGAAATTATGAACTCAAAGGAGAAAACAAATCATGAAATTAGCAGGAAAAGTGAAAGCATGGGAAAAACATCAAAAAGCAGTTCCCAGTGTTGATGAACCAAATGGAAAAGTCTGGGGTTGTTTTCGGAGCTGTTTCCTCCAGAGTGCTGCACCTTATACAGAAGGTATTGCTTATAAAATCCTCAAAAATGACTTAGGGATGGACTTACGGGAAGCACCAGGTCATACTTCCTGTGGTGCAATTGGCTATCACGGAGACGTATCTAATTTAGAAACCCAGATGGTGGTGGCTGCAAGGAATTTTTCTGTGGCTCATTACGAACTGGGAGTAAATAATCTTTTTTCCTTCTGTGTCACTTCTTTTGCTAACTATACAGAAGTGATCAAACTCTGGGAAGAAGAACCAGAGTTGAAAGAATACACAGAAAAAATGTTGAAAGAAACTACGGGCAGGGAATTTTGGATTCCTCGCGTATCAGGGGGAAGGCCTTCTGTAGTTCATGCTTCTGATGTATTTTTTGCCAATCGCCACTTCCTGGCGGCAAAAGCTAAGTATAGTTTGAAAGGAGTTAAGGCTACTGACCATGTTGGCTGCCACTATGCAAAAATTTTTCCTGAAGAGTCCATGGGTGGTGCTGAATTTCCTCAAGTTTTAGTGGGGATATTAGAAGCTTTTGGGGCTGAAGTAGTGGATTATCCAGAAAGAAGACATTGCTGCGGGATGGGTTTCCGTCAGTGTGCTTTCCCAGAAAACCGAGACTATACTGCGGGTAGTGTTTATAAAAAGTTACAGAGTTTGAAAGAAGCTCACCCAGACTGCAAACTAATTTTAACTAATTGTCCAGGGTGTACGGTTTTTCTGGATGCTGAACAAGGAACCATTAAAGAAGTGTTAGAAGAAGAGTTCAATGTCAGTATTTTAGATTATGCACAATTAACAGGTTTGTTATTAGGTTATGACCCTTTTAAAGATTGTGGTTTAAATGCGAAAGCAGTGGCGATCGAACCTTTACTGGATCAGATTGGTATTCCTTACGATAAATCCAAAACTGCAGAACAAAGAAGACGACCTTTTTAACAGTTATCAGTTAAAAAACTGTAGGGGCAGGTTTGTAGGGGCGGGTTTGGTGACAATTTAGTAATCAAAACCATAACCTCGAGCTCAAAACCCGCCCCCTCCTCTATCAGTTATCAATTTCATTATTAATTGTTCATTGATAATTGAATGACTAATGAGTTAAAAAATTCAAAAATTAAAAATTAAAAAATTGAGGAAAACAATGAACAAAAACATAGTTGTAATTGGGGGCGGTGTAGCAGGAATGGCAGCCGCAGGAAAATTAAGAGAATTTGGATATGAAGTAACTTTAATCGAAAAGGAAAAAGAGTTAGGCGGTAATGTTAAAAACTGGTATAAAGTCTTTCCTGATTTTACCGATGCTGCTGAAATTATCAATAAATTGAAAGGGGAATTAAAGGGAATCAGGGTGATTAACAATGCCACTGTAACTCAGATTAATGGAGTAGCTCCTAACTTTGAAGTAATTACTTCGACTGGGGAAAAAATTGACGCTGCTTCTATTCTTGTGGCTACAGGATTTAAGCCTTTTAATGCTGCTTTGAAAGAGGAATATGGCTATGGAATTTATAACAATTCTATCACTTCTATTGAATTGGATGCCATGCTGAAACAGCATCAAGTGCAAACTGCATCAGGAAAACCGCCTCAGAAAATAGCCATGATCCACTGTGTGGGTTCGCGAGATCAACAGGTAAATAATAATTATTGTTCCCGTGTTTGTTGTACTAATACTGTTAAAGTTGCCATTGAAATTAAAGAGCAAATTCCTGATTGTGAAATTTACTGTTTGTATATGGATATTCGGGTATTTGGACGGGGTTATGAGGAATTGTATCGTACATCTCAAGAAAAATTTGGCGTTCAATTTATTCGCGGGCGACTTTCTGAAGCTGGGGAAAAAACTGATGGTAGTTTATTGTTGCGGCTAGAAGATACTTTGACTGCTAAACCTATGCGTTTAACTGTGGATATGTTGGTTTTAATGGTAGGAATGGTGGGTAATACTGAGTTAGCTGAAATTGCAGATTTAAAGGTGGGTTGCGATCGCTTTTACACCACTGCCCATGAGCAATATTCTAACAATAATTCTGAGAAAAAAGGTATTTTTCTAGCAGGAACAGCAACGGGTCCTAAAGCTATTATGGAATCTATTACTGATGGGCGTTCAGCCGCAGCAGAAATAGCAGCTTTTTTGCATAGTTTCACCCTAGAAAATATGAGCTGTGATTTATCTTTCAGACAGCCTTTCGCCTCAATGATTGCAGGAGGAAATCAGTTTTGTAATACCCCACCCCAACCCTCCCCTTATTAAGGGGAGGGAGTCAGCATTTCCCCCCTGCGGGGGGGTTATCCGTTTAAATTTGGTAAGGAATAAAACAATGGTAAAGAAAAAATGTTTTTTTGGGATTAAAACCGATCGCCAGGTTGACGGCGACAAAATGAATGCAAAATTATCTCAAGAAGTTTTGGCCCAAGGGGGTGAAAATGCTGCAATTAATGCTTGTATGCAGTGTGGTACTTGTAGCGGTGGTTGTCCCAATGCAGAAAGAATGGATCTGTTACCCAGAAGTCTGGTGTTGATGGTACAACGGGGAGAATGGGAAAAAGTGCTTAAAAGTCAAACTCTCTGGCTCTGTAGTTCATGTCATACTTGCACCTCTCGCTGTCCTCGTGGGGTTCGTCCTACAGATGTCATTGAAGCAGTAAAGGCGATCGCCATTAGGGAAGGAATTAAAAACGATTCTGTAAGATTTAATCAGATATTTGTGGAGTTAATTGAAAAAAGAGGCATTCTTTTTGAACCTGAATTAATGCTGAAATATGGCGGACTTAAAGCCCTTGTTGATCAAGCAGAATTGGGGATTAAATTAACTTTAAAAGGTAAATTATCTCCCTTCCCTCCCAAAGTCAAAGAACCAAAAAAATTTAGTGAAGCATTAACAAAAGCGGTGAAAAAATGAAATATTCTTATTATCCAGGATGCAGCCTTCATTCTTCGGCAAAAGAGTTTGACATCTCCACCAAAGTGGTAATGAAGGAGTTAGAAATTGAACTAGAAGAACTTCAGGACTGGTCATGTTGTGGGGGTTCTATTGCAGGAGGAGTTGATCACAATATTGGAATGGCATTAGCAGCGAGAAATGTAGTTTTAGCCCAAAATCAAAATCAAGACTTATTAGCAGCTTGTTCTGGTTGTTACAATAAGTCAGCTAAAGCAGCTCAAGCCTTAGAAAATGAGCAAGAAAGAGCAAAGATTACCTCAATTCTTACTGATATGGGAATGTCGGTTTCTAATCAGAAAATTAAAGTCAGAAATGTGGTAGATGTTTTGGTCAATGATTTAGACATTGCACCCAAAATTAAAAAACCACTAACAGGATTAAAAGTTGCTTGTTATTATGGTTGTCTTTTAACTCGACCAGCGGATATTACGGGCTGGGATTCACCAGTTTTTCCCATGTCATTAGACAAATTAGCACAAAAATGTGGAGCTGAAGTAGTAGATTTTCGTTCAAAAACTAAATGTTGTGGTGGGCCCATTTTAGTTCCCCAGGAAGAAGTTGCTTTTGAAATGACGAAAAAACTCCTAGATGAAGCAAAATCCCTCGGTGCAGATTGTATAATTTTAGCCTGTCCCTTGTGTTCAAATAATCTTGAATTAAGACAGCCTGATATTGAGAAAAAGTATAATGTTAACTATAATTTGCCCATTCTTTATATCACAGAATTAATTGGGTTAGCATTAGGAATTAAACCGAGAAAATTGGGATTAGATAAACATCTTGTTTCCACAAAACCTGTTTTAGCTAAAGTTAGTTAAAGTTACTATAGCAAACAAGATTTGATTTGTGTAATATTATACTAAGTATAAGATTACACAAATCATTTAGACTGGCTATAGATGCTTGTTTTCAATTCTTCTGCCAACATATTCTGGTAAATTTGGGGTAAATAACGACTCATAAAATTGGTTTCTTTCCCATATCCTAAACTTGTCCAAGTTCCCGAAAGCAACTTTAATACTTCTTGGATTTTTCCCTCACGTAACAATTGGGAAATATCTACTCCCCACCCTTGACTATCACTTAACCAAGCATACACCACCGCATCTTGATATTCTGGCTCAAAACTATAGGATTTCCACCAGAATAAACCAGAAACTTGGGGATGATAACGTTGTGCTTTTTCATCCCAAGTGGTATTGATAAATTGATATCTTCCCGCAGCAGTTGAGCATTGATTTGTATTCGATTTTTTATTAATAAGAATACAACGATTGGGATGAGTGCTTAAATCGGATACATACTCACCACCATAGATAACATGATAGGGTTTAGACACATTAGCTTCACTAGCAGTAATGGTGCGCATTAAAGCGCGAATATAGGGATCTCCCCCTTTCATTGCTAAGGGTGGGGTCCCATAAACATTAGGGAAAAAAGGAAGCGATCGCCCAAGGGGCAAGGCCTGGGGCCATCGCCCTCCTATTTTTCCCCCTTGCAAATTTAAAACCAACAGTCCTAACCCAGACATCAAACCGATAAAACGGAGGGTTTTTCCTATGCTTTTCAACACCTAGCTCATCCTCATCAAATTGCCTGTCTGTTACTAATCAGACCATATTAACTAATAGTCGGAGTTAAAAGAGAAATGGGTAAGAGGAAAAACCAGAATTTACTCATGTCTAATAACTATTCCTATTTTAACTTAGGTTCAGGTTAAGATTTGCTCAAAAAACTTCTACTCCCTGAAAATCTGTTATTTTGCGATTAGCTGCTTCACCACAAGTGCGCGGTGTTGGAAAAATCTTCCCAGGATTAGCTAAACCTTGCGGATTAAATACCTGCCGCACATATTGCATGGTTTCCAAATCAGCATCGCTAAACATAGCGGGCATATAACATTTTTTATCAGCACCGATGCCATGTTCTCCTGAAATACTGCCCCCAACTCTCACACAAAGTTTGAGAATTTCTCCCCCTAATTCTTCCACTTTTGCCAATGCCCCAGCCACAGCATTATCATATAAAATTAAAGGGTGAAGATTCCCATCTCCTGCATGAAAAACATTAGCAATTTTAAAGCCATATTGTTCACTTAAAACGTTAATTTCTTTTAACACTTCTACTAATTGGGTACGGGGAATTACCCCATCTTGCACAAAATAATTAGGACTAATATGGCCCGCAGCAGCAAAAGCAGCTTTGCGACCTTTCCATAATAAAAAGCGAGTTTCTGAGTCATTTGCTGAGGTAATATTTCTGGCCCCATGCTCTTGACAAATTGCAGCAACTCGCTTTTTATTAGTCCCTACTTCCACTTCCAAACCATCTAATTCTACTAAAAGAATTGCCTCTGCATCTCGTGGATAACAACCTGTTTTGACAACATCTTCTACAGCATTAATAGTCAGGTTATCCATTATTTCCATGCCTGCGGGAATAATTCCTGAACTGATAATATTTGCTACAGCAGCCCCCGCCGCTTCAATACTGAGAAAGTCAGCTAAGACAACACAAATAGATTCTGGGGTTTTCAGAATGCGGAGGGTAATTTCTGTCGCCACCCCTAATGTACCTTCAGAACCGACAAACACCCCCGTTAAATCATATCCAGGCATTTCTGGCACTGTTCCCCCTACATCTATAATCGAACCATCAGCAGTTACCAATTTTAACCCCAGGACATGGTTAGTAGTTACCCCGTATTTGAGACAATGGACACCGCCAGAATTTTCTGCTACATTACCACCAATGGAGCAAATAATCTGACTGGAGGGATCTGGAGCATAATAAAATCCTGCCCCACTGACGCTTTGCGTGACCCAGTTGTTGATTACTCCAGGTTGTACCACAACCCGCTGGTTTTCTAAATCAATTTCTATGATTTTCTTCATTCTCGCAGTAACAATAAGAACACAGTTTTCCACTGGTAAGGCACCCCCAGATAAACCCGTTCCCGCACCCCTAGCTACCCAGGGGATTTGATTTGCGTTACAAATCTTTACAGCCGCCGCTACTTGGTCAGTGGTTTGAGGTAATACTACCAGACTTGGGCGCTGACGATAAGCGCTTAAACCATCGCATTCGTATGTCAGTACTTCTTCTTTCCGTCTAATTACACCATCTTTGCCAATCACAGCTTCAAATTGCTTAATAATTGGTTTCCACTTGTTTTCTAAGCGTAACATTGTTTTGCCTGAAATTTAAATTATTATCTTTTATTATAACCATGAATCAAAATGCTCATCAACCCCGTCCTGGGGATGTTGTACTTGGTAATCAGCTACCACAACCAATTAATGCTGCTGTTTTAGGCGGGTTAGCAGGAGTTAAACAAAGGCTGAAGTTGGTATCTGACGGCGATGAAACAATAATGTATTTGTTGTTAGAAGCTTTAAATTATGGAGCCGCTGGGGAAGATTTTGTTTTTCATTTTTTGACCACATCTTCTGGTAGAATCGGGTTAAAAGCTTATGATTTACTTTGGCGCTGGGGGGATTTAGCAACTAAACAAGAAATGGTTAAGTATTTCTGTGGGATGGCAGAAGAAATTGAGTTGGTCATTATTTGATTGTTAAAATTCTGAGAATTAAAAATTGAGAGGAGGAAAAATGGCAGAAGTAAATCCCATTCCTGTGGTAGTAAATGGAGCAGCGGGAAAAATGGGCAAAGAAGTAATTAAAGCAGTAGCCGCCGCTGAAGATATGATGTTAGTGGGGGCAGTGGAAAGAAATCCCCAATATTTGGGCAAAGATGTAGGGGAAATAGCAGGATGTGACCCATTAGAAGTTCCCATTGTTAATGATTTGCAAAGTATTTTAGTCCTAGCAACCCAGGAAAAAGTACAGGGAGTAATGGTGGATTTTACTCACCCAGATAGTGTGTATGAAAATGTGAGAAGTGCGATCGCCTATGGAGTCAGACCAGTAGTTGGTACAACTGGACTTAGTACAGAGCAAATACAAGACTTGGCTGACTTTGCAGAAAAGGCTAGCACTGGAGCATTAATTATTCCTAATTTTTCCATCGGTATGGTATTGCTGCAACAAGCAGCTATGGAAGCGGCTAAATACTTTGACCATGTGGAAATTATTGAACTGCACCATAACCAAAAGGCAGATGCTCCCAGCGGTACAGCTATTAAAACAGCCCAAATGTTGGCAGCTAAGGGCAAAACATACAATGAAAAACAAGTAGCAGAGACGGAAAATATTTCAGGAGCTAGAGGGGGAGTAACGGCAGAAAATATTAATCTTCATAGTGTTAGATTACCAGGTTTAATTGCTCACCAAGAAGTTATTTTTGGGGCAGCAGGACAAATTTATACTTTACGCCATGACACTACCGATCGGTCTTGCTATATGCCTGGAGTGTTATTAGCTATTCGTCAAGTAACTCAACTCAAATCTTTAATTTATGGCCTGGAAAAAATTTTATAGTTGAGGAGTGGGCGGGTTGGGAAACCAAACCCTTTATTCTCCTTTAAGCAGCTTGAGTACTTCTACTTGATCCGCTTCTAAAGAAGTTAACACATCACTTAACTGTTGGTTTTTCGATTGCAGTTGATCAATTTGTTTCCCAGTAGCAGAGGCGATCGCTGCTAGAGTTTGGTTAATGCGTAGCTTTTCTTGCTCCAAACCACCCATCAAAACCTGAAAAAGTTTCTCTGTAACTATTTTAACCAGGGACTGATATTTATTCAGTAAAGTAGTTCTCAAATTTTCTGTTGTTTCTTCGATATTTAATGTATCAACATCCTGTTTATTCACGCAATAAATTCCCTGAGACACCAAAGAAAACCATTCATCCCCCAAGTCTTGATTTTCTTCCGTTAACACCGAAACATCCAGCAACGTTTCTAAGTTAAAAGGAGGAATTTTTCCAGGTTCACAGGAGAAATCTTGGGGAGAAAAGTTGGGAATTACTTCATGAAGTGCCGACTTACTTCTCATCCAAAAACCATTTAAGCCTCCCACCGCATAAAAATTACAAATCTTCTCCCATTCTTCTCCCATCCATTGAACAAAATCTGGTTTAAGCAGAGCAACCAGTCGCTGGTGAATGCTTTCCGACTCCTCCGTTCCCTCTACATATAAGTACAGATAAACATTCTCTTCATCTTCCCCTTGATTGGTTTTCAATTGGCTAATAAATTTTTCTAGTTTTGACCCTAAACTATGGGGTTTCCAAGGTAACAAAAACCCTACCCTTGATTTATTTATTTCTTGTTTAAATTGTCTAAAAATATTTTCTTTATCTTGAGCTATTTCTTTGAACACATAACTTGTTTCTGTTTGTAGCTCACTTTCACTCATTCCCTGGGAAGCTGTTTTAATCTTATTTTTTAAATATACCTTAATCTGATTAAATCCCCAATCAATTTTCTGATTAATTTCATGGCTTAATTCTTGAAAATACTTAGCATTTACTGCCTTAAATATTTCCTCTAAAAGCTGGGTATATTCCCTAAGATTAGGATTATTCTCAACCAGGGAAGCAAAAACTAGGGAAATTACCTTATTTCTATTATTACTTTGTACCCAGCTTTGTAAAGCCGTGATATTCGCTTGAGCTTCTGGAGTTCGAGGATTCCTTTCCCCATCCACTACAATAATTATGTGCTGTTTTTTGGCTTTAATTGCCACTTTAATCAACTCAATCTCATTAAAATTTATCGTCTTAGTTGGCTGATAAACTAAAATCAGGACATCACAATTTTTTAGTAATAGTAACGGTTCAAATTTGAGCGACAGGGAAGTATCTTCTGGAGTGTGAAACTTAAAAATTAACTCTAAACTTTCAGGATTATTAAGTTCCCCTAAGTTAATTTTATCCCCAAGATGCAAAGGGACAAAAGAACTCCCTACCAGGCGCTCTCCATTAATAAAAGTCCCATGACTACTGTTGAGATCCCGCAAGTGCCAACCTTGACCATCAGAGATAATTTCAGCGTGTCTTTTAGATACAGAACCATATTGAACAGGAATGATAATTTTGCAACTAGGATCGCGACCCAGGCAGACTTTTTGACGGGGAAGGAGAGCATATTGTACTGCTTCTCCTAGTTTGAGATAGCCTGAACTTAGTAAGACATACTGAGCTGGGGGTGAAGCTAACTCAAAACTTAGTTCAACACTGTTAGAGATATCAGGTTTACCCAGAAAAATGCGATCGCCTTTTTGCAAACTGCGACAACTTTCTTTTACCCTTTCACCTTGTACATAAACCCCATTACTACTATTTAAATCGCAAACTTCCCACCCCGAAACAGTGGGCCTAATTTCAGCATGATACCTAGAGACTGAATTATATTTTTTCGGAATAACCAGGTCACAGTCTTTTCCCCGACCAATTAATATTTTTTTCTTTTCTTTTAACTCATAGCCAATTCGCTCTTGCTCAAATACTGCACAAATCGAAAAATTTTCTGGTAAAATTTCATTTTTATTTAAAGCAGCAGACTCAAACAGATACAAGTTAGAAAGGGAGGGTTGTTGAGCACTCAGATTTTTGAGTCCTTCAGCAAGTTCTGGAAAATTACTGACAACTTTTACCCGCGGTTTGACTGAAGCAATAAAATCCATCACACGGTTTAATTCTTGAATCAAAGGATGATAACTTTGTTCAAGCTGGGGGCGTGTTCCTAGATACTGGTTAATATTAATGATGCGCTGTACTAGCTTTTCAGCCATAGATTCCATTGATGCTCCTCCACCAACTTCCTTGCGATCAGTTTAGTCTATCCAATTTTACTCCTTCTTTACTCAAACAGCATTGTATTTAGTTAACCTACCAAAACAAATACTGATAAAGTAAGAAATTGTTCTGGAAAAAAAATTTTATGACTAACACAATTAAAGACAAAGTTAATGATAAAGCCATTGTCAAAGAATATTTTAATGCTACAGGCTTTGACCGCTGGCGGAGAATTTACGGGGAGGGGGAAGTCAATAAAGTCCAGCAGGATATCCGCACAGGACATCAGCAAACCATTGACACAGTGCTAGCATGGCTTAAGGCAGATGGGAATTTAGCAGCAATCTCTATTTGTGATGCTGGGTGTGGGGTGGGTAGTCTCACTATTCCCCTCGCTCAAGCTCAAGCAAAGGTATTTGCTAGTGATATTTCTGAAAAAATGGTGGGGGAAGGGAAGGAAAAAGCTCAAGCAATCCTTAAAGATACAAGTAATGTCACTTTTGCGGTGCAAGATTTAGAAGAATTAACAGGCAAGTATCATACAGTAATTTGTTTAGATGTGTTGATCCATTATCCCCTCGAAGAAGCGGCAAAAATGATCGCTCACCTCGCTTCTTTGGCAGAGTCTCGCTTAATTCTCAGTTTTGCTCCCAAAACCTTCTGTTTAACTATCCTCAAGAAAATTGGGGAGTTATTTCCAGGGCCCAGTAAAACTACCCGCGCCTATCAGCATCGCGAACAAGATATTATTAAACTGCTTGAAGCTAATGGTTTTGCCATTCAACGCCAGGGAATGACTAGCACTCGCTTTTATTATTCCCGCATTTTGGAAGCGACTCGCTCGAGTTAAAATTTCCTCTTCACCCAGCCCCCAAACAATGCCAGTTACTACCCAACAATTAATTAAATGGAAACAAGCAGGTCGTCCAATTGTCACTTTAACGGCTTGGGACTATTGTTACGCCCAAATTTTAGATGCAGCGGGAGCAGACATCATTCTTGTGGGCGACTCCTTGGCAATGGTAGCCTTGGGCTATTCTACAACTTTACCTGTGACTTTAGATGCTATGCTCCACCACACTGCTGCTGTCTGTCGCGGGGTAAAACGGGCGCTGGTGGTTGGCGATCTGCCGTTTTTAAGTTATCAGGAAAGTACCAGCCAAGCTATCCATTCAGCAGGTAGGGTTTTAAAAGAAACTGGTGCAGGAGCAGTAAAATTAGAAGGGGGTCATGGAGCAGTAGTGGAGACTGTAGCTAGATTAACTGCAATTGGGATTCCTGTGATGGGCCATGTGGGTTTGACACCCCAGTCGGTGCATCAACTGGGATATCAACAGCAGGGGCAAACTATCCAGGAAGCAGAAAGAATTGAACAAGAGGCGATCGCTTTAACGGCAGCGGGAGTTTTTGCCCTCGTTTTAGAACATATCCCTACTGCTTTAGCTCAAAAAATTACTACTCAACTTCCTATCCCCACTATTGGTATTGGTGCAGGCAATTTTTGTGATGGACAAGTGTTAGTTACTGCCGATTTACTTGGCTTATCTGAAAAGCTCCCCCCCTTCGCTAAATCTTATGTTAATTTAAGACAAATTATCACCCAAGCAGTTCAAGATTTTACCACCGAGATTAACAATGGTCAATTTCCCCATTAATCTTTTCCACACAACGGACAAAAATTTCTACTCCCATCCCTAAAGCAGTTTCATCGAAGTCAAAACGAGGATGATGATGGGGATAATTTAAACCTTTTGCTCCATTGGCAGAACCCAAGAAAAAATAACATCCAGGTACTTTCTCAAGAAAAAAAGACATATCTTCTCCACCCATAGTTTGACATTCTGGCACTACTCCAGCTGGAGTTTCCACCACTTCTGTGGCTACCGACCGTACCAATTCAGCCATAGCAGCATCATTAATTACAGGGGGATAAAGTCGCCAATAATTTAACTCATATTTAGCCCCGTGACTTTGACAAATTCCCGCAATAATTTCTTCGAGACGTTTGCCAAAATAATCTTTTAAAGCAGGGTTAAAATAGCGTACCGTTCCACTCATTTTTGCTGTATCAGCAATAACATTAAGCCCATTACCTGCGTTAAATTTCCCAATAGTAACTACTGCCGAATCTAGGGGGTTAACATTGCGCGCTACAATAGTTTGCACTGCATTAATAATTTGAGCGCCAACTACAATGGAATCAATAGTTTGCTCTGGCATTGCTCCATGACCACCTCTACCCAGAATAGTACAATCAAAACACTCAACTGCTGCCATTAAAGCTCCAGGGCGCACCCCTACAGTACCCAGAGGAAGATTATTCCAGAGATGTAAGCCAATAATAGCATCCACATCAGGATTTTGCAGCACCCCTGCTTCAATCATCGGTTTAGCTCCCCCTGGGCCTTCTTCGGCAGGTTGAAAGATAATTTTTACAGTACCACAAAAGTCTTGACGATGCTGGGAAAGATAATAAGCAGTCCCCAGAGCGATCGCCGTATGTCCATCATGGCCGCAAGCGTGCATAATCCCATCATGTTGGGAGCGATATGGTACATCATTTTTTTCTTGGATTGGGAGTGCATCCATATCTGCTCTAATTGCTAATACAGGCCCACTTTTGCTGCTTTTAATAATTGCTACCACCCCTGTTTTAGCAATACCAGTTTCATGTTCAATCCCCCATTCTCTTAATTTTTCTGCAATTAAATCAGCCGTTATTCTTTCTTGAAAACCCAATTCTGGCCGCTGATGGAGACGGCGACGCATCTCTACTAATTGCTTTTGTAAATCTTTGATTTCTTGGCGAATTTCCTGCTCCTCAATTTGAGGCTTGTAATCAACAATCATTTTTTTTCCCACTAATTTACTATTCACTCTTAAAATTCCGTTTCCCCCGCTGTTAATGTCTCAATCACTAAATTCATTCTTTCCTTGCCCTGCTCTAAAAAACTTTCACATTCTTGCAGTAACTTCCCTGCTTTTTCATATTCACTAAAAACCTTTTCTAAAGGAAGTTCTCCTGTTTCGATTTTTTTGATTATTTCTTCAATCAAAGCTATTTTTGCTTCAAATTTTTGAGGATTTTTCATCTAAGATTTCAGTTATTTTTACTTTTAATTTGCCTTGTCCCAATTGAATAGTTAATTCTTGTTGTGGAACTAAATTGTCAGCATTACGCAATAAACTACCATCCGCTAATTTGACTATAGCATAGCCCCTCGTTAACACGGCTTGGGGGTCAAGAGCAATTAATTTTTGGCTAAATATTTGACATTTAGCAACAGCTTGATTTAAAATTGGAGCTGTGGCCAGGAGAGATTTAAAGCGCTTATTTAGTGTTGCTAAATGCTCCACCTCCCACCGCAACCTTTGAGTTAAAGCCAGAGTTAGCCGACTTCTCCTCTGTTGGTGGCAGGCTTTCAGTAAGGAATAATCAGGAGTAACACTTTCAGCAGCAGCAGTGGGAGTGTGGGCCGCAAAATCAGCAACTAGATCCGCCAGGGACTCATCCCGTTGATGTCCAATACCTGTAACAATGGGTATATTGCTTTGACCGATCGCCCTCACTACCCGCTCGTCATTAAAACAAGTTAGATCCTCTACCGCTCCTCCCCCCCGCGCTAAAATTATTACCTCCGCTCTCCCATCTCGGTTCACGTTTTCAATGGCGGTTACAATAGAATTAGGTGCTGTTTCACCCTGAACCGTAGCGGGAGCAAAGAGAAGATGTAACCCAGGAGCTCGCTGTTGGAAAGTGCGCTGCATATCTCCCCAGGCGGCAGCTTTCGGGGATGTGACGATGGCCAGGGTTTGGGGGTAAGCTGGTAAGGGGCGCTTCCTTTCGGGAGCAAATAACCCTTCTGCTTCGAGGCGGGACTTTAACTGTTGTAACCTTAAGGCTTGCAAGCCTTCACCCCCAGGTAAAGCCTGCCAAACTGTCATTTGATATTCCCCTCGTTTGGCGTAGAGGTTGATACTTCCTAGTACCAACAACTGCTCCCCTTGTTGGGGGTGCTGCACAACTTTAGCTCTTTGAGAACGCCAAATAACACAACGTAAAGTTGCTTCACAATCTGGATCACAAAGAGTAAAAAATGTGCCAGTAGTATGATATCCAGTGCTAGATACCTCCCCAGTGAGCCAGAGGGTTTGTAAAAAGCGATCGCCTTCCACTAAAGCCTTAATGTATTCTGTTACACCCCCCACTGACAAGGCTGTATCTGTTAATTGATTCATAATTTTGCTTCCCTGAATAACATGATTATAAACCTTTTTAACCCCAAAAATAATTCTTAGGACTTGACAAAATTAACCATTTGGGATAATAATAAAGTAAAGAATTTTGAGGAGCCCAAAAAATGCTGAAAACCCTGCTAGTGAAAGTGAAAACAATAGCTATGATTCCCAGTTGCGTGATTGTGTTTCATTTGCTAGCAGGAAATCCTGTAAAAGCCCAAATTACTCCAGATGGCACTATTCCCACCGCCGTAGAGCGAAATGAAAACATAGTTGAAATAACTGGAGGAACAGCAGCAGGCACTAATCTCTTTCACAGTTTTCAAGAATTTTCCATTCCCGAAGGGATTGAGGCTTATTTTAACAACAGCGAAAATATTGCTAATATAATTAGTCGAGTTACGGGAGGGGATGTTTCCCTACTCGAAGGCAGATTGAGTGCCAATGGACTAGCTAATGTAATTCTACTGAACCCAGCAGGCTTTCAAATGAATGGATTTACCCTGAATATAGGGGGAGATTTTTTAGCAACAACAGCAGATACTCTGGTATTTGAAGATGGAACCCAATTTGGCACAAACCCAGAAAATCCAGTAAATTTGACCGTTAATGTACCTTTGGGAATACAATGGAATGGCCAGTCAGCAGCTCCGATTTTAATTAATAACTCAACCCTACAACTGCCCGATGGCAGATTAATGACAATTGTGGGGGGAGAAGTGGTAGTGACAAACTCCCGCCTAGCAGCACCTGGAGGGAGGGTAGAAATTGGGGGCATAGCCACAGCAGGATTAGTAGAAATAGGAGAGGCTGGAGCATTAATTTTCCCAGAAGAAGGGGCTAGGGCTGATGTTTCTCTCACCAACAGTTCGTTAGATGTGAGTGCAGAGCAGGGGGGAAACATTGGGGTTTATAGCAATAATTTAAACCTAGAAAAAAGTACAATTCAATCAGGAATAGCTGAGAATTTGGGCAACCCAGAAGCAGTGGCAGGAGATGTCACCCTCAATGCCCTGGGGAAAATTGAGTTAAATCAGAGTTTTATTATCAATAATGTAGGAGAAGGGGCAGTAGGAAATGCAGGAAATATAGCCATAGAGGCAGCAAGTTTGGCAGTGGTAAATGGGGGACAAATTTTAGCTAGTACCTGGGGACAGGGAAATGCTGGGAAGATTGTGATAAATGTGGATGATGATTTGGTCTTGGATGATGGGAGAAGTGATTTATTTACTGGGATTAGTGCCAGGGTAAATCAGGCGGGAAAAGGGAATGGGGGCAGTGTAGAAATAAATACTAATTCCTTGGAAATAGTTAATGGGGCAAGAATTTTAACCGATGCAGCGGGGATAGGAAAGGCAGGAAATATTGCCATAAATGCCCAGGAAACAATTAGGATTGATGGGACAGGCGGAGAAAGTGAAATTTCTAGTTCTGGGGTAGGGGCAGTCAGTGAAGCAGGAGATGTGGAAATAGGAACAGGCTCTTTAGCAGTGTTAAATGGCGGGGCAATTTCTGTTAGTACTTTTGGGCAAGGAAATGGGGGAAATATTATTGTTAATGCTGAAGGTTTGGTAGAAGTGGCTGGGGGAGCAAGTGGAATTTTTAATGTGTTGGCAAATAAGGCGATCGGCAATGCAGGAAATATAGAAATTAATGCCCAAAATTTAGCAGTAGTAGATGGGGGGCAAATTTTAGCTAGTACTTCGGGGGAGGGAAATGCAGGAAATATTCTGATTAATGCCAATGATGGAGTGATTTTAGATAACGCTAACAGTGACTTATTAACAATTAGTGCCAGTGTCAGTAAAAAAGCAACAGGAAACGCAGGGGATATTAATATTAATACCAATTCCCTAGAGGTAATGAATGGAGCAAGAATAGTTACCGACACGGCGGGAAAAGGAGACTCAGGCATCATTACAATTCAAGCAGAAAACGTTAAGTTTACAGGAGATTTCAGTGGGGCATCCAGTGATGTGCAAGCAGGGGGAGTAGGTGCGGCTCAAGGAGTAGTAATTAATACAAATTCTTTAGAAATTAGCAAAGGAGCAGTTATTTCTGCCAGTACTTTTGGCATGGGAAATGCAGGCAGTATTATTATTAATGCTAATAATAATGTTTTGGTGAATGGAGAAGGGAGCGAAGGTTTTACTGGTATAGCCAGTGCAGTTGAAATTCCAGGAGTGGGGGATGGAGGGGGAGTGCGCATCAAAGCCACTAATCTAGAAATATTGAATGGGGGGATAATTTCTGCCAGTACTTTGGGAGAGGGAAATGCAGGAGAAATTATTATTAATGGGACAGGAAAAATCTTTTTAGAGAGCAGCAGAATAGAAAATAGCGTCGCCCGAAGTGGCGCAGGAGCAGCGGGAAATATTACCATCAATGGAGAGAATTTAGCATTAAATAATAACTCAGTAATAAGAAGTGGGACTGGGGGAAAAGGAGATGGGGGAGATGTAAAGATTAACACCGCAGAAACAGTGGCTATTAATAATAGCAATATTACCACCACAGTGAGCTCAACAGCAATAGGAAATGCAGGAGATATAGAAATAACAACTGCCAACGCCGAAATTTTCAATGGGGGACAAGTTAACGCCAGTACCAGAGGAATAGGAGATGCAGGGGATATCACCATCAATGCAGCTCAGAGATTTGTAATAAGAGATAATAGTTTTATTAACAGTACAATTGCCAGAGAAGGAAAGGGAAACGGTGGGATTATTGAGATTAATACAGCCTCATTGGAATTACTCAATCGGGGAGAAATTTTTAACAGAAGTATCGGGTTGGGAGATGGGGGAGGGATTATTATTAATGCTACTAATAATGGCAATGGTAAAGTTGTAATTGATGGTGCTGATGAAAATGGAGTACCAAGTATTATAAGTACAGCAGCAGGAACTTCAAAAGCCACCAGCAATGCAGCAGGAAATGCAGGGCCGATTAGGATTACAACAGACTCCTTTGAAGTACTGAATGGAGGAATAATTTCTACCCTCACAAATAAAGAGGGAAATGCAGGGAATATCCAGATTGAAGCTTCTCAGGGGGTGGTTTTTGAGGGGGAAAGAGTGCAAAGTGAGGGGCGAATTTTTAGTAGCGCTGCCACAAGTTCAGTAGAAAACGAAGGAAGAGGAAATGCAGGGAATATTGAGATTAATGCCCCCAGAGTAACCTTATTTAAGGGTGGCATTTTATCAGCCAAAACTCAAGGGGAAGGAGATGGAGGCAATATTATTATTAATGCCCCAAATGAAGTGGTAATTGATGGAACAACAAGTGATGGAATCCCAAGTCAGATCGCAGCAGAAGTGGCGAGGGAGGCAATAGGTAATGCAGGAAATATAGAGATAACTACCTCGACTTTGAAAGTTGTCAACGGCTCTCAGATCAACGCTAACACTCTTGGCAGGGGAAATGCAGGAAAAATTAGCATTAATGCCACGGAAAATGTGGTTTTTGCTGGAGGACGGGAACTAACAAATAGTGAAGGCGAGACTATTTTTCAGGGGAGCGCTGCCACCAGCTCAGTGGGGGTAACAGGCAAGGGAGATGCAGGGGATATTGAGATTAACGCTTTTCGCTTAGAATTACTGAGAGGCGGAATTTTAGCAACTAGAACTTTTGGTGCAGGAAATGGAGGAAAGATTATTCTCAATGCCACGGAAAATGTGGTAATTGATGGGGCTAGAAATGGTGCTGGAGCATTAACTCAAGTGGTGTCAGAAGCCAGAATTAATTCTCAAGGAAAATCAGGCAATATTGAGCTCAATGCTGCCAATTTAGAAGTTGTCAATGGAGCGCGCATTAATGCTAATGCCGCTGGGATAGGTGATGGTGGTAATATTAAAATAACTGCCACCGAAAATCTGGCGTTTGATAATGCTAATATCACGAGTGCTTTAACAACAAAAGAAGCAGTAGGAGACGCAGGGGCAGTAACTATAGATGGGGCTAATATTAGGATCATCAATAATTCCCAAATCTTAACTTCTACGGAGGGACAGGGTGCAGCAGGAGCAGTTGAGATTATTGCCACAGAAACAGTAGATTTGAGTGAAAGTAATATTGAGTCGGCTGTAGCCGCTGGAGCAATAGGAGCTGCTGGCAATATTACTATTCAGGCTGCTAATTTGGCGGCAGAAAATGCCAAGATTTCATCCTCTGCTATCGGGGCAGGAGCAGCAGGCAGTGTGAATTTAGCAGCAAATTCGGGCTTGAAAATTGGGAATACTCAGGTAGAAAGTCAAGCAGGAATAGGAGCAGGCAATGCAGGAAGTGTGACAGTGAATGCTCCCACAGTGACGGTGAGTAATA
>JADQBC010000141.1 GCA_016903655.1 Gomphosphaeria aponina SAG 52.96 = DSM 107014
TCAATCTGATTATACAAACTAAGTGCATAGTTATAAACAAAGCGACTATAACCCGCATGTTGTGCTAATTTGGTTCGTTCCTTGTTATTGAGTTTGAGTTCTATTTTAATGGCATACACTGCACACCTTCTCCAAATACTCCTTGACTAATAATATAGCAGATCATTGATTGAGGTGAGATTCCCCCTGCGCAACTTTTACTTAAATAGACTTATTTATTCAAGTTTATTCAGCAAATTCCTATTTAATAGCAACTCTTTTAGATCAAAAACCCGCCCACTCCTCAAGCAGTGACTCATGGTAACCAATCCCCTCCCTTATCATTTTATTTTGTTTTTGTCAAGCAATTTTAATTATTTTTCATAAAAATGTGAGCGTTTGCTTTAGTAATTTGTAAATATTTGTAAAGAAATCTTGGAGGTTTTTTAACGAATTGTATCAAGTTTGGGGGATGATAGTGAAGGAGGGAGGGTTTTTTGGTAGAAAAAATATAAACCCCTCCCAAAAAATCCAGGGTCACAATTATGTAGCCCTACAACAGAACAAAGGAGAAATATATTTATGTTCACTAACGTCAAGTCCACCATTCGTCACATTACTCCTGAAAATATTTCGGGACGTTCGCTTTTAAAGGTGGTCTATGTCGTATTAGAATCTCAATACCAAAGCTCTCTGACAGCGGCAGTAAATTCAATCAATAACCATAATCCAAACCTGGCTATCGAAATTAGCGGCTACCTGATTGAAGAATTACGAGATCCTCAGAACTATGAAGACTTCAAAAGGGATGTAGCTAGAGCAAATATATTCATCGCTTCGCTGATTTTTATTGAAGACTTGGCAGATAAGGTGGTAGCTGCAGTAGAACCAGTACGGGATAACCTGGATGCGGCTATTGTTTTTCCTTCTATGCCCCAGGTTATGCGCTTAAATAAAATGGGTAGTTTTTCCATGGCGCAACTGGGTCAGTCAAAAAGTGCGATCGCTCAGTTTATGCGCAAGCGGAAGGAGAAGTCTGGTGCTTCTTTTCAGGATGGTATGCTTAAACTTCTCCGCACTCTGCCTTCTGTCCTGAAATATATGCCCATTGAGAAGGCCCAGGATGCTCGGAATTTTATGCTCAGTTTCCAATACTGGCTGGGTGGTTCGGCGGAAAATTTGGAAAATTTCTTGTTGATGCTGGCTGATAAATACGTCTTTACAGACCAAAAGTCAGTAAAATACCAAGACCCTGTGGTTTATCCTGATCTGGGGATTTGGCATCCTTTGTCTATGAATATGTTTGAGGATGTTAAGTCATATCTCAATTGGTATAATTCTCGCACAGATATATCTGATGATTTGAAAGATCCTCTGGCTCCTTGTATCGGTTTAGTACTCCAACGCACTCACCTTGTAACTGGAGATGATGCTCATTATGTGGCGATGGTGCAGGAGTTTGAAGCTTTGGGGGCTAGGGTAATTCCTGTTTTTGCTGGGGGATTGGATTTTTCTAAGCCAGTTGATACTTTTTTCTTGGAACAAGGTGTAAAAGGTGTATCCCCCATCCCCATTGTCGATACTGTAGTATCTCTGACTGGGTTTGCCTTGGTGGGAGGCCCTGCCCGTCAAGACCATCCGAAGGCGATCGAATCTCTAAAACGCTTAAATCGCCCTTATATGGTGGCTTTACCTTTGGTATTCCAAACTACTGAGGAATGGGAAAATAGTGATTTGGGTTTGCATCCGATTCAAGTGGCTTTACAAATTGCTATTCCTGAGTTAGATGGGGCGATTGAACCGATTATTGTTTCAGGACGAGATGGGGCAACAGGTAAGGCGATCGCTCTTCAGGACAGGATCGAGGCTATTACTCAACGGGCTTTGAAATGGGCAAACCTTCGCAAAAAGCCTAAATTAGATAAAAAACTAGCCATCACGGTTTTTAGTTTCCCCCCAGATAAGGGGAATGTGGGTACGGCTGCTTACTTGGATGTCTTCGGTTCGATTTACGAAGTCATGAAAGCTTTGCAAAACAATGGCTATGATATTCAAGATTTGCCAGCAAGTGCAATGGATTTGATGCAGGAAGTAATCCATGATGCTCAGGCTCAGTATCACAGTCCAGAGTTGAATATTGCTTACAGGATGTCTGTTCCTGAATATGAGCGCTTGACTCCTTACTCGACTCGTTTGGAGGAAAACTGGGGCCCACCTCCAGGAAACCTCAATAGTGATGGGCAAAATCTGTTAATTTACGGTAAGAGTTTTGGTAATGTTTTCATTGGGGTACAACCAACTTTTGGTTATGAAGGGGACCCCATGCGGTTACTTTTCTCCCGTTCTGCTAGTCCTCATCATGGTTTTGCTGCTTACTATACTTATTTAAATCAAGTGTGGAAAGCGGACGCGGTGCTGCATTTTGGCACTCATGGTTCCCTCGAATTTATGCCAGGGAAACAAATGGGTATGTCAGGGGCTTGTTATCCTGATAATTTGATTGGCTATATTCCCAATCTCTATTATTATGCGGCGAATAATCCTAGTGAGGCGACCATTGCGAAGCGGCGGAGTTATGCGGAGACTATTTCTTATCTGACTCCTCCTGCTGAGAATGCTGGTTTGTATAAGGGTTTACAGGAGTTAAGTGAGTTAATTGCTTCTTATCAGACTCTGAAAGATAGTGGTCGCGGTGTCCCCATTGTTAATACCATTATGGATAAGTGTCGGCTGGTAAATCTGGATAAGGATATCAATTTACCAGATACTGATGCTAAAGATATGACTTCTGATGAACGGGATTTAATTGTGGGGAATGTTTATCGGAAGTTAATGGAGATTGAATCACGGCTGTTGCCTTGTGGTCTGCACGTGATTGGGAAGCCGCCTACTGCTGAGGAAGCTGTGGCAACTTTGGTAAATATTGCCAGTTTGGATCGAGAAGAAGAGGAGCTTGTTTCTTTACCTCGCATCATAGCGAAGAGTATTGGGCGGGATATTGATGAGATTTATCAAAATAGCGATGGCGGTATTTTGGCAGATGTGGAACTGCTGCAAAACATAACTCTTGCTACTCGTGCTGCAGTAGGTGCTTTAGTTCAAGCACAAGTTGATGCAGATGGTCGGGTATCAATGGTGTCTAAACTCAATTTCTTTAACATCGGTAAAAAAGCGCCCTGGGTTGAGAAACTCCATGAGTTGGGTTATCCCAAGGTGGATACGGAATTGCTCAAACCTCTGTTTGAGTATTTGGAATTTTGTTTAGAACAGGTTTGTGCAGACCAAGAGTTAGGAGGACTGTTAAAAGCATTAGAAGGGGAATATGTTTTACCAGGGCCAGGTGGCGATCCTATTCGTAACCCCAATGTTTTGCCTACTGGGAAAAATATCCATGCACTTGACCCCCAGTCTATCCCTACTTTAGCGGCAGTAAATGCAGCAAAAATTGTGGTAGATCGCCTGTTAGCAAGGCAAAAGATTGATAATGGCGGGAAATATCCTGAAACTATTGCCTGTGTTTTGTGGGGAACAGATAATATCAAGACCTATGGGGAGTCTCTCGCACAAATAATGTGGATGGTGGGAGTGAAACCAGTACCCGATGCTTTAGGACGGGTGAATAAGTTGGAACTTATTTCCCTAGAAGAGTTGGGACGGCCCAGGATTGATGTAGTTGTTAATTGTTCTGGTGTATTCAGGGATTTGTTTATTAACCAAATGAACTTGTTAGACCAGGCGGTGAAAATGGCCGCAGAAGCAGATGAACCACTGGAAATGAACTATATAAGGAAGCACGCTTTACAGCAAGCTGAAGAAATGGGGCTAAACTTACGGCAAGCTGCTACGCGAGTGTTTTCCAATGCTTCGGGGTCTTATTCTTCCAATATTAACCTGGCAGTGGAGAATAGTAGCTGGGAAGAAGAAGCAGAGTTACAGGATATGTACCTTAATCGGAAGAGTTTTGCTTTCAACTCTGATAATCCTGGGATGATGGCTGAAGGGCGGCAGGTTTTTGAAGCGGCATTGAAAACCGCTGATGCTACCTTCCAGAATCTGGATTCTTCTGAGATTAGTTTGACGGATGTATCACACTATTTTGACTCAGACCCGACAAAAGTAGTAGCCAAGTTACGGGATGACGGGAAAAAACCAGCGGCTTACATTGCGGATACGACTACCGCTAATGCACAGGTACGAACATTATCGGAAACTGTGAGGTTAGATGCACGGACAAAGCTACTTAATCCCAAGTGGTATGAAGGGATGCTGAGTCACGGTTATGAAGGGGTGCGGGAGTTGTCAAAGCGACTTGTGAATACAATGGGCTGGTCTGCAACCGCCGACGCTGTGGATAACTGGGTTTATGAAGATGTGAATACAACATTTATTGAAGACCCAGAAATGTGTAAGCGGTTAATGGATTTAAATCCTAATTCCTTCCGTAAGATGGTAGGTACTTTATTGGAAGTAAATGGTCGTGGTTACTGGGAGACATCTGAGAGTAATCTTGACCGTTTGCGGGAGTTATATCAGGAGGTTGAAGATAAGATTGAAGGTGTAGAGTAATAAAATATCCTAATCAAGTCCGCTCTTGAGAGCGGACTTGATCTAATGAAATAAACTGAAAAGAGTTAAGAACACAAGATGAAAATTAAAGCAATAATACATGAAGCAGAAGAAGGAGGATACTGGGCAGAAGTACCAGGTTTGCCAGGTTGCATAACAGAAGGAGACAATATGGAAGAATTAATGGTTAATTTAAAAGATGCTATTGAAGGTTGGTTAGAAGTAGCAAATGAAGTTCAATCCTCAGAAAAAACTCAGGATAAAATTGTAGAAATTGCAGTATGAAATCTGTATCTGGCAAAAAATTGTGTAAAATAAGTAGGTATGCAAAATTATTTATACAATTTCTGTAGGGGCGGGCCAGCGGGATAACCTATAAGGCTCTAAATTAAGCTTTTTGAAAAATTATTGTGGCTGAACCCTATTCAATTGAATTTTCTCCTGAAGCTGAGATTCACTTGCGAACTTTAACAGCGCGACAGCAGCAAATCGTTTTAAATGCTATCGTTGAACAGTTAACCTACCAGCCAACAGTAGAGACAAAAAATCGTAAAAAGATGCGTTCTAACCCTTTAGCTTCTTGGGAGCTTCGAGTAAGTAAACTTCGGGTATATTATGATATAGAAGAAGCAGCAGAGCAGTCATTGCTGCTGGTTGCTATTCGTGCTGTTGGTGTGAAAGAAAGAAACCAGGTTTTTATAGGTGGAGCAGAAATAGAATTATGAGTCAACAATTTAAAGAAGTAAGAAACCTTGAGGCTATTTCTCAAACTGAAAATAATGACTCTGTTGAGAAACAAATTGAAGATGATGCAGAAACTATGGCTGTAGCTAATAATCAGAAATTTTTAGCAATATTAAAGCGATCGCGTCAGAGACAAAAAACTGAGGGAGGTATTTCAATTGAGGAAATGCGCCAAAGATTAGGATTAGATGATTAAGTAATCTTTTTGTGGGAGTTGGCTCGGGAAGTAGAAGACAGCATTTAGTGTGTTAATTAGTATTAAATGAACAATAAATAATCATTTATTGTTCATTAGCCATTAAAAAATGGTGCGTTACGGCGAAGCGCCTAAGGCACCCTACAGCTAATTTAATTGATCTTTTAATCAAAACCCGCCCGAACCTGCGGTAATTAATGAAGCATAAAACATTAATAATATAATAATATAACATTATATTTTCAAACAGAATTATTTCAATTATTTAAGCCACTTAATTTGATATTTTTTGAGCCTAAATTTACTTTTGTAGATTTATATGATTGAATATAAGGAAAATTAAGGCGCTAAAGCGCAACTACGAATACTTCTTTCTCTCAATGGTAAGTAGATAAGCAAAATTATTTACACAATTTCTTACGGGGCGGGTTCACCGAAGATCTTTGTGAGTAATTGATCTTTAAATCAAAACCCGCCCTTACCCAGATAATTTATGAAGCATGAACCCTTTATAATGTAGGGGCATAACATTGTTATGCCCCTATCTTGAGTTTGTTTAGTAGTTTTTGTCAATATATACTTCATTACTCAAAAAACGCAACGCCAAAAAATAAGTATTTTCCCCCCCTGCGGGGGTAGCAACGGGTTTTAACCCGTTGTGCTATTACACCTAATTAATCTCCATATATGGCAGCTTCGGGTATGATGTAAAATTCTTGATTGTCAATACCAATATACCAATCACCATTTTCTTCCTTACCCCAAGTTAGCTCGCCGCCATCGGGAGTTGTAACGTTTTCAGCCTCAAAATTTAAAACACGCTCTACACCATTAGGTAGCATAATGCGCATTGAAGCGGAACCTGGATCACCCCGCAGAATACCAGCGGGACAATCTTGACTATGAGTAACAGGTGCGCCATCTGCCGAGTCACGGACTTCACACTTGAAACTTGTTGTAGCGTCATATGTCTCAGTTGTATAAGGTGCGGTGGGATTATTATTGGCTATCCCTATCTCCATGCTGTAGTTGGCTGTTTCTTCTTCCCTCGCTGCAGATCGCATTAAATAAACACGGATAGTATAATCTCCATCTTTGGGTAAGTTTCCCTCAAAGCGGTTCCCTTCAGTTGAACCAATAAACATGGCACTATCCTCCCCTGGTGCTATTACATTAAAGTAGTTTGCAAGGTTATCTGTGGAAAGTATTACTACCATTGACTGTCCTGCGTTGGCACGGAGGATGTAATCAACAGTTTCATCTCCCTTAATTTCACCTTGGATAGTTGTACCAGTTGTATCAGGCTTAAACTGTACATTCTCTTGGCGTATTTCATCTTGTGCTAAGGTAGAAATGGTAGGAACGGTGGTAAACAATAATGAAAGTGTGGCGAGGGCTAGGGATTTATAAATCATTTTACTCCTTCTTTGTGCTCGAATATTTTAACCTCTGTTGCCTTTTTTTTTGCCAATGTTCTAGTGTAATATTAAAGACATCAAGTTTTAACCTGATCAAGTATAACAAAAAGAGTATAAATATTGTCGGCAAAAGCATCAGATATTTTTCATAATTCGGATTATTCCTGTTGAGATAAAATCAAATTCAGTACATTTAGCTCATGGGAGTTTAATAAATATCTGTCAGTGAAAACTTTATCTCTGATTTCTGCTAAACTGTAACTGTTAAACACAATAAAGGGAATTTCTTCATATTTTTCTCCTAGTGGCAATACATTATCTACTGAATATAAACAACGGATATATGCTTCTAAAATATCCCGAAACATCTCACCTTCTTCTTCTACTTGGGTGGTAAAATATTCCCGCAAAACTTCTCTATTTAAGAAGGTAAATAAGGGGATGGCATAATATTGATCTAATCTTTGACTATGGTGCTCTATTTTTTGACTTTTCTCCTGTTGCTCTTTCAGTTTATCTATTAAGGCGATCGCATCTTTGACCGCATACCTCAAATTATCATTATATTTACTAGCTTTAGTAATTACCATTAAATCCTTTAATAATTCAGGATAAATTTTCATTAAATTATCCAGCTTAATCAGATAATTTTCGACTAATTTTTTCTCTCCTGTGGGGACAATCATTAAGCTACCTGCAATATTACCTGTTTCTAAATTCCCCAACTTTAATAATCCATCAAATCCTTTATTTATTACCTGAAGAAACTGCTTTTCTATCTGCTCTCCCAATTTCAGATAGGATAACTCTTTGGTTGAGGAAGGGGAGAGAATAAAATCTGCTTCACCTAACAGTTGTTTTAAATTCTCATAAACCTTTTTCAGACGAATATCCTCTGGTTTTATTTTAGCTTCCTGTTTCAATTCTCGCAGTAAATTAGCCATCCGCATAGAAAAGCTTTCTCCTGTCAATGAAGACGATTTTCCTCCCACAGGAATCATCATTACCTGTTCTCTTCCTAAAATTCCCACTCCCTCAATTCTTGTCATCATAGAAGCTTTCAGAATTAACAAGATATTTAAGATATTGAGCAGACTTTCTTGTAAGGAAATTTGAGCATTTTCATCATCATAATATGCTACTCTTTCTCCTAGATAAAAGATTAATTGTTTATCCTGTTGATCTAATTCCTTCTCTCCCCTTCCTCGATAAATTACTTGGATAATTTCCATCAAGTTTTTCTCCAAATGAAAGCGAGGTATATCAACTAAAATACTTTTTACACGGGGAAAGGATAATCCCCGACTTCCTGAAGAAGTCATAAAGATAATCTTCACCTTATTTTTAAGGTTTTGGATTTCCTGTCTTTCATTTTCGCTAATATTAGCGTGGACTTCTAAATAATCTTCATCTTTCTTAAATTCTCCTCGATTTTTCCTGAACTCCTTTATCAGCTCTTGCAATCTTTTCTTATTCTGAATATAAATTAATATTTGTTCTTCTTCACTCCATATTTTCTCCAGATCCTGAATAATTTCTTTTTGGATATTTTGCACCAAATAATCCTTTTGTTGCTTTAACTCTGTGTCTGCTTGAACCTGATAAGAATTGACAATTACTTTATAGGTGATGGTCAAACTTTTGGCTGGATAAGAATTAGCATTAATGACTCTTCCTGCTAATCCATTAAACTCGAATTGCTCCGCAGAAATGGCTACACCAGAAGATTTTGCCTTTCTAAAAAATATTTTATCAGGTTCTGGATCTGAATCTTGCAAGTGCTGTTTAATTACATTTTTATCCACTATGGAAGCATCCGCTACAATTATTTTAGCATTAAATCCATATTCGGCTAATTTATATTGCTGCATAATCTTTCTGATTCCTTTAAGAAACTCTACCCCGCTCTCATCTCCAGTAATTTCATCTATCATTATAAAAAAATGTTTGTAGCGCTGAGAGATTTCCCTCATTTTATTGGGGATAACTTGCTGAATCCTTTTATTATAAGCTCCTTGAAAAATTTTCCCAAAATTTTCTAAAGTGTCTCCTCCTCTTGTCTTTTGCAAAGCTTGAATACATACGGAAGCGATAATTTGGTTAGAGATGTTTTCCTCTATTAGTCCATAGATTGCTTGAGAAATACTAGCAATTACTCCTTTATTTTGGCTTGTTGCTGGTTGAATTAAGTCTTCTGTCTTTCTCTGAAAATCATTATGAGATTGACTCGGTAATTGTTTTTCCCTTGCATCCCAAAAAGTTACCCCTTTGCAGGTAAAAGTGCCTTGCTTTTTTTCCGAGAGATATTGTACTGTATAAGTGGAGTTATTACTGGTGAGGTGGGAGTTGGTATTAAGACAAAAAAGACAGGAGTTTTTTTTGAATTTATCAATGAGATCGATGTTAACTTGTTTGCGAGGACTAGCATAGAAAAAGAGGAAACCCTCATTAAAATGTGCTTGGAGAAAATTGGCGATCGCCGTTGTTTTCCCAATTCCAGGACTGCCAGTTAAAAACACATAAGTATCTTCAGAAACTAAAGCTTGATGAATTAATTCTGCTTGTTGTTGGCGCAAATTAACAGTATTAGCAAAACCAGTTAATTTTTCTTTGTGGGAGAGCTGAGTTATTTGATTTGGCTCAATTGCAAAAAGAGAATCAACAAACTTTTTCCCCCCTTCAAAACTCCTAAATGCTTGACGTTTAATTAAATTTAAAACTTCTTTTCTCGCACTATTAATCTCCTGGATGCTAGAATTAGCTTGATAAATTTCCTGACAAGTATGGAGGAGGGGGAGGTTATTTCGGTTGAGAGTAATGGTACTCAAACCGCGATCGCTATAACCAACCACACTCACTAGCAACTTTTCAGGAAAAAACCCGATTTCTTGGAGAAAATTAGTAAAACTATGAGCATAACTCCCAGCTTGGATTAATTTACTACTTTCCTTATCTTCATACTTAAATGCTGTAAAATATTGTCGAAGTCCAGCAGTAAAAGAAAAATCTTCATCACTGGTATCAATGCGCAAACGAGAAAAGACACTTTTTGAACGTAAATAATTAATTTCTCGAATTAATTGACGTTTAAACAAAGTAACAAACTCCAGGTTAGTTAGGCTATTACCTGTATGCAGGGAAAAGACAGATAAATCAACAGCTAAAATGCGATATTCTTGTTGATAACGCAGGAAAATTAGGGTATCTGCTTTGAGAAATTCTCCCTTTTTTTGGTATTTCTGCACATAGCTGTTAATTTCCTCTTTCATGGGTTCCTTGACAAATTTCTTAAACTGTGTTAAAAGCAGAGTAGAAGCCAAAACTTCACCTTTGGGAGAAGTATGGAAGCTGTTATCATCAGTAAAAGAACACTGGTAGTAAAGAACTTCAATGTTTTTCAGCTTCCTGGGTTCATCCCAACCAAAGGCTTGAAAATACTCGTGGAGGAAATTTCGACCACCCACAAACCCCTTAAAAATAAGCAATTGACCCCAATTTTTGATAATCTGTTCATCGAGGGAGCTGATAGTATTAGCTTGAGCAATCAAACGGGGTAAAATTTGAGAAAATTTAAGTTGTTGTAAGTCGCAGCGATAAAAATTAACCCACTCAGGAGCAAATTGATGAGTTTCCAGAAAAGCAAGCATACCTAGATTAAAACCGACTTCAAAAAGCCGACCTTGGTCAGAAGGAATCATAAATTACCTAAAAAGAGATGATTATAATTAATATAATATGAATAATTATACGTGAGAGGAGCAGTCTGTTGAAGATCAGTCAATGCTTCAATCCTAATTGTCTCGGTCAAAATCCACCAGACAATCAGATATGCAATCTGTGCGGCGCAAAATTATTATTAGGCGATCGCTATCGTGGAGTAACCTACATTGGTGCGGGTCGCGGTAGTCGTACTTTTGTAGCAATTGATCAAAAAAATCAAAAAAAACCTTGCATCATTAAGCAGTATATCCCACCCAATCAAACCCCCGCTCACCTCGGGCAACTAACTCAGGAGTTTAAGCAAGAAGTTGTTACCTTATTAGAGTTGGGGAAAAAACAAACTTCTCTGCCGAAAATTCTCAATTTATTTGTCCAAGATAGCAAAATCTATCTGGTGCTGGAATTTATCAGGGGTCAAGATCTACGCAAACAACTCGAGCAAAAAGGAAAATTTAGCGAAACGGAAGTTAGACAAGTACTGACACAGTTATTACCAGTGCTGCACACCCTCCATGAGCAAGGAATTATTCACCAAGACATTAAACCAGAAAGCATCATTGGACGCAAAGATGGTTCATTGGTACTGACAGACTTTGGAGTGTTCAAACAGTTAATCACTGCTGCAAGTGGTACAATTCCTGTAAATCCCAGTTATGCACCCCCAGAGCAAATGCGCGGAATAGTCTATCGATCCAGTGACTTATATAGTTTAGGAGTGACTGCCGTGCGACTATTGACAGGATGTTTACCAACAGGGGAAAAAGATCAAATTTTTGACCCCTTACATATGTGCTGGACATGGGAAGAATGGTGTCAAGAAAATGAAATTGCCATCAGCGACAATTTTCGAGCAGTTTTACAGAAATTACTCCAAGTACAACTGAAACACCGTTTTCAGTCAGCCACTCAAGTCTTAGAAGCGCTCAACTCTCAAAGTGCAACCGCCCCACCCGAAAAGCTCGTCAATGAATTAGGAATTGACTATACTAAACTGCGAGATCTCCTCATCGCAGGGAAGTGGAAAGAAGCAGATGAAGAAACCTACGAATTAATGATTAAAGTTTGTCATCGGGAAGAATACGGAGAACTGAAAACAGAAGATATCGAGCAATTTCCCTGCCACGAACTTGACAACATTGACCAACTTTGGGTAAATTACTCCCAAGGACAATTCGGTTTTAGCGTTCAAGCTCATATCTATCAATCCCTCGAAAATCATACAGAATATGACACCGAAATCTGGCGCTCTTTTGGCGAATTGGTTGGCTGGCGAAAAGATGGAAACTGGTTCTACTGGTCAGATCTAATTTTTAGCTCCAACTCCCCACCAGGTCATCTTCCCTGTTGTCTCTACTCTTCCATCGGTCAAAAACTTGTGTTATCCCGTAGGATAGTTTGTTCTCTCATCCAGAAAATCCGCCAATGCCACTGAGAATAAGCCTAGGGAGTGGCGGAGTGGCGGAGTGGGGAGTGGGTTTGAGTGGGTTAATTTCAACTACTAATACTTCTTTCTCTCAATGTGTTTCTGATTGAAGATAAGGATAATTAAGGCGCTAAAGCGCAACTACGAACACTTTTAAATCTCAATGTGGTTCTGATTGAAGATAAGGCAAATTAAGGCGCTAAAGCGCAACTACGAACACTTTTAAATTTCAATGGAGGTACGAACACTTTTAAATCTCAATGTGTTTCTGATTGAAGATAAAAAAAATATAAGCTCGTAGTTGCGCTTTAGCGCCCTCATAACCTAATAACCTCACCAAGACTACAAGAGATTGTAGTTGCGCTTGATCGCCCTCTACGAATACTTTTAAATCTCAATGGATTTCTGATTGAAGATAAAATAATATAAGCGCTAAAGCGCAACTACGAACACTTTTAAATTTCAATGGAGTTATGATTGAAGATAAGGCAAATTAAGGCGCTAAAGCGCAACTACGAACACTTTTAAATTTCAATAGAGGTACGAACACTTTTAAATTTCAATGTGTTTCTGATTGAAGATAAGGCAAATTAAGGCGCTAAAGCGCAACTACGAACACTTTTTATTATTGATGATTATAAATAATTAAAATGGCAAATTTATTAACAAGTTACACCAGTAAAATAAGC
>JADQBC010000106.1 GCA_016903655.1 Gomphosphaeria aponina SAG 52.96 = DSM 107014
AATAATCTATTCAACTGCAAACGTAAAATGAAACAGCCCTGCCCTTGGCAAGGGGGGGAGAAATGCTTGGAATGTAGGGATCCCTCCCCTTGGTAAGGGGAGGGTTGGGGTGGGGTTTTTTACGGTTTCGCAAAAGGTCTAATAGACCTTTTGCGAAAGTAGTGTTAACCCCCCCTACCCCCCCTTGGCAAGGGGGGGAGAAATGCTTGGAATGTAGGGCTCCGGACCCGAACCTGCGGGGAGGGTTGGGGTGGGGTTTTTTACGGTTTCGCACTCATGTCTAATGTTTGGACTTTTGCTCATTGGTCTATTAATTAACCAAACTTAATCTAACTAAATATAACTTTGCAAAACTCCTGTTCAACCTAAAGAAATATATAGATTGTTTAAGAATTGTTACTAATTTACCCAAACACTCAGAATCTAATGAATAATCAAAAGTAGAAGAGGAATTGAGAGAAAACTAAATTAAATAGTAAAAGAGAGGTAAGAGTCATGAGTATAAGCAAACTTTTGAGCAACATCAGCCAATATATTTCCGAAGCAGTAGCCAGAATTTTTGGTCCTAGCGATGATGAATATCCTGCTACTGGCGTACAACCATTTGAATGTGAAACTTATCAGGAAGCACCAAAAGCTGAATAGAAATTAGAAACTTTTCTATGAGAAACTCTTCTATTTCGGTAGAGAAATAACCATCTCTACCGATTTATTGTGTTAAAACACTCAGAGTTGATGGTTAATTGTTGATGGTTAATTGTTAATTATCAACCATCAACCATCAACGCTTAATTTAATCTATTATTAAAACCTTCCCAGTCTGGGCAATTTTCATCATCCCAACCATAGGGGTGCATCCCACAAACCAGTAAATTGCCTCCATAGACTCTACCGTGATAATTGCCACAACCAATACAAGCAGGATGCTCCGTCGCAGTTGGTTCTATTTTAGGATTAAGCCAAAGATCCGTTTCCTCAATGGGATCTCCATCAAAATAAAACACCCGTTCACCAATATCATCTTCTTCTAAAGCTAGCTCCTCCAATTCCAAATAAATCTCAACCATTGGTTCAAAGAAATCCTGCAAAGACTGATCGATCTCAGCAACAATTATGTTGTCAATCTCAAGAGTTAAACTTGCCAACGCTTCACCGAAATCCTCTGCAAAAACCTCAACTGCTTCCCCCACTTCGAGGCAAAACTGCTCAACCTCAGCAGTTACTGCTTCCAAGATCCCCAAAAAATTTTTTTGCCAGTCCTCCATTATTCTTTTCTCATAAACAACAATTGAGACCAAAACATACCTAATCCCGTTTGAGACGACGTAATTCTTCTTGCAGTGCTTCAACCTGTTGGCGCAAAACATCAACATCTTCAGGCTTTTGCTGAACAGGTTCCTCATCATCAAGAATTTCAATGCGGCGCGGTTCTTTTTTCTCCTTATCCTTAGTCTGCTCAACAGTTTGCACGCTCGCTTGTTTAACTATATCATCAACAAACTTACGCGCCTCATCCACACTCATTTCCCCTCTGGCTACCATCTCATCCGCGAGTTTCTGTGCTTGACTTTTTAACTCCGTCAGGGTTGTCCCAGCTTTTTCCGTAGCATAGGAAGCCAGTCCAACACCCAAATATAAGGCTTTTTGAACAATATCTCCCAAAGGCATATTTAAATTAGACTCCAAAACTTAAAGACCACTAATTCTAGGATAGGAGGGAAAAGAGAAAACTGCCGACTGTCGCCAAAACACCCCTAAAAAATGACGCATTTTAGTAGGGAGTGGGGAGTAGGGAGTGGGTTTGAGTTGGGCTAGTAGTTTTTGTAAAAAAATAATTCATAACTCAATTCAGCAATACCCTAAAAACTAAAAAGATCCGGATTCCAAGCCTGTCACAAGCATCCCGTATTGCTGCTACCTTCCGGTCCTGACAAGGTTTAGGCGTTGTGACTGCATGGGTCCGAATCAATTCCAATATAACATATAAATTTTGAAAAAGGAACAATTTTGACAAAAATTTTTTTTCTGGTTAGTCACTGGTCTAATTGAATAGCTATCCGCAAACAGCATCGGGTAGGTTAAAAATAGCAGGTATAGCAAAGAGGGGAATAGTTAGGACATTATCAAAATCTAAAACTTAATAATAGTAAGGGTTTTCCTTCTGCCTTCTGCCCTCTGCCTTCTGCCTTCTGCTATAGTTTACTTGACCAAGAAGCTCCAAATCAAAAATTACGAGCGCAACAAACATTCATTGTTGCGCCCCATTATTAGAATAAGTAGGTGGACAAAATTATTTACAGAATTTCTGACGGGGCGGGTTTAGTTAAAAATTGATTGTTCAAAACCCGCCCTCACCCATGTAATTAATTTTGTCTAATTACTTACTAAACTAGATTTTGCCAGTATTAGTAATCAAAATCACCACCACCTGCAGGGGCAGGAGCTTTGTCTTTCTCTGGCTTATCAACCACAATACACTCAGTGGTTAATACCATGCCAGCAATAGAAGCAGCATTTTGTAGAGCGGAACGAGTTACCTTAGCAGGGTCAACAATACCAGCTTCAAACATATCGACATATTCGTTATTAGCTGCATCGTAACCAATGTTGAAATCTTTTTCTTTTACTCGTTCAGCAACCACAGCACCGTTTTGACCAGCGTTTTCAGCAATACGTTTTAGGGGTGCAGGTAAAGCACGAGCTACAATCATCGCCCCAGTTAAACTTTCAGCAGTGAGGTTTTTGTTCGCCCATTCTTCTAAGTCTGGGGCTAGGTGTGCTAGGGTAGTACCCCCACCTGGCACAATCCCTTCTTCTACTGCTGCTTTGGTAGCGTTGATTGCATCTTCCAAACGTAACTTTTTATCCTTCATTTCAGTTTCGGTAGCTGCACCTACTTTAACCACTGCAACCCCACCAGACAGTTTGGCAAGACGCTCTTGGAGTTTTTCCTTATCATAAGAGGAGTCAGTATCCTCAATCTGGCTGCGAATTTGCTGACAACGAGCTTTAACTGCTTTTTCGTTACCTTCAGCTACAATAGTGCTGTTATCTTTGGTGATGATAAAGCGGCGAGCCTTTCCAAGCATATCAACTGTAGCACTTTCCAGCTTCAGACCAGCATCTTCCGTGATTAGTTGACCACCAGTCAACACAGCGATATCTTCGAGCATGGCTTTACGGCGATCGCCAAAACCAGGTGCTTTAATAGCAGCTACATTCAGCACGCCCCGTAAACGGTTAATTACCAGAGTAGCTAGTGCTTCTTTTTCGATATCCTCAGCAATAATTACCAAAGCTTTGCCTTGACGTGCTACCTGTTCCAACACAGGTACTAAGTCTTGTACCAGGGTAATTTTCTTATCGGTAATCAAAATGAAAGGCTCATCAAATACTGCTTCCATGCGCTCAGTATCGGTGACAAAGTAGGGGGAAATATAACCCTTATCGAAGCGCATCCCTTCGGTAATTTCCAATTCGGTGGTCATGGACTTACCTTCTTCGAGAGAGATAACACCCTCTTTCCCCACTTTATCCATAGCCTCAGCAATCATCTTACCCACTTCTTCGTCGTTACCTGCAGAAATGGTTCCCACCTGGGCGATCGCCTTGGAGTCTTCGATTTGCTTGGCGTGTTCTGCAATTTTCCCTACTAAAAATTCTGTCGCTTTGTCTATCCCACGCTTCAGCGCAATGGGGTTAGCTCCAGCCGCCACGTTGCGCAAACCTTCTTTCACAATGGAGTGAGCTAACACTGTAGCAGTTGTTGTTCCATCTCCAGCTACATCATTGGTTTTGGAAGCTGCTTGGCGAATTAAGGCCACACCAGTGTTTTCTACGTGGTCTTCGAGTTCAATTTCTTTCGCAATGGTCACACCATCATTAATAATTTGGGGTGCGCCATACTTTTTCTCTAGTACTACGTTACGTCCTTTCGGACCGAGGGTAACTGCTACTGCTTCTGCTAAAAGGTCAATCCCTTTTTCTAGAGCGCGACGTGCTTCTTCGTTGTAAATGATGGATTTAGCCATAGGTGTGTTTCTTACTCGGGTTTAGTGTGAATAATGTTTGAAAGGCAGACAATTGAAGAGAAAAAATAATTAGGAAACAGATGCCAGAATGTCCTTTTCAGATAGGAGAACATAATCATCGCCTCCTAATTTGATATCTGTACCAGCGTACTTTGAATAGAGTACTTGGTCGCCAACTTTTACTTCCACTGGAGTGCGACTTCCATCTTCATTGGGTTTTCCAGGGCCCACTGCCACCACTTCCCCTACCTGGGGCTTTTCTTTGGCAGTATCAGGAAGCAGAATACCACCAGCGGTTTTTTCTTCCGAGGGGTTTACTTTAACAAAGACGCGATCGCCTAAAGGTTTAACTGTCGAAACATTAATGGAAATAGCAGCCATGTATTTTTCTCCTTGAATCATCCTTTGCTGGGTGAGGGTTCGTTTTTTAATTTAGCACTCTCTCCCTACGAGTGCTAATCTAACGAAACGGAGTAGGGTATGGCAACTGTTTCTGGGGTAGTGAATACCGAACTATATTAGGGGGGATGCAATAACCTTTCAGCCTTGCCTTTTAGCATTGCGACCTTTGAGTCATGAATTATTTTTGTAAAAAAAACTCCTAACCAAACTAAAACCCTCTGGCTACTTCCTGTATTTTTTGTTATTATATAATTCAGCAACGCCGCCAATTAATTAGTATGGTTGATCCAGAAGAAAAAGGCTCTTAAAAATTGTCCCTAAATAATCTTAATAAAATGAATCAACCTACAAAATTCTCTGTTTTGGATCTACCAGTTCATCTTCTTGACGACTATTCTAGCTACCTAATTGAGCGCTTACACCAGCAACAGGGAACCCATGTAGTAACACTCAATGCGGAAATGGTGATGCTGGCGGAGCGCAATTCTTCTGTGAGTGAAGTTATCCAAAACGCAGATTTAGTTATTCCTGATGGTGCTGGAATTATTATATATTTGCGTTGGCGGGGTAAAAAACAACAGCGCTCTCCTGGTATTGAATTAGCAGAATCCCTTCTCCAAGAATTAGGTAAATTAGGAGATAATTGCCCTATTTGTTTCTATGGAGGTCAACCTGGTGTGGCTGAAAAGGCGGCAAAAGTGTGGGCTGAAAAAGTCCCTGGAATATCCATTATTACCAGTCATGGCTACCTTTCCCCAGAGGAACAAGAACAATGGAAAATAACTCTTCAAGTCAAACAACCTCAATTAATTTTAGTAGGTTTGGGTGTTCCCCGTCAGGAGTTTTGGATAAGTGCAAATCGCTCTTTTTGTCCCCAAGCAATTTGGATTGGTGTGGGAGGTAGTTTTGATATTTGGTCTGGTACTAAATCCCGCGCTCCTGCCCTATTGCGAGATAATCATCTGGAATGGCTTTATCGCTTATATCAAGAACCTTGGCGTTGGCGACGAATGTTAGTTTTACCTCAGTTTTTCTTCCGTTCTTTATTTCCTTAAATGGTTAATTGTTAATGGTTGATGGTTGATGGTTAACTATCAACTATCAACCATCAACTAATAACTAACCTAAAAATCTGAGAATTACCCGATCGCGTCCATTTTCTTTTGCTTGATAAAGTGCATCGTCAGCAGTAGCCAGCAGAGCTTTAGTGTTCATTTCTTTACTGGGAATAGTACTCCCCACCCCACAACTAATGCTGACAAAACTGCTTTTCTCTTTATCCCGAGCAATCTGTAAATCTTTAACACAATGGCGGATTTTTTGAGCAATTTGGAAAGCCTTTTTCGGGTTAGTTTCTGGTAAAATTATCACAAATTCTTCTGACTCATAACGGGCAACTAAATCTTGACTCCTGACAGAATCCCGTAAAACTTTTGCTACCTTTTGCAAACATTGTTCTGCCGCTAAATTGCCATTTTTCTCTTTATATTCTTGGAATTTATCTACATTACATAAAATCACGGAAAGGTAATTTTCTCCCCATCCCTGTCTCCCCCATTGTCTATCAAAATACTCATCAAAATAACGACGATTTGCTAATTCTGTTAAGTCATCTACTGTTGCTATTAGTTGCAAATCTTGGGCTTTGTAAGCGATCGCCGCTACTCCCGCTCCTACCATTGCTACCAAAGGTGAAATTACTGGCAACCACCAACCACCCACAAATACTAAATAGCTGATATAAACTAAACTTCCCCCCACTCCTATTATTCCTAAGCCAATAATTCCCAAGGATGCAATTCCCCGTAATTTATTTGCTTCCAATAACTTTTTACTAATAATTGCCCCAACATAGGACCAAGCAATAATCCACATCCATTCTAAACTATCTGGCACTACCCGCAACAAGGGATGACCTTCTATGGCTGCACTCAAAATTTGGCTAGTTATATTTGCGTGAATTATCACCCCTGGATTAATCCCATAAGGAGTATAGAAAAAGTCCTTCAAACTTTCAGCCGTAGAACCAATATAAACGATGCGATCGCTCATTATATTTTGCGCTACTTTATCTTCTAAAACATCCCAAATAGATACCAGATAAAAACTCTCTTCTCCCCCACGAAAATTGAGCAGAATTTGATAACCACCACTATCGGCCCCCACATATCCCCCATCATTTGCTTTAAAAGGAATAAATATAGCTTCTCCTACCTTAATTACCTTTTCTTTATTCCACAAAGAAATAGGAAATGGTGGCTCTACTTGCTCAGGGTATATCTCTTCTTCTTCCAAGTACATTAAAGCCAAACTCGCACCCAATCCTAATTTTATTCCTTCATCTTCTGTAGCAATAGAAATAATGCTTCTTCTTACTTTTCCATCTTCATCTTCGATAATATCTGATAAAGCTACTTGTTTTTTTGCTTGCAAAGCTGGCGGCGAATCCACCTGCTCTCCTACCGCTTTTTCTACCCCAATTATATTGGGACTAGCCTTAAAAACTTTAACTAATTCTTCATAACCTGGTTCTACTTTTAAATCCCGATAAATATCTAACCCGATTGCCCTTGGTTGTTGTGCATTTATTTTTGTTAGCAACTCTGCCATAATTCCATCAGGAATTGGCCAAGTATTAAACCTTTTTATATCTTCCTCTGAAATTGTTACTATAACAATGCGTTGATCTTTTTCTTCTTCTTTTTTCAGACGAAAAAACAAATCTAAACTTGCCCATTCACCTTGCTGGAAAATTCCCAACCAACTTCCTGCTATTACTCCTCCTGCCACACATGATGCTGTTATTAATACACTTACCCATTGTCTTTTTCTTTTCCCAATTTTTCCCAACATTTACTTCTTAGTTAATGGTTAATGGTTAATGGTTGATGGTTAATGGTTAATGGTTGATGGTTAATGGTTAATATAGCAATCAGCCCTTGTGATATTTTTAAGGGCTCAAAGACTGTAGGGGCAATTATTGCCCCTACCACTTCCAACGCTATCAACTATCAACAGTTACTTCTTAGTTAATAGTTAATGGAAGAAGATTAACTATCAACTATCAACTTATTGAGCTAATGGCTTAGTAGCAATTTCTTCTAGTCCTACTGAGGTTAATAAATTTTCCCATTCAGTGTTAATAGTTGCATCTGAAGGATTAGCTTTTTTCAGTTCTGCTAAAGTTGCTACAGTATCATACCAAATTCCCGATTCCCCTAACAAAGTTGCGTTTTTCATTGAGATTCCAGGTTCTAGTTGACTACTAACAGCAGCATCCAACTCTACTCTTTGAATTTGTCCTTCTGCACCTGGACTATCTGGCAATATTTGATTATTGCACATTACCACAAAAGACCACTTGTAGGTTTTCCCCACTTCTAATTCTGGAGCATCATCTGGTATAATGACACTGACAATACCTGCTTCTCCTGTAATCGGTAACTCCGTTTGGTAAAGATTATTTTCTTGTTCATCTTTAATTACCAACAACGCCTTTTCTGCACCTGTTTGCGGTACATAAGCTAACAATGTTGGTCTTGCATCTGTAGTCAAATTTTGGTTGATTCCTGGCACCAACAAAGTTATCTTATCTGGGTTTACAATTGCTTCTTGAGCGCATATATTTCCCCGTGTTGCTCCTCCTGATGTTTGTGTTGGTTGACTTCCCTGTGGCGGGACAAATTTCACGTTTTCTGCCAACAAACTTGGTATTAACACTAGATTTGCAGAAATTCCTGCTGCTACCAGAGTTATCAATCGATTTAATTTTTTGTTTTTCATTTTTTTACCCACCTTCCTTCCTTTTTTCTACTTTTTTTCTCGAAGCATTTCTGTTAATTTATTCACTCATCACTTACTTTTTGGCGTTGCGTTTTTTGAGTCATGAACTATATATTTACAAAAACTACTAACCCAACTAAAACCCTCTCCCCTCTCCCTTCTCCGCAACTCCGCTACTTTAAAGTTTCATTCTTCAATTCAGCAACGCCCTTTTTTTAGCGGAGGTTTTTAGCCAGTTTTTTAGGTATAATCCTCTATCTTGCTTGATTTTTATTCCGTACTTTTACTTCCATATTCATCTCTTTTTCCCATTGATTGGGTAATGCTTTGGAGTTTCCCCTTACCTAGCATTTAAATATCCATTTTCCCCCAATCCCTAACAATATTATATCTTATTTGTGGGAATTTCAGGATGAATTTTTTTTTTATTTATGTTAATAATTAAAGAGAGCGATCGCTCTTGTATTCTGGTCATTCGGAGAAGTTTGGTTTCTAAACCCCCATTAGTCATGTTGATAGTTAATGTCTAATGAACCATCAACCATCAACCATCAACCATTAACTAGCGATCGCTCTTGAACCATCAACCATCAACCATCAACAATTAACTAGCGATCGCTCTTGAACCATCAACCATCAACCATCAACAATTAACTAGCGATCGCTCTTGAACCATCAACCATCAACCATCAACCATCAACCATCAACCATCAACCATCAACCATCAACTGATTTACAGCCAATTACCGACAAGGACGAAAGGTGACCAGTAGAAAGGATGTTTGTAATCTGATGAATTAAGCAAACTAAGTTGCGCTTGGCGCAGTGCTTCTGCTTTGTTTTCGTTTTCTGCTTTTCCTAACTCTTCATAAAACCGAGTGATCAGAGCTGCGGTTGATTCGTCATTAACTGACCAAAGAGTTGCTAAAGTACTACGTGCCCCCGATCTTACTGCCATTCCTGCTAAACCTAAAGCCGCACGTTTGTCTCCTGCTGCCGTTTGGCAAGCACTGAGAACAAGTAATTCAATGGGACTAGACTCCCCTATTTCTCTTACTTGCAGAAGGTTTTGAAAGTCTCTGACCTGGATTTTGTCATTCCATGTAATGACAAATGTGTCTTCTGGATTAGAACTAAACTGCCCATGGGTTGCCAAGTGGACTACTTGCGAATCTGTTTGGCTTATCTCCGTTTCCAACCTCTCTTGAGTAAAATCCTGATTTAACAATACATTTCCTGTTACAATAAAGTCACCGATGTTATTTAACTCTTTTTCTACTCCTGGTAGGGGAATAAACCCTTGAGTCCCTAAACTCACTCCCGCTGTTACTGCTGTGATTGCATCAGTGTTGAATGCTTTGGGGGCTAGTAGTTGAAGACCTGGGGTTAAAGCTACGCTATATTTCTCTATTAGATACTGATTCCCATCATATAGGGCTGACATGGGTAAATTACGCAATACTCCATCATTGACAAAGACTAGAGTTTTAATCCCATTTGCGGCAAAATCTGCTTCTGCTGGGCGAATAATCCAGTCATAAACCCTTTCTGAAAGGCTAATTCGGGTTTTGTTGGATAAGTAAGGGTTGATATATTTTAGTAACTCTGCTAGTGTACTCTCAACCTCAGACTGTGAAATGGAAGTTTCGTAATAGCGCAGGGGTTTTCCTGGTAGAGACAGAATAACTGCTAGCCGATCTGGTAAAACTATGGGATAAACTACAGCCGCTTGATTATCTATTGCGTCAATCTGTTTGGGATCTGCATTTAAACAAGCTTCTCGGAAAAAGTTATCTAATTCTGCTAATTGCAAAGACTCTATTACTTCCCGCGCTTGTTGCAGGTTTTCTTGACTTACTTCCCCATCAATGGGAGTTAATAATAATGCTACTAAATTGCGATAAACTGGTTCAACAGTTTCTTGGAAAGAAAACTGCACATCAGGATTAATTGCTACTAAGTCGTTTTTAATTGCTTGCAGGTTTTTTACTGCTTCTGTTTCCGCAGCGATCGCCCCTTGCATATCTCCCTGTGCTTTTAATATCCTCCCTAACTGCCATTGCCATTGATAAGTTATATCAGTAGCGTTTATTCCCTGAGCTATTTGCAATGCTTGTTCTGTTAGTTGTTGCGCTTCTGTCAATTGTTGGTTTTCTTCATAAACTTTCCCCAATGTTCCCAGAGCATAAGATTCTGCCCGCTGGTCTTTTAATGCTTTCGCCTGCTCCACTGCTTTGGCTAATATCTGAGCAGTTTCTTCCTGCTTGTTTTGATTTGTTTTCTTGCCATACTTGAGCAGACTTTCTGCTAGATTTACCCTGGCATAAACTGCACCCCTACTTGTACTTAATTCTGCTATTTTTGCCTCTATTTCTGGCAATAATCTTTCAACCTCTTCCCAACTTTCTGTTTCTATCAACAGAGTCAATTCATTCAGCTTTGCTTCTACTTTTCCTAAAGTACTCGGAGCTGTTGCCGCTGCTTCTTGATAATAGGCTAATGCTGCTTCCTTATCTCCCAATGCCTTGGTGGTATTCCCCAGACTAAATAGAGTGGCGCTGATATTTTTATTTAAGTTTAGTTCCTGACTGATTGCTAAACTTTGCTCTAATATTTCTTGAGATTTTTCCAAGTCTCCTACTACTTGTAAAGCAACTCCCAAACTTCGTAAACTTGTTGCTTTTACTTCCTCATCAGGCTCAGAAACCAACTGTTGGTTAACCTGATCTAACATTTGTGCTGCTCGCCGATATAACCCTAAATTTTGTAAAGCTTGAGCTTGATTTATCTGACTTCCTAGCACTCCTGTTTTATCCCCAAGTTGGGTATAAATTTCTTCTGCTTGCTTCCAACTATTGAGTGCTGTTTCTGTTTTTCCTGTGCTTAATTCTAGACTTCCTCGAGTATTAATCGCTTGAGCTAATACTGCTGTTGAGTCAGGAGTTTCTTGGAGTATTTCCAGACTGGTAGTTATTGACTTTTCCCCTAACTCCCATTGCCCCATTTCTTGATAAGCTAAAGATAAATAACTCAAAGTTTGGGCAGTATTCAGGCGATCGCCTTCTCTCTCAAACCCTGCCACTGCTTCTGTCCATGCTGCTACTGCTTCTGCATATCTCCCACTCTCATAATAACCTCTTCCTGCTGCTAACAATGCCGCCCCCTCTCTTGTTTCCTGCACTACCATTACTGGTACTGTTTTCCCTATAGTAGGAATTACCGTTGTTACTAATAAACAACTTACCATTCCTAACAGTACCAAGGTTAATTGGGTACTTTTTCTCAATATTTCCCCAACTTTTTTAGAGAACTTATTTTTGTTTCTTTTCATTTTCAGCTAATATCAACATCTAAATTTGAGTAATGTACGGGTTTATATTTTCACTTTCTGCCTTTGCCCCTAGGGCAAGGCCTGCGACCATGGGAGAATAATCAACTCCCCCCACATCCTCTTTATATGTTATCTTATTAATCAGAAGATTTTAAAATGAGTAAATATAACTGATCCTGAAAATTAAATTCACTTGTATTATAGAGTAAACTCCATCTGTTAAATTAAGTAGGTGGACAAAATTATTTACAGAATTTCTGACGGGGCGGGCCAGCGGGATAACCTATGTTGCACAACAAAAATTGATGGTTCAAAACCCGCCCTCACCCTACTAATTAATTTTGTCTAATTACTTAGTAGGGATTTGTTGCAAATCCAGATCAGCTTTGAGCAGTCGGGCGCAAGTTTATTTCCTCATGTTGTTAGTTAAAGGATAATTTTTTTTTTGGGCAAAAAAAATAACAGCCTCCTCAAGGAATAGGAGGCTAGGAAATCAAACTACTCCGAAAACTGTACATCTTGACACTGGGGTGAAGTAATCCCAGGGGCCGCAGCAGTAACATGAGGAACATTCCCTGTCAAAACTACTCTCCCATTCGGCCCAATTACCCAACCTTGAGCTTCCACAATTGGCTTTATTTCTGGCACTGGTTCTTGGGAAACCTCATCTTCTCCAGCAGGAGCTGGCACTTCCCGCACATCCTGCCAAACTGCTCTCCCTCGCAGCGTTTGATTAGGTGCTTCTGGTAATCCCCCTCTTCCCGTAGAAGAGAAGGTACTCCCCACATCCGATGCACAACCAGAAACAATTTTATCGGCTGGATCTGCCGTATTCGTGGATAAATCAATTAAACCTGATTTAGGATCTATTTGCTGACCGTTAATTTCCACCACCCCACTAAACTCAGGTCCTGCTGCGGAAGTTGCCGTAATCTCACTGTCTGGGCTTAAAAATACCCCAGCTGCATTAATTACCACCCGCCCCGCAAAGTCGGCGATGGAGTTGGCACTCAATCTGCTACTTTCTAGGAGAGTCAAGGTGTTAGTGTTCATAAAAATATTCCCTCCCGTTGCTGTACCGCGAGCATCAGTAGTAATGCTGCTCCCCTGACGCAAGAGAATATCTCCCCCATTAATAAAAATATTCCCCAAGTTTCCTACATTTGCTTCTGCACTCACTATTCCTTCATTTTCCAACAGAAGAGAACCCACATTTAACTCAACGTTACCCGCCGCACCTTCTCCTGGAGGTAATAGGTTTTGACTTTGAAAGTTGCTCGCGCTGATAATTGCCCCATCTCGGATCGAGAGTTTATCAGCGTTAACTATCACCGTACCACCATTTCCTGTTCCTGGTAAAGCACCAGGAATAAAAGGGCTCCCATCTACAGCAGTAGCAAATAAGCCGCTGCGAGCATTTTCTATAGCACCTGTAAGTTCCACCTCCTGAGCGTTAACTATCAAGTTTCCAGCATTACCATTCAGAAAAGTACTTGTTGTTATCTGTCCCCCATCAGCAATGCTCAACTTCTCTGTTTCCAGAATTAAATTCCCCCCATTGCCGATGTCCAATACTATTACTTCAAAACGGCTGCCCCGAGGTCCATTGGGAGTCTCTACAAAGCCGCTCAATTCTACATTATTGGCAATCACCTTTACAGTTCCCCCATTTCCAGGGCCGTAGGTAGAATTTGAAATCGTCCCTCCATCCACCAAGCGCAAGTTAGGGGTTTCAATCAGAATATTTCCACCATTTCCTGTAGCGCCAGATCCAACTCCAGCGAATATGCCACTAGAGTTTTGTCCTACTCCACCAATAACTTCTACCGTCTCAGTTGCTTTGATAGTAATATTTCCTCCTGGTAAACTCCCATAGGTTTCTGCTCCAATAATTGAGGCATCAGTTAGGGTAACTTGCCTCCCTTGAACCTGTACATCTCCTCCGCCCTCTCCTGTAGTATCTACTAGAGAGGCTTGGGAAAGTTGGATATTGCCGTAATTCATATTATTTACTCCAGGACTAATGCCAATCTTCCCGTCCTTCACAACATCCAATAAAACTTCCCCCTGCTGTACAGACCATAGCTCAATAGAACCCACAGATGCAAATAGATTTCCTCTGGCCAAAATTACATCCCCACCTACTAAGGCTAAGGTTTTTCCCACTGGCACTGCTAGGGCTAGGGAATTTACTGTAATATTTCCTGGATTAGCTCCAGATTGCAAGCCCACGGGAACACTCATGGTAAGTAAAGATGGCCCAAGGGGGTTAGTCGCACTAAATACCGTCCCATCAGCAAACTGGATACCATTAGCAGTTGTTGCCACAAATGATCCGCCAATATTTAGGGAAGCATTTGGCCCAAAAATAATCCCGTTAGGATTGAGAATAAACAGGTTAGCTACACCATTGGCTCTAATTAATCCATCAATATTGGAAATCTCACCACCAGTAATCCTGCTGATAATGTTTTCTATACTTCCTGCATTGTTAAAAAATGCTTCATTACCTGTTAGCAGGGAAAATTCTGCAAAACTGTGAAACAGGTTGCCCCCCACTTCCGTGCCACCCGTTATCTCACTGATGTTGCCATTAGTATTTACCAGAGAATTGTTTGGTAGGCTATTATCTGGTACAATTTGAGCAGATACCAGAGCTGGTGTCTCTAGTAGAAGAACAGCAGCAAGTTGGAAAAAAACAAACGTGCTTTTCCCTTTGAGCTTGGTTTGGAACAAATTGTTTAGCTTCATTTTTTACCCCCTCATGTTTTAGAATCTTTTTATTTATTATATAGTATATTTTATTATTCAGCGTTGCAGAGAAAGCGGGATTATTTTATTTCTTCCCCAACCCCCAATTAGTCAGGTGGGAAGGGTAAAGCTTAACCCACCATTCCAATTTTGTCGCCCAATGAATCGAATCGCTCTTCATCCTTTTTTCCCACGTTTGAACAGAGAAGAAATCACACCAACTAACCCTAAGCCTAACAAACCAGTTGTCATTCCAGGTTCTGGTACTGCTTTTGCTTGTGCTGCTTCTCCTGCTGATGCTTCTTGTCCACAGAAAGGAGGACAAGCAGCTGGACGTGCGGGAGTAAAACCACTTTCATCGATCATTGCTTCCACATCTGTGACTCGCTCTTCGATGACCGCATCATCTACCTTCCCTTCTGCTTGGGTTCTTAAAACTGCCCAATCTACTTTTGATTTACCAGTTAAGTCATAGCCAATTACATCCATGGCTATTAAGTCAATTTTTTCAGCTTCTAACCTTTCCCCAAACAAGTTGTGACCTTCCATCAGTCCAGACACGCCTTCGAACCAGTGGCTGGCTCCTTCATCTATACCATTAGCGCCAGGGATTGCTGTGCCACTTCCATCTGCACAGTCAATACAGAAGAAAGTTTCCTTACCTTTGGTAAATTCAATTGCCCCCTCTGCCAGACTTTCTTCTGAATAGCGGTACAGATCAAGGGAACTGCGAAACTCATTCTCTTGTCCCTGGGTAGATAAACCACTAACAAACCCTAGGTTATGTCCGATTTCGTGGGCGATGGTGCTTACTAAGTCTGCTTCATCCTCAGCTACTTCATCGTCATAATTCCAATTGATATTGGAGCTATCATTAAAAACAATCGCACCATGTAACTTGTTATTGTATTTAGTAGTTTGGCTTCCTGCCATTGCATTGGCATAAGTGATTTGCAATTTATTTTCACTGGTTACGTTACTGTTAACCATCATGTCATAGGAATTATTGTCACCCGTGAGGTTGTTCAAAGCTATTTTGTCATAGTTTGACTTTTTATCCTTTACGAGATTATTTAGTGCTGTTGTGTAATTTATTTTTTCAGCGAAACCAGGAATCGCTACACCTAGAATATCCGTACCCAAGTCTAACTCTTCGAGATCAAAATCGCTAGCTCTACCTACGTGCATATCAAGATTGATATCGTCTTTTAAGTATGTTTCCCAAGCTAGACCAGCCATTTCTACTGCGGTAATTTGGTCGTCGGTTATCCCAGGCTCATAGGTAAAGTCAATATTAAACCCACGAGCTGGTGCTGCTCCTGCTACCAATAGGGCGATCGCTAGCCCTAATCTCCCACTCAACCTACCTGTTTTTTTTATTCTTTCGGCCTTTGCTATCCTGCTCATTGCCTTACTCCCTTAAGCTCGCCCGTTTGTTTTATTGTTTACATTTATTCCCGTTTATATTCTAACATTCTCCCTAGCTATTTTCATCCATATTTTCCCTGATTTTTGAATTTTTTTCTGCCTAATTTTTACCTAATAATTCTTGCTTTCATTTCTTCTGCTTTTCTGTCATGGCAGTTACTTTTCTCTGTGAAATTGCTGATATTTTTCTGTCATTGCCTAGTATTCTTTCTTGGATTGTGCTTCTTGAGTGCCAAATCCAGTCTTGGTTTTTTTAGATAATCATCTGTTTTGTTTGCCGTTACAGTATTTAAAATACTACATAATAAGCTTTACTGCTATTTTCTTGAAAAAATAAATAGAAAATCAGCTCTGTAACGATAACAAATTTACTCAAGATGTTAAGTAAATTTTATACTTCCCCAAAAAAATAATTTTGGCTAAATTAAAGTAGGAATCAGATCGGATAACTAAAAGACCTTTTGCGAAACCGTAAAAAACCCCACCCCAACCCTCCCCTTAGTAAGGGTCCGGAGCCCTACATTCCAAGCATTTCTCCCCCCCGAGCCCGCGCAGGGCTGTTTCATTTAAAAATTTAAGGCTTTTTAAAACCCTTAAAATCTAACGGTTTCAGGCTTATATTTCTAACAATTTGGGGAAAATTAACAAAAATCGTTATTATTGCTTTTATGTTTGTCAAAGCCTACATAAGC
>JADQBC010000112.1 GCA_016903655.1 Gomphosphaeria aponina SAG 52.96 = DSM 107014
GGACAACGTTTGATGGTGGAGACTCTTTTAATTGAGCGTTTTGGAGAAATAGATGAAAGTTTATCTAATATTATCGAACCTTTAATCCAGTTAAGTCCCAGAGAAAGGACATCTCTCATTCTCAGACTATCACGGGAAGCATTGTTAACCAGGTTTAGCTAACAATTCATCAATCAGATATTTCTGACTCATCTCTTACTTGTTGGATAGCTTTTCTCATAGCTCTTAATTGTCGCAATTTCTCAGAAACTGGTGGGGGATTCCGTCGCTGTTCTTCTCTCATTCCAATTATCATATATTTGCTGAGAGTTTCTTGGTTCTGAAAAATGCCAATTCTTGACCCTTTGAGTCGAATATCTCCAGGATAAGATAAGTTAAAATATTCTGTTATTTCTTTGGTTGACATTATTTTATTCACCTTAAATTTGTTTAACTGATGGGTAACATATGTTACCCATCGAATTAAACAATAATTTAACTAGCAATGACAGTAGAAATTGCCTTTTCTAGTATTTGTGCTGCTTCATCTATTTCTTCAGCCGAAACAATCAAAGGTGGTACAAAACGCAACACTTTCGGGCCAGCAGGTGCTAGTAATAAACCTGCTTTCATGGCTGCTTCCACAAGCTGAATGGAAGTTAGGGCAATATCTGAGTTAATTTCCATCCCGTCTATCAAACCCCAGCCCCGTACATCTACAAATAAATGGGGATATTTAGCGGCGATCGCCCTTAATTTTGTGCGCAACTGTTCCCCTCTTGCTTGCACATTTTGCAATATATTCTCCCTTTCGATAGTCTGCAAAACAGTCAGAGCTGCTGCACAAGCAAAAGGATTACCCCCAAAGGTGCTAGCATGATTTCCAGGCTCAAAAACAGCGCAAAACTCCTTACACATCATCGCACCAATAGGAATACCCCCAGCCAAACCTTTAGCACTGGTAAAGATATCTGGTTCTACCCCCAGATTTTCATATCCCCAGAGTTTACCACTGCGACCCATTCCTACTTGCACTTCATCGAAAACCAATAAAATCTGATTTTCGTCACAAATTTGCCGCAGACGCAAGAAATATTCTAACTCTCCTGGACGGACTCCCCCCTCACCTTGTAGAGGTTCGAGCATAATTGCCGCTACCCGACGATTTCCCTCATCAATATCAGCGATCGCATTTTCTACCGCCCTGATATCATTGTACGGTACATATTGAAACCCAGGCATCAATGGCTGAAAGTCCTTTTGATACTTTGGCTGTCCTGTTGCTGTAACCGTTGCTAAAGTGCGTCCGTGAAAACTCGCTTTTGCTGTGAGAATTACTGGTTGTTCCAAAAATTCCAACTTAGTATGGGCATATTTGCGCACCAGTTTAATTGCCGCTTCATTAGCTTCTGCACCAGAGTTGCAGAAAAATACCTTATCAGCGCATGAATGTTCTACCAGCCACTTAGCTAACTCTCCCTGTTCGGGAATGTAATAGAAATTGGAAACATGATGCACTTTTTTGATTTGCTGCGTTACCGTTTCGATCAAAGCGGGGTGAGCGTGACCTAAAGTACAAGTTGCAATTCCTGCCACAAAATCTAAATATGCGCGTCCTTCTGTATCCCACAACCTACAACCTTCTCCCCGCTCAATGGCTAAGGGAAAACGCCCATAAGTGTTCATTACATAAGCATTAAACCCATCTGGGTCAAATTTTTTTGATGTTGACTCGACTACAGGTGGCTTTTCAATTAGGGTTTCTAGACTCATTTCTTCCTGGGGTTAATTTTGACAAAATTTTAGTTGTTAAATGTTAGCACCATATATTAGTACCAATGACCTAAGTCCATTGACTAATAACTACTGACTTTAGTATTTTTTGATTTTAATGGAAACAAGAATATTTGGTGGTTAAAATTTGTCTTTTTGGATACAAAAGTATCAACGGCTGAAAATTGTCATTGTTTCCTCAAGGGAGTCAGTCGCCTATTCCTTCTTTTCCTTCAGAATTGCCTATAACCATCAACCATCAACCATCAACCATCAACCATCAACCACAATTCTAATTTTAAATCATAATGACCAGCTTGTTGGGGAGGATAAATACCTGCTTCTATCTGCTCGATAATTCGGGGTAATGCTGTAATAAATTGTCGGCTTCTATGTTGGGGATGGATTGTCCAAGCATTAGGATCTGCTAAGACACCACGAACATATTTAGTGGTTTCTAATTTCTTAGAAACCATTATTTCCCAGGAATCTAAAGCTCCTTTTCCTGTAAAATAGTTTAAAGTGTTTTTCCAGGTTAAGGGTAAGTTATTCACCCACTTTCTCCGAGAAGAACGCCAAATAATTGGTAAAGGTAATAACTTGGCAAAACTTTGGCGGTTAATGAGATAAACCCGACTGCTAAAAAATTTAAACTTATAAAACCCATCGGGGTCTTTTTCATATTTACTCTGATATAGAGTACCATCATCAGTGGGTGGCCCAGTTAAAGGTCTGACAAACATAATCTCAGGATGTTTAGCCATTAATTCCATCCCCAACTTCACCCAGTTAAATAATGGGTTTTGGTACATTAACATATCACTGTCAAAGTGAAGTAAATAGTCACTTTTGCATTCTTCAATGGTAAAAATTGTCCCTAAAATAGGATATCCTTTATAGTTGTGGGTTGGTTTCAGGGGAGTAGCAAAATGGAGGCGATAAAGGCGATCGCGATATTCTGGGTGATAATTAATCTCAACCACTCGATCAACTATTCCCTTTTTTAGCAGTTGTTGGGTGCAAGCACTTAACTCTTCTAATGTCCCCACCCCAGGACGGTTAATTTTATCCCCAGTAAGAGGTGCAGTATCTATGGCTAACACCTTCTCTTCAAAAGGAAAATTATTCATCTTCACTAAATGGGGAATGGTGTGCATCATAAAAGAAAGATCACTGCGCGCAACTAAAATCCACAGGGAACAAGTATTATATTTCATAATAGTTGAGAATTAAGATGACCAGAAAAATTGTGGGCATGATCAGTAGCTATCCTAACCTAGAGCAAACAGACTGGTTATGGCAGCAAACCCCCCAAGCTTTTGGAGTATGGGATAATATCCAAATCCTGGCAACCCATCCTCAACCAGATTTTCTCCTGATGTACCAGTTTGACTTCCCCAAACCTCAAAGTGCAAGTTGGCAATTTTGGCGAGAAAAAAAACCAGCTATCTCCTCCCTCTTGCGGGGTGTTCCCCAAGAGCGCATTATTTATTTAATGCGGGAACCTCCTCTACCTAAAATAGTGGCACAAAATAAGGCAAATTATACAGCAGCATATCAGTATTGTGGCTACATATCTGGACCCGATGAATTTGCCCCTATTCCCCACTATATGCCAGCTATCTGGTATCATGCTAACTCTTTCCGCGAATTAAACGAAATGGGTGTACCAACAAAAAATCAGCTTTGCTGCTGGATAACTTCGGGGATAGAGCGCACGGAAAACCATCGTCGTCGTTTGGCATTTTTGCGACTGCTGCGAGAAAATCAGGTAAACTTCCATCTGTATGGCCGCTGTCTGCCAGACTGGGCTTTAGGTTATGGTACGGTGAAAAATAAATGGAATGCGATCGCTCCTTATTATTACAATCTCGCCATTGAAAACTACGCCCAGAATGATTTGTATGTGAGTGAGAAACTGTGGGATGCTTTATTAGCCTGGTGTTTGCCTATTTATTATGGTGGCACGGCAGCCGATAAATTACTGCCTCCAGGAAGCTTTCTTCGGTTGCCGAGTTTGGATCAAAAAGGAATTGAGTATATTCAAGCAGTGACTTCTACACTAGATGCTTGGTATGCTGCTAAAGAGGCGATCGCCTCTGCTAGACAAATTATTCTCCACCAGCTTAATTTGCTCCCCTGGCTCTCTCATCTTATCCGATCATTAGACTAATCTCATGGATGGCATTTGTACTCTCGCCAATGACAGGGTTTATGACCAATTGGTTGCTCTTCTTAACAGCATTGAAGCTGTTTTAGGCAAAAACATCCCCGTCTGGGTTTATCCTTACGACAATAATACAGAAAAAATTGCAGCGGAGATTGCCAAACGCTCTCATGTGATGTTATATGATCATGCTGATTCTCTCCAAACATGGGATAATTTTGCTCAGGCAGTTTGGGACATCCATCCTACAGCTAGAAAAGTTTGGCGGCAAGTAGGCAGTAACAATTATCATCGTTTTGGTACCCATCGACGCTTTTGCGCTTTTGATGGCCCGATGGAGCGCTTTCTCTATCTCGATGCCGATACTTTACTTATGGGAGCTGTGCATCAAATCTTTTCCCAATTAGAATACCATGACTGTGTTGTTTATGATTTTCAGTATAAAGACCCCAGTCATGTTTATCAAATCTCTTCCCCGCGATTAACAACCATCTTTCCCCCAGTAAGAAGGGAAAGGGAAATATTTTGTTCTGGTTTCTACGCCTCAAAAAAGGGTTTGTTTGACCAAGAAAAGAGAAATTGGTTACTGGCGCAATTAAAAACAGGAGAGGCAGAAATTCTTTATCCTTTAGCTCCAGACCAAACTATAATTAATTATATGATGATGAGATCTGGTTGTTCAATTTATAATTTTGCTCTAAATTTACCGCCCAATGAAAGAACGGGTTGTTGTGTTACTTCTAATCATTTTCAAGCTCAAGATAATATTCTTTATGACAAAGGACGACGCTTAACTTATCTTCATTATATTGGGTTATCTCCTCGTTTATTTGCTCGGGTATGTGCAGGAGAAAATATTGATTTTCCCTATCGGGATGTGTTTTTATATTATCGCTATCTCCATCAACCATCAACAATCAACCATGAAGGGAATTTATATTGTAGCAAATGATAGAGTAAGTGAAGAAGCGATCGCTTTACTAAATAGTATCAAAAAATTTGACCAAGAAACGCCTATAGTATTGATTCCTTATGATGAAAAATATCAAGCGATCGCCAAACTTTTAAACAATTCCTACGGGGTGAAACTATTTCACAATTTAGATTTTCTCCAAAGTCTAACCCCAAAAATAGATCACATTTTCGGTCAGAATTTTTTTGCCCGTCCCCATCAGTTTCGCAAACAAGCTTGTTGGTTTGGGGAATTTAATGAGTTTTTATATCTGGACACAGATATTGTTGTATTTGAAAAGATTATAAATAATCTCAACTATCTCCAAGATTATGATTTTATCTGTTGCGATTACCAATACAAATCAGGTTTAACCAATGTATTTACCTCAAAAATAATGGCAGATGGGATTTTTACTGAACAGGAAATTAAAGATATCTTTAATGGGGGATTTTGGGGAGGGAAAAAGGGATTAATTACGGAAACAGAATTATGGGAAACTTTTAGAGAATGTGCGCAGCATCCAGAATACTTTGACTTTGCTCAAAAAACCTCAGACCAACCAATTATTAATTATCTCATTCTGAAACGGATTAAAAGGAGGTTGAATTTAGTACAAAAACCCCATAAAGGGCCAGGAAACTGGGCAGGAAGTCCTCATTTTCAAAGACAAGGAAATATTTTAATTGACCCCAAAACCAACCAACCGCTACAATATTTACATTGGGCAGGAATGAAGATTAAACCAGGTTGTCCCTATTGGGATATCTGGAAATATTACCGTTATTTAAAGGACTAATGACCATCAACAATCAACCATCAACAATCAACAATCAACCATCAACAATCAACTTATAATAGCAATTGTAATAACATTGGCAAAACCCCTTTCAGTGCATTACCTAAACCTGAACCTCCTGAGGAGGCTTCTGCCCTTTCTTCGGCTGCTTGACGAGTTAACTCCATCCCCTGAATAAAACTTTGCGTCGCTTGATATCCTTGTGTATGTCCTTGAGATTCAAACAATTCAGCAGCAGTATTAGCATCTTGAGTTGCTTGAACTTTATTTCCGAGACGGTAATAAGCAAGTCCCCGTGCTAAATAAGCAGGAGCATAATTTGGCTCAAGGTTCAATGCTTGGTTATAATGGTTAATCGCTGCTGTATAATTACCTCTACCTGCTTCTGTCAGCCCCCAGCGCTGAAACTGATCTGGTCGTCCCGCATTTTCAGGTAAACCCATTGCTCCCTGTAAATAAGCTGTATCTAATTGTACATCAGTTAAATTAGCATTGTAGAAGTAGGCATTTCTCAAGTCCGTACTGGTTACATTAGCACCGCTCAAATTAGCCCCAGTCAGGTTTGCGCCATACAAAGAAGCACCCACTAAATTAGCACCACTCAGGTTAGCACCAGTGAGGTTTGCTTGACTCAAATTAGCACTGGTTAAATTAGCCCCACTCAGGTTTGCTCCAGATAGGTTTGACATTACCAAACCACTACCACTTAAATCACACTGGGGACATTGTTTGGTAGAAAGTAGCTGGTTTAGATGGGAAAGGTTCTCGGCTTGTGCCACTGTTATGGTGCTTAATATTGCTGCTAGAGTTAAGATTATTTTTTTCATAATTGTTGAAGGTTGAAGGTTGAAGGTTGAAGGTTAATCAAGGAAAAAATTTTATGTTTAAAGTTCGTTCAAGTGGAATTTTGTTACATCCCACATCATTACCAAGTAAATATGGAATAGGAGATTTAGGTTCACAAGCTTATGAATTTATTGATTTTCTGGGAGAAAGTGGCCAACAAATATGGCAAATATTACCATTAGGGCCAACAGGATGGGGAAATTCCCCTTATTCATCTTATTCTGCCTTAGCAGGAAATCCCCTATTAATTAGCCCAGAAAAACTGCAAGAGAAAGGGTTATTGTCTGAGGAAGATTTAGAAAAATTGCCAGAATTTCCTCGGGATCGAGTTAACTATGATTTGGTAAGAACAACCAAAATGCCATTGTTACAAAAGGCTGGTGAGAATTTTAAACAGAGAGAAGAATGGGAGCAAAAAGAATTTTTAGAATTTTGTGAAAGTCAAGCTGATTGGTTAGATGATTATGGCTTATTTATGGCAATAAAAGAAGCCAATAATGGTGCAAGTTGGATGCACTGGGATAAGGCGATCGCCACCAGACAACCAGAAGCAATAGCTCAATGGAATCAGCGGCTCACTGACCAAATATTTTACCATAAATTTATGCAATTTGAGTTCTTTCGGCAGTGGAAAGAATTAAAACAATACGCCAATGAAAAGGGGATTAAAATCTTTGGTGATATTCCCATTTATGTAGCCCACGATAGCGTTGATGTTTGGGCAAATCGGGAGATATTTTGTTTAGATGAAGCAACAGGAGCAGCAACTTTAATGGCAGGTGTTCCCCCAGATTATTTTAGTGAAACAGGACAACTTTGGGGCAATCCTGTGTATAACTGGGAAAAGTTAGAACAAGATAATTTTCAGTGGTGGGTGCGGCGCATTCAGGGAATGTTAGAGTATGTGGACATTATACGCATCGACCATTTTCGAGGTTTTGAAGCTTACTGGGCAGTGCCACAAGGGGAAACAACAGCCATGAATGGGGAGTGGATTGAAGCACCAGGAGAAGCTTTCTTTACTATTTTACTAAAAGAACTAGGAGAATTACCAATTGTAGCAGAAGACCTGGGAGTAATTACAAAAGAAGTAGAAGCATTGCGGGATAAATTTGAATTTCCAGGCATGAAAATACTCCACTTTGCCTTTGACTCTGATCGGGCCAATCCCTTTTTACCCTTCAATTACAGTAACCGCAATTGTGTGGTTTATACAGGTACTCACGATAATAACACGACCTTGGGGTGGTTTGAGGAGCGCTCATTTGTCGAAAAAGCAAGGGTTGTGAACCATTTAGGCGGTATTTGCCCTGAAGGAATTAATTGGAGTCTGATCCGTCTTGCCCTGAGTTCTGTAGCCAACTCTGCTATATTTCCCCTACAGGATATTTTGGGATTAAGTACCTGGGCAAAAATGAACACTCCGAGTACCATTGAAGATAATTGGAGTTGGCGTTATCGCCCCGAAGCTTTAACCCCAGACATCGCCCAACACCTTAAACACCTTACTTATCTCTATGGCCGTCAACCCCTCTAAAGCCCAACCTTACTTTTTAGCAACAATACCTCAAACTCTTTTAAAAAGCGATAGTGACCACTAGGTAACATAGGAGCCTTAGGTGGTTGGAGTTGAATGGCATCAATTGCAGTGCGGTGTAGTTTAATCACTTCATAGCCAAGTTGCTCGGCGAGCTGGCGGATCTGACGGTTTCTCCCTTCAGTCATTACCACTTTTAAAAGTGTTTTTTCTGTTGTCCGATGAATTACTTGAACTTCAGCGGGGAGAGTTAGTTTTCCTAACAACATCACCCCCTCACGCCAGGTTTTTAGTACCGTTGCTGAAGGATGACCTTGCACCCAAACCTCATAGGTTTTCGGTAAATGATACCTCGGATGAGTCAGCCGCATGGTTAATTCTCCATCATTGGTGAGGAGTAATGCCCCAGTAGATGCCCCGTCTAGTCGCCCCACTGGGTGGAGTCCTTGCCCAGTGCGTAATTCAGAAGGTAGTAAATCGAGAACTGTAGAACGATTTTGCGGATCGCGACAAGTACTGACTACTCCTGCAGGTTTATTGAGGAGGAGATAGATGGTTTGGGGACGATGTTTAATGACTACTCCATCAACCTGTAGGCGATCTTTACGTGGATCTGCTGTTTGCCCTAATTCTACCAGTTTGCCATTAAGTTTTACCCTGCCTGCGAGAATCATTTTCTCTGCTTCCCGCCGTGAGGAAATACCCCACTGAGACAAGATTTTTTGCACTCTTTCTTTCATCTGCTTTGCTCTGATACTTACCACTGCAATTTTAATATAGTTGATAGTTGATAGTTATCCGCTTTTTGCACCTTTTCTCTCAATTTCTTATACTTGTGCAAGTACACTATCTCTCAAGCAAGATGAGGAAAACTGAAACAAAAATAATTAGTAAAATACTGTCACAGGCCATTCAACTGTGGTTAAAAACCCAGGTGGAGCTCGTGATGGGCCTCGAGTTGAAAATTCAAAGCAGCGATCGCCAACTGCTTCAAGGCTATATTCCTACTGTCTTCCTTCAATCCCATGGTGCTGTTTATCAAGGTATTCATGTCGGTGACATAGATCTGACTGCAGAGAATATTCGCGTTAACCTGGGTGCTATCCTCAAAGGTAAACCTCTCAATCTTTTAGCACCAATTAAGGTTACAGGTAAACTCCTTGTAGCCGAGTCTCAGTTACGAGCTTCTCTCTCTTCTCCCTTATTATCTCAGGGTTTAAATGATTTGTTTACCACAATCCTCAAATCTTTAGACCACAACCCTAAATCTATTTTACAAGACAATCAAATTTACTGGTCTGATGTCACAATTAATCAGGATAAAGTTACTTTGATTGGTAATTTAAATAACAATATTAACCAGCAGATCATGATTACTATGGGGTTGGCTTTAATAAATAGTCAAGTTTTGCACTTAGATCCTCTTTGTCTTGAAGGTTTGCCCCAATTGCCCATTGTAACCATTAATGATTTTGCCGTGGATTTTGGACCACTAGTTGACCTTCAGGCAGTTAATTTGACACAGGGAAAATTATCCTGTTGTGGCGGTTTACAAGTTATGCCAGCTCCAGAAATCTAATAGACATTCTGGCATACATTCTATTTTTTGGGAGTAGGGAGGGGGAGTAGGGAGAGTTTTACATGAAATAAATATAAAAATTGATTTTGGTTTTAGTTTCGCACTCATGTCTAATGATTTTAGTTGCCCTGAACTGTTAAGTATAAAAACTTACTTAAAGTTACAAATTTTTCAAGGTGAAAACAAGAAATAAAATTACAAAAGCAAAGAAAAAATGGAATTGAACCCAAGAAAATCCCTATGGTCACTAATATTACTGATTGCTCCCTTTTTTCTGTGGGGAACATCAATGGTAGCGATGAAAGGAGTTATTGTTAATACAACACCATTATTTATGGCAGGAGTGCGGTTGCTACCAGCAGGAATTTTAGTATTAGCAGTAGCAGCAATATTAGGAAAACCCCAACCGCAAAAATGGCAAGCATGGTTATGGATTAGCTTTTTTGGACTAATAGATGCAGCCATGTTTCAAGGATTTCTCGCTGAGGGATTGGTAAGGACTGGTGCAGGTTTAGGATCAGCAATGATTGACTCTCAACCTCTAGTAGTAGCATTGCTCTCCAGTTGGCTATTTGCAGAAACTATTGGTTTATGGGGTTTTTTTGGCTTAGGAATGGGGATTTTAGGCATAAGCTTAATTGGTTTACCTGATGAATGGATTTTTAACTTATTTGAAGCCAGAATAAATATTGCTTTCCATTGGCAGAACCTGTTTAATAATGGAGAATGGCTGATGTTGTTAGCCTCCTTATCAATGGCAGTGGGAACTGTGACTATCCGCTATGTTAGTCGCTATGCAGACCCAGTAGTAGCCACAGGTTGGCACATGATTTTAGGCGGATTATTGTTATTTATCCTTTCTCGAATGTGGGAGTCACAACAGTGGGTATCTTTAGATTGGGGCAACTGGTTAGCTCTGGGTTATGCCACAGTGTTTGGCAGTGCGATCGCCTATGGCATCTTTTTCTACCTCGCCTCTGCGGGTAATCTTACCAGTCTGAGCGCTCTCACTTTCCTCACTCCAGTCTTCGCTCTCGGATTTGGCAAAGTATTTTTAGCAGAAGTACTTACCCCGCTACAATGGGGGGGCGTATGTCTCACCATTCTGAGTATCTATCTAATTAACCAACGGGAAAAACTGTCTCAGCAATTTAGTAATTTTAAACCTCTGTCTTTATGGCCTGCAGAAAAGTTGGTAAAAGAAGAAGTGGCTGTTAAAATAACAAAGAAATAGGTGAGGCAGAAAAAATAATCAGTGCAGCAATAAGCTAGAGAAAGTTAAGCGCGTGCTCTAACACTAGCTGCACTGTCAAGCCCCTGATTCCTTAAATCATGCACTATCTATTGAATTTAATTGTACTTGGTGTCCTGACTTCCCTGAGCTTTGCCCCCAGCAATAGCTCCAATTTTGCCACAACTAACTTAAGTCTCACTCTTGGCCTGGCCGCACAAGTGCCAGCCAATAATCATGATGATCTGGATCTGAAGAAAGGCTACGCAGCTATAACCAAAAAAGAAGATGAAACAGCCAGCATAAATTTTCAGTTAGCATTGGCATTGAGTCCTCAGAATCTAATAGAGCAACAAGCAAACTCCAATGGCACAAAATTTGCTTATGATAACTATATGACAGCGGGATATACGGCAACAGAAACAAGAGATTATCCAACAGCTTTAAGGCAGTTTGAGCAAGCAAAAATTTTAAGACCAGATGATTTTTATGCCCAGGAAGCGATCAATAATGTGCAAAGTTATCTCGCCAGAAGTGGGGAAGAAGAAAAATCAAGTAAGCTGCCCACAGGGATATTTTGGTTATTATTGGCATTAGCGATCGCTTTTATTTTCTTATACACTCTGTTCTTGGTATTTAGTGTAGCCAAACCAGAAGGAGAAGCATTGCCAGAGCCAGAAAAGGAATCAGCATTAAAATCAAGGCGAAAAAAAGTAAAAAAACGGAAAAATCTAGCAGTCAAGACTCCAGAAAATAATTCTTTTGCCATCGAAAAAACTACCCGCATTACTAATATTGAAATAATCAATGAATTAATTAGTGATTTACAGGAAAATGACCCGAAAAAACGTCGCCGAGCTATTTGGGAATTAGCACGCCTGGGAGACTCGAGAGTGATCAAACCCCTAGTAGAAATGATGTTAGAGTCAAACTCCCAAGAGCGCAGCCTCATTTTAGAAGCATTATCCCAAATAGGGACTCGCACCATCAAACCAATGAATCAAGCATTAATGATCTCCCTCCAAGATCAAAATCCCCAAGTGCGGAAAAATGCCATTCGGGATATAACTAAAATCTATGAGTTAATGTCACAAGTTCGCCAATTATTAGCTCATACTAGAAATAATGATCCAGATCAAGAAGTGCGAGAAACAGCTTATTGGGCGATGGAAAAGTTAAATCTTATTCAGCTACCCCCTCCAGGAGAAAGATTATCCCCAAATCAAAATATTGCCAATTCTTTGGATATGTCTGCTGTAGAAGAAAACAACAACTAAATGATTAATAAAAATGCTGAAATTATTGTTTATTTCCACTCCTGTGGGCCCACTGGGTTCTGGATTGGGAGGCGGTGTAGAATTAACTTTAACTAATTTGGCCGTTGAAATGTTGCGCCGAGGTCACCAAGTTAAAATAGTTGCACCAGCTCACTCAGTGTGGGGTGATCTGAGCATTGAAGAAATACCAGGAAATCTCCAAATTCATGCCCAAACTCAAGGGCGAGATCTCCCTATTCAAATGCCAGAAAATTCTGTGTTAGGGAAAATGTGGGATTATGCTCGCACTGTTCAATCTGACTACGATTTAATCGTTAATTTTGCTTTTGATTGGTTGCCTTTTTACTTAACACCTTTTTTTCAATGTAAGATTGCTCATTTTGTTAGTATGGGTTCTCTTTCTATTGCTCTTGATGAAATTATGGCACAAGTAGCCCAAAATTTTCCTGGTACTCTTGGGGTTTATACCCAGTCTCAAGCGGCAACTTTTCCTTTTGCTTCTTCCTGTAAAATATTGGGAAGTGGTATTGATTTATCTATGTATGAATTTTGTGAAAAACCAGACAATGCTCTTGCTTGGTTAGGGCGTATTGCTCCAGAAAAAGCTTTAGAAGATGCGGTTGAAGCTGCTGAAATTACTGAAACCAAATTAAAGATTTTTGGGAAAATACAGGTTCAAGAATATTGGGAACAAATTTGTCAAGATTATCCAGCTGCACCGATGGAATATATGGGATTTTTAAGCACAGAAAACCTGCAACAAGAATTGGGTAAATGTCGAGCATTATTAATGACACCCCGCTGGGTAGAAGCTTTTGGGAATGTAGCCATTGAAGCCTTGGCTTGTGGTGTTCCAGTAATTGCATATCTACGTGGAGGGCCAGCAGAAATTGTTCAACATGGAAAAACAGGTTTTTTAGTTCTGCCAGATAGTATTACAGAGTTGGTAGAAGCGATCGGAAATATAGATCAAATTGACAGAAAATTATGTCGTGAACAAGCAGAACAAGAATATTCTTTAGTCGGGTTAGGCGATCGCTTTGAAACCTGGTTTCAAGATCTGGTTTCGGAGGTTGGTTTGAATGATGGGGAGAGGGTTTGAGTTTGGTTAGTATTTTTTTTCCTTTATGTTTTATAAGTACTTGTGCAAAATTATTGTCTTTAGGACAAGGGCGATCGCCCTTGTCTTATTAACTTTTTTTCAAACCAATATGCCATTAATTTTGCCTACCTACTTATCTTAATAAATAAAAAATGTATCCCTAAGCTCTTCGCTCAGGAATACATTTTTTCGTAATTTCGCCAAAGATCTAATGTTAGAAAATTGTCATATCACTGGCAGTTAATGCGGGTTTCCCTGTCAGTGTAGCAAACTGTGTCGCACCACCTACTCCTGAACCATCTGGGTCAAAGGAAAGTAACCCATTAGTTCCAGTTGTGTTGTAAATAAAGGTAGGCAATGTATTAGGAATGGTATCTGAATTGTAAACAAGTTGGATAGTCTCCAAATTATTAAACCCTACTTTGTTGATACAGATTTTATCTGTCCCTGGAAGGAAACCTTGTATTGTGTCTATTCTCTCGGAAGGTGCATTAAACATAAACTTATCTGCCCCCGCACCTCCTACCAGAATATCATTCCCATTTCCTCCTGTGAGGATATCGTTTCCATTTCCTCCATTTAAAGTATTATTCCCTGAGTTTCCTGTGATAAGATTGTCAAGAGTGTTTCCCGTGCCATTTATATTAGCAGTCCCTATCAGGATGAGGTTTTCTAAGTTTAAGTTATTCCCTAAACTGTAGGCAATAAAAGAGTTGACTGTATCTGTACCAGCGTTGGTTTTTTCGATAACCACATCTTCTTTTTCTGATACAACATAAATATCATTTCCTGTACCTCCTATCAGAATATCTTCTCCTGTCCCTCCATCTAAAATATCATTCCCTGCTTTGCTATTTATTGTGTTGCTACCAGAATTTCCTGTTATTATATTGTCACCAGAGTTTCCGTTGCCGTCTATGTCACCTGTACCAGTTAAGTTCATTTTTTCTACGTTGGCATCCAGCTCGTGGTTAACCGAGGCGTTTACTACATCTGTACCAGCGTTGGCTGCTTCTATGACTTCATCTCCTTTTTGGGATACGGTATAAATATCATTGCCTGCACCTCCTGCCATACTATCGTTTCCTCCACCACCATCTAGGGTGTTATTCCCAGAGTTTCCTGTCAGGTTATTGGCTAAGGTGTTTCCTGTTGCATTTATATTACCTTTCCCTGTGAGAACAATTTTTTCTACATTGGCGGTTAGGGTTAATGTGATCGGAGTGTTGACTGTATCTGTACCTGCGTTGGCTGCTTCTATGATTACGTCGGCTGTCTCAGAAACTGTATAGATATCGTTTCCTGTACCTCCACCCATTGTATCCTTTCCTGCACCACCATCGATAATGTTGTTGCCAGAGTTTCCTGTTATATTATTATTGCCTGAGTTTCCTGTTCCATTAATATTAGCTGTACCTTGGAGGTTGAGGGTTTCTGTATTATTAGCTAAAGTATGATTAACTGTAGAAATTACTACATCTGTGCCCGCGTTAACTGCTTCTGTAACTTTGTCCCCTGTTTCTGTTACTATATAGGTATCATTTCCTGTCCCCCCTGCCATACTATCATTTCCCCCTGCTCCGTCTAGGATATTATTTCCCCCAGCCCCGTCTAGGTTATTATTGCCAGAGTTTCCTGTTAGTTGGTTGTTAAGGGCGTTTCCTGTGGCGTTTACATTATTTGTCCCTGTGAGAATGATGTTCTCTACATTTTCAACTAGGGCGTGGGTAATAGGAGTTTTGACTGTATCTGTACCTGCGTCAACATTTTCTATTACTATGTCTGTTTCTTCTGTTACTGTATAAGTATCATCGCCTGCACCTCCTGCCATTGTATCACTGCCACCTGCTCCATCTATTGCATTATTCCCAGAGTTACCAGTAATATTATTGTTGAGTTGGTTTCCTGTACCGTTAATATTACCTGTCCCTGTGAGAATGAGGTTTTCTACTTCTTTAGAGAGGGTATAGGTATCTGCTGAGGTATTTACTACATCTGTCCCTGCGTTAGCTGCTTCGATAACAACGTCTGCGGTTTCGGATACAGCATATATGTCATTTCCTGAACCGCCAGCCATAGTATCCTTTCCTGCACCTCCATCTAGGGAGTCATTGCCATTTTCTCCTAGCAGGGAGTCGTTTCCACTCTCTCCTAGTAAAGTATCATTTCCTTCCCACCCCAAGATGATATCATTTCCTTCTTTCCCAGGGATATTGTCTGCTTGACGT
>JADQBC010000003.1 GCA_016903655.1 Gomphosphaeria aponina SAG 52.96 = DSM 107014
ATAAAATGTTTAAATAGATGGAATCTAGAATTACCAATTATTAATAACCAGTTAGTCATTATAAGTGCTTGGATTGGTATTGGCAAGTGTTGTGCCCAAGAGCATGAACAGATGCTCTTAAAAAATATTATCTTTGCTATAGTCATTAGTCATTCATTCTGTATCAATCTTGTAACAATAAAAAAATAGGATAAATACTCCCCACTCCGAATAGTTATAGATAAGAGATAAGAGATAATGGATAATTATTGAAAGGATAAAATGTTTAAATAGACTGTTCCTAACGGGTGCAGTAAAAGGAAGTGGGGCAAATCAAAATTAAATCATTATCCCAAAATCAAAAAGATATGTCAGAATAAAAAGAAAAAGAAAAAAGGAGAGGATTGATGGTAGCAACCCCAGTAAAAATCGAAAAACGGTTGACAATGCAGAGCCAGGAAATAGCGGCGGATACAACAGCAATCCGCTCCCTCGACTGGGATCGCGATCGCTTTGATATTGAATTTGGCCTGCAAAATGGAACAACCTATAACTCCTATATCATTCGGTCAGAGAAAACAGCTTTAGTCGATACATCCCACAAAAAATTCCAAAAACTATATCTAGAACTACTCACAGGATTAATTAATCCCCAGGAAATAGACTATTTAATTATCTCCCACACAGAACCAGATCACAGTGGATTGGTAAAAGATGTGCTGCAACTAGCACCAGATGCAGTAGTGGTAGGTTCAAAAATAGCCATTCAATTTCTAGAGGGTTTTATCCATCAACCAATGAGACAGAAAATCGTCAAAAATGGCGATACCCTGGACTTAGGCAAAGGTCATATAATAGAATTTGTCAATGCTCCTAACCTGCACTGGCCAGACACCATCTTCAGTTATGATCATGGGACCCGAGTGATGTTTACCTGCGACGCATTTGGAATGCACTACTGCGATGACAAATTGTTTGATGAAGACTTAGGAGCGATCGAAGCAGACTACCGTTTCTATTATGAATGCCTCATGGCACCCAATGCCCGTTCCGTCATTGCCGCCATGAAAAGAATGGAACAACTGGGAGAAGTTACAACAGTAGCCAATGGACATGGCCCATTATTGCGTCATAATACGCATGAATTATTAAGCAGATATCGCCATTGGAGTCAAGAGCAAAGTAAAGGAGAAAAAACAGTAGGCGTGTTTTATATCTCCGACTATGGATATAGCGATCGCATGGCCCAAGCAATAGCAAAAGGAATTACCAAAACAGGGGTAGCAGTAGAAATGGTGGACTTAAAAGTAGCCGACCCCCAAGATGTGCAAGAATTAGTTAGTCGTGCAGCAGGAATAGTGTTAGGAATGCCCCCACTTGGAGGTGAGAATTTAAAAGAAACAACCACTAATATTGGCACAATATTAGCAGCAGCCAACAAAAAACAAGTCATAGGCATATTTGAATCCTACGGAGGCAATGATGAACCCATCGATCCCATCTTAACCAAATTTATGGAAGTAGGACTAACCAAAGCATTCCCCTCAATTCGCCTCAAGGACACTCCTGGAGAATTACAATATCAATTATGTGAAGAAGCAGGAACAGACTTAGGACAAATGTTAACCCGCGAAAGCTCAATTAAGCAAAGAAAATCCTTTGACAATGACTTAGAGAAAGCACTGGGAAGGCTAAGTGGCGGTTTATATATTATTACTGCCACAAAAGGAAACGCCAGTGGAGCAATGTTAGCATCATGGGTAACACAAGCAAGTTTTGACCCACCAGGGTTTACCGTAGCAGTAGCAAAAGACAGAGCGATAGAATCATTAATGCAAGTAGGCGATCGCTTTGTTTTAAATGTCTTAGAAGAAGGGAATTATCAACCATTAATGAAGCATTTCCTCAAACGTTTTCCCCCAGGAGCAGATCGTTTTGCAGGAGTAAAAACCCAAACCGCAACTAATGGTTCCCCCATCTTAAAAGATGCCCTCGCCTATTTAGAATGTGAAGTAATTAGCCGCATGGAATGTTCAGATCACTGGGTGGTTTATAGTAAAGTAACAGATGGGCGTGTCTCCCAACCTGACTCACTGACCGCCGTCCACCATCGCAAAGTAGGCAATTATTATTAATTGGTGCCTAGGGGCGGGTAACAGGATAATAAATTTAAGCTCAAAACCCGCCCTCTCGGTTATTAGTCTAAGCTCATTCTAATGACCTGCCGACCAATGATTGACTAATTACCTGCCGACCAATGACAAAAGTAGATGTAACTTTTAAACTGCCCGACCACATTCAAGCCAGCATAGACTCGGGAGAATATATCCGTCAAGGAAGATTAATTGTATCGAGAGAAAATCAACAGCAAATTATCGGCTGGTTACGGGAAACTCAGACTACAATAGACAAGATATATTCAGAAATTAACTCCGCTGCTCTAGCAGATTTATTTTACACCGAAACCTCAAGCTGGGCTTGGGAATTAATCTTAGGTAAATTAAGCCAAAACCCAGAAAAAGTAGAAGAGATAGAAGCAGATTATCGAGAACTAAATCTGCAGTTGAAAATTAAGCTGAATTTAAGTTTATCAGGCTCGTTTATTCCTGTATTTAAAATAATAGATCAGCTATTAAATGCGCCAACAATGAATGAAGAATTAGCCAAAAAAGCCAGTAAACCAATAGAAAACCTCTATGATAACGCCTCAAAAATAGCCATGTTTTATTTAAATAGTATCAGGAAAGATATTAACAAATTAAATCTAGAATGGTTTCAGAAAATAATCTCCATTAGATATTTTGCATATAAAACAAACATAGTTTTTAACCTAGTCAGAGGAGAGATTAAAGCAGCTCGCAATTGTTTAAATAGAGAAAGATTAATTGTAGAAGAAACTGTCAATTGTCTGGTGAGTGTTGAAGATAACCAACATGGTCGGTTAAGAAACAATTTAGAGTATCAAATAAAACTAACTAAGAAAGCAAGCAAACACAATACAAAATACAAATTAGCCAGATTGCACACGGAATTAGTTGGTGATTTAGCCAAAGCTTTTAAACTGGAATATAAAGCAATATCATTTGAGATAACACTATTAGAAAAATTAGGCATTTCTTGGCAAGCATGGAAACAACTTAAACCAGAAAAACAAAATCCTCAAGCAGATTTTATCTATATTATCCCCCATAATTTCTAATTAACCAGATCAAGAAGGCAGAAAAACCAGGGAAAACAGTTTGAGTAGTAGCAACTTCTCCCAAAGTTAATCAGAGATGTTGCTCTCAAGTAAGAATAATGAGCCATAAACTCTCAGGAAAAACTAACCAGACTTCCTGACAACCAGAAGCTAAATAATACTGAGATTTCATAAATAATGCTTCCCCACTATCCTCAAAAGAAAAAATTTATGCAATTAAAGGAAAACTTTGGGGTAAAATTGAATTGGTGCGGGTCTGAAAGTTATACCTGTTTTCTCAATTAATTTACCATCCACTAACTCCATATTTGCTCTTTGGTTCGCGGATTTTAACATAGATTAAAACTCCTGATAAGAGTGAAATGATTAGTTACCCAAACCATTTTATTATTCATCCACATTATCCATTAAAAATATTATGACAGAAACAAAACCAAGAGATGTGCAAATAGTACCAGTCGCAGCAGAAACAAGAGTATGGCGATCGCGTACTTGGGACAGACTAAAATTTGAGATCGAATACGCCCTGGAACGGGGAACTACAGCCAACAGTTACTTAATTGAAGGAGAAAAAACCGCATTAATTGACCCCCCAGGAGAATCATTTACGGAAATTTTCCTCACCGCCCTTCAAGAACGAACCGACATCAAAAAAATAGATTATGTCATTCTCGGTCATGTCAACCCTAACCGCCTAGTAACGCTCAACGCTTTACTTCAGCTAGCACCGCAAATAACATTTATTTGTTCTAACCCAGGAGCCAAATTATTACAAAGTTTATTTGAGGATAAATATCCAGAAACCAAAAATGTAAAAATTAAAATAATGAAAGGGGAAGAAACATTAGACTTAGGAAAAGGACATCATCTAGAATTTATTCCTACTTCTAACCCCCGCTATCCAGACTTACTTTGTACCTATGACCCCAAAACAGAAATACTCTTTACCGATAAACTTTTTAGCGCCCATATCTGTGGAGAACAAGTATTAGATGAAGGGTGGGCAGTATATCGAGAAGATAGAAGATACTATTTTGATTGTGTCATGGCACCCTACGCCCGCCAAGTGGAAATAAGCTTAGAAAAATTAAAGAGTTTTGACGCAAAAATCTACGCCACTGGTCATGGGCCATTAGTACGTTATGGTAAAACAGAACTAACAGCAGCTTATCAAACATGGGCCGCCGCCCAAAAATCCCAAGAATTAACAGTAGCCTTAATTTATGCCTCAGCCTACGGGAATACAGCCAGTTTAGCTCAAGCGATCGCCCGTGGGATTACCAAAGCGGGAGTTGGGGTAGAATCAATTAACGCCGAATTTGCCGAAAGTGCCCAAATTAAAGCAGCAGTACAAAAATGCGCAGGGTTTATATTTGGTTCCCCCACATTAGGCGGTCATGCACCCACCCAGATCCAAACCGCCCTGGGAATAACTTTAGCAAATACAGATAAAAATAAACTAGCTGGGGTATTTGGTTCCTTTGGTTGGAGTGGAGAAGCGATCGACTTATTAGAAAGTAAATTTCGCGATGCTGGATATCGTTTAGGGTTTGAAAGTATTCGGGTGAAATTTACCCCCACAGATACTACAATAAAATTCTGTGAAGAGACGGGGACAGATTTTGCTCAAGCATTGAAAAAAGCCAAACGCGCCCTCAAACCTAAACAAACTGTAAGTAGTTCAGCTACAGCACGGATGGAACAAGCATTAGGCAGAATAGTCGGTTCTCTATGTGTAGTGACAACCCAAAAAGAAGAAATCGGAGGCGCAATGTTGGCTTCTTGGGTATCACAGGCTACATTTAACCCCCCAGGTTTTACCGTCGCCGTAGCCAAAGAAAGAGCGATCGAATCTTTATTACATACTGGCAATAAATTTGTGTTAAATATCCTCCCTGAAGGGAAGCACTTAGGATTAATGAAACACTTCCTCAAACCATTTACCCCAGGAGAAAACCGTTTTGCGGGGGTAGAAACAGAAATAGCAGCAAACGGTTCACCCTATCTCAAAGATGCCCTTGCTTACCTTGAATGTCAAGTAGATAACAGGATGGAATGTGGCGACCACTGGGTAATTTATGCAATAGTTGAAAAAGGCAAAGTTTTACAAGAAGGAGTAACTGCCATACATCATCGCCAATCTGGCAATCATTATTAGTCTTGTTAATTGTTGATGGTTGATGGTTGATGGTTGATGGTTGATGGTTGATGGTTGATGGTTGATGGTTGATTGTTGATTGTTATAGCATGCAGGGATGAAAAAATTTGAGTTGCTTCAGAACAACAAATAAAGCGCATTGCATTTAACACAGCCCTACAAGATTGGTTGATAATTCCCCAACCTGCTAAACTAATTATGCCAAAACAAAGACTTGACACCCTTCTAGTTACACTCAACCTTTGCCCCTCCAGAGAAAAAGCCCAGCGGCTAATTCGCGCAGGAGAAGTAAAAGTGAATGACAGAGTAATTGATAAACCTGGTACTGAAGTAGATCCCGTAGCCCACCTTCAAATCCTAGAAAAACCGCCCTATGTATCTCGCGGCGGCGAAAAGCTCTCAAAAGCCATAAAAGAGTTTAAAATCTCTGTAGAAGGGCGTATCTGCCTAGATGGTGGCATTTCTACAGGGGGGTTCACCGATTGCTTACTACAAAATGGAGCAAAGCAGGTTTATGGAGTGGATGTGGGCTATGGACAAGTTGCCTGGAGTTTACGCTCAGATCCACGTTTAATATTAAAAGAAAGAACCAATTTTCGCTACCTTACCCCTACTGATTTGTATGGTGACAACCCCCGAGCAGATTTAGGCGTAATGGATTTATCCTTCATTTCCCTTACAAAAGTTCTCCCACCCCTGTGGGATTTGCTGGTAAAACTCAAAGAAGTGGTATTGCTGGTAAAACCTCAATTTGAAGTGGGACGGACAAAAGTCGGCAAGAAAGGTGTTGTTCGCAATCCTACAGACCAGGCTCAAGCTATTTTCACCATCCTCCAAGCTGCTCAAAATCAAGGTTGGAAATATGGAGGTTTAACCAGCTCCCCCATAACAGGGCCCGCTGGGAATATTGAATACCTTTTGTGGTTGAGTACCATCACCCACCTGGAATTTCCCCCATTAGCTCAAGTTGAAGCTCTAACTAAAGATGCCTTGGAGGGGCCAGGATAACATCCCGCCCCCTCCACTCAAGAGAGTTAGCTTGTTTGTTATGTAAAGTTTTATTAAGATTTTGATGGTTTTTGAGCAATTGTGCTATTGAGTTAAAACAAACTTTGACTACTCGTTTAGAAGTGAATTTGTCAGAAAAATTTACTACTGTTTTTGAGACTATATATCAGCTATTGCTAACCACTCAGAAAATGGGCGTTGCGTTTTTTCGAGTATTACACACGCATACAGTGAGTGGGGAGAGGGTTTGGTTAGTAGGTTTTGTAAGATAAAAATTCATGACTCAATTCAGCAATGCCGCACACAAACAACCCGCCACTACTTATGTAATTAAAGTGTCTTTTGTATCTTTCGATACTTGTTCTTGAGTAAGAGTTGATTGATCATCTTTTTCTGTTGTCCCATGCCTTTGTCTTGTCTCTTCTGAGTCTAAAGAAATCTGAATTTTCGGGCCTGACTTCGCTAGACAGATGATCATACCATCCACCACTATAGTTTGATTGATCCGTTTGCCCGTTTTAATTTCGTAAGTTCCATTTGTCCCTAAATTGACCAATTCCCAGTGAGAATCAGTCGGTCTGATTTCGAGGTGATGGCGGGAAACTACAGCACTGTAGAGAATTACGTCATTTTTTGTTGACCGCCCAATCCGAATAGTTGTGTCTGGTTCAAAAGTCCATTTTTGAACTGGGACATCTTTGATAGGGTGTAATAGGGTCAAAGTAATCACTGACGTTTCAGAGAATAGGTTGATATTTTTTTGAGCTGCTCGATAAACAAACTGCCACCAAGATTAATTATATCTCTTCTTACCCAATTCAAGAATAATAACCACGTACCCATTAATGGCACATGGTTATTTCAGTGCTTGAATTGTTAATTCTCCTAGAGAATACCTGCGCTACCTAGCCCCAGGATCAACCCTGCGCCTAAAATATGACCAAAGCTGGTAGTTGCCAAAAGTTCGGGAATGCCAAAGTTTTTCCATAAAGCTGGCTTTCCTACTGGTAAATCTGGCCCAGAACCAGCTTGCTGAATGGCAAAGCGACCAATAGCAATGGCAAATATATTACACGCAATCATAATAATTGCTACGGAAAAGTTCCACTCGGTTGTTTGGGGCACAACGGTTTGAACGGCGAACAGCAAAGTTGAGTTCATCAAAATTTTGATTACCTCCTCAGTTGATTTTTATTTGATTTTGAAGTAATATTATAAATATCTTTGCTCTTATTTTGTCCCTATCTTTAACAGTTCTTTATTCTTTTTTACATTTCTTTATATGCGGGTTAAAATATGTGGAATTACCAAACCAGCTCAAGGGAAGGCGATCGCCGCTTTGGGAGCAACTGCTTTAGGTTTTATTTGTGTTGCCCAATCTCCTCGCTACGTTTCTTTAACACAAATCCGAGCAATTGTCAAGGAACTTCCCCCCAAAATTGACAAAATTGGCGTTTTTGCTCATGCCAGTCAGGAGGAAATTGTTGAAATTGCCTCAGCCACAGGTTTAACTGGAGTGCAACTTCATGGAGATGAATCTCCCGAGTTTTGTAATTCACTCCGACAGCTATTACCAGGTAGAGAAATCATCAAAGCCATGAGGATAAAAACTCAGGAGTCTTTATCCCTGACTTTAAATTACATTAACTGCATTGATACCCTACTATTGGATGCTTATCATCCCCAGTTACTGGGGGGGAGTGGTCGAACTCTCAACTGGGATATTTTAGCCAAATGGCAAACAACTTTCCCTTGGTTTTTAGCGGGGGGGCTAACACCTGAAAACATCAAAGTTGCTTTATCCCAACTGCAACCCGATGGTATTGACTTATCCAGTGGCCTTGAGCGCTCTCCTGGTGACAAAGACTTAAAGCGAGTCACCCTCCTCTTTAACCAACTATCATCGAATCATCAACTATAACTAAAAGAAATTCGGTTGATGACGAATCAGGTTCAAAAATTCTTCCCGACTTTTCTGCTCATCTTGAAACATTCCTATCATAGCACTTGTTACAGTCCAGGAACCTGGTTTCTGCACTCCGCGCATTGCCATACACATATGAGTTGCTTCCATTACAACCGCTACACCCTGGGGTTCTAAGACCGTTTGAATAGCTTCTGCTATTTCACGAGTGAGACGCTCCTGTACCTGTAATCTTCTTGAGTACATTTCGACAATGCGCGCCAATTTACTCAGACCCACCACTTTTTGCTTGGGAATATAGGCTACATGAGCTTTCCCCATAAAAGGCAGCATATGGTGTTCACACAGGCTAAAGAAATCTATATCCCGCACTAGCACCATTTCATTATGCCCTTCATCAAAAATAGCTCCATTAACCAGCTTTTCGAGAGATTGATTATAGCCTTGAGTAAGAAATTGCATTGCCTCAGCTACTCGCTTTGGCGTTTTTAACAGTCCTTCTCGCTCTGGATCTTCCCCTACAGACTCTAACATTGTCCGTACAGCACTCATCATTTCTGCTTTTGCCTGTTCTGATGCTGGTTTGATTTTGGCTTCTTTCCCGTTATGGGTATTGCGATCTGGCCTACTTAATACTCCTTCAATTACAGTCTTGCTTGTCCTATTAAGCACATCTGAACCTGAATCTATCTGGGAAGATAAAGAGCCATTTAAACCGTTGGAAGATGCTATTGTCATAATTAATTGTTAATAGTTAATAGTTGATGGTTAATAGTTGATGGTTGATGGTTAATAGTTGATGGTTGATGGTTAATTGTTGATGGTTAATTGTTCCCTAATTCAACCATCAACCATTAGAGAATGCCTGCACTAGGCATAATTGTTAATTCATCTACCACCGCTTCTGCACTTAGTAGCGCTATTTGGAGAATTAACTCAGCGACTGTTTCTGGTTTTAACATCGCTGCACGATTCAAGTCCGCTTGTACTGTGTCAGTATCCCAGATTGGAGTATTGACTGCTCCAGGAGAAATGGTCATCACTCTAATACCATTTGCTCTTTCTTCTGCTGCTAGAACTTTAGAAAATGCTACTAAACCTGCCTTACTCACCCCATAAGCCCCCCACTGGGGTATGGGCATACTAGCAGCCATGGAAGCCACATTGATAATCGTTCCCGCAGCTCTTTGTCGCATTTCGGGCAGTACCCCCAAAACGCATTGAAAAACAGAGGTAAGATTGAGGTCAATTATTTTTTGCCAGTCGGCTATTGGTGTGTCACTGAGGAGGTTAGTATAGCCCATCCCCGCATTATTGACCAAAATATCTATTGGTCCGAAGTCCGCTGCGATCGCCTCAATTTTTGTTTTTACCGCCTCAATCTTTGCTAAATCTATCTGAAATACCTTAGCTTCCACTCCTGCTTCTTGAGCTGCGGTTGCTACTGCCTCTAATGAAGTTTGTGAGCGTGCGACTAATGCCACATCGATCCCTGCTCCCGCAAATGCTAAAGCTGTGGCTTTACCTATACCGCTACTAGCTCCTGTGATTATGGCTCGCTTTTTTTGCCCAGGTGGAAAACTCATGTTCTACTTTTAATTGCTTAAATTCTGTTTGCTGTTTGGCGATGGCAGCCTAAAACTTCCTGGTCACTTGCCAATTTTTACCTCGGGTTTGAGGTTCGTTACAATTGTTACCAATTCATTATAACATTCCGTGCAGTTCACTCAATTTTTCCTGCTGAATTTTCACTAAACACTCCCAGTTTGCGAAACTTTTGGTAGCGCAACTGTTTCCTTTCTGCTGGTGTCATCATAGATAATTTTTCCAGATTTTCCAGCAGAGCTTTTTTCAGTAGCTCTGCCGCTTTTAATGGCTCTGCGTGGGCACTCTTGGGCGGTTCGGGTACAATGAAGTCTATAATTCCTAATGCTTGTAAATCTTGTGCCGTTATTTTCAAAGAAGCACAGGCTTGGGGTGATTTTTTTGCATCTTTCCACAGAATAGCTGCACAAGCTTCTGGTGTTGCTACCGTATAAACTGCGTGCTCTAACATTAATAATCTGTCTCCTACGCCAATACCTAATGCGCCCCCTGAACCCCCTTCCCCAATCACTGTACAAATAATTGGTACATTGAGAGAGAACATTTCCCGCAGGTTATAGGCGATCGCCTCTCCTTGTCCCTGTTTTTCTGCTTCTACTCCTGCCCATGCTCCTGGTGTATCTATTAATGTTATAATGGGCAGGTCAAACTGGTTTGCGTGTTTCATTAAGCGCATTGCTTTCCGATACCCTCCTGGGGATGCCATCCCAAAATTCCTAGCTACATTATCTTTCGTATCCCGTCCTTTTTGGTGTCCTAGTATTACTACTGGTTTTCCTCCCAAACGGGCTACACCCCCCACCAAGGCTGGGTCATCTCCTCCACAGCGATCGCCGTGCATTTCTAACCATTCATCTGTTATCCCCTGTATATAATCCAGAGTACTTGGTCGGCGCGGATGACGGGCTAATTGTAATCTCTGCGACGGCGTTAACGTACTAAATATTTCCTGCCGCAGTTCTTCTGCTCTTGCTTCCAATTGCATTATCTGCTCAGATACATCCACGTTATTTTCTTCTGCCAATTCCCTGATCTGGTTTATGCGCCCTTGCAGATCACACAAAGGTTTCTCAAAATCTAGCAGAAAGGTTCTTCGCTCTGTTTTTGACATCTCTAGCAGTTCAATATTGGTTTAAATCCGTGTTTCACTGAAGCTTTACCAATCATCTCCATTTTTTCTACTGTAATCTGATTTCGCCCCCAAGAAAAATTTGTCCGCTGGCCTTCAAATTCTAGGAGCATTGCTTCTGCGAAACAAGCGAACATTTGCCGCCCTGGTACTTCCATTTCCACAATTTCCATAATTTTCCAGTCTATATCTAGGGAATGCTCGACTATTCCCCCTTTTAATACACAAATCTCTGGATGCTGTATTTTTGTCCCGAGGTTTTTCGGATATCCTCCATCTATCAGCAGTGATGGTTTTTTCAACCCTGTATGCTTTATTTCTACTCCCTTGGGCATACTCGCTACCCAGACTAGCACATCTGCTTCTTCCAATGCTCCATCAAGGCTCATTATTTTCCCTCTGCCCAGGTTTGCCTGTAAATCTTGTAATCTCTCTTGATTGCGGGCTATGAGTAATAATTCCCCTACCCCCGTTCTTACATCTAGCCAGCGACATACTGCGCTACCTATGTCTCCTGTTGCTCCGCATACAGCTACTGTTGCTTTTGTTAAGTCTATGCCTAATTTTGGGGCAACTGCTTCTACTTGACGGCAAATCACGTAAGCTGTGTGTGTGTTTCCTGTGGTAAATCGCTCAAATTCTAGCTCCACATTGCGCACCTGTCTATTATTTTTCAGGTCAAATTCTTCAAAAATAATTGATGAAAACCCCCCCAATGCTGTTATATCCAGGTGGTTTTTCTGTGCCAGTGCCATAGCATTTAAAATTTTGCGTATGGCTGCTTTGATGCGGCGGTTTGTCAGCATTTCTGGTAAAAAACAAGATTCCACATACCGCCCTTCTATTTTTTGCCCTGTGATACTGGTTACGGTAATGTTATCTACGATTTGCGGCGGTGCTGAACACCAAAAATCTAGTCCTTGATTAGCATATTCTGGGTAGCCTAGTTCTTCGGCAACGGCTTGGGCGTGTTCTATACTTGTAAGATGTCCGATAAGACCAAACATTTATTAATCGCTTTAGGCAAGAATCAGGTACGGTTTGACAGTTATCACTTATCAGTTATCAGTTATCAATTGCTCTTGGTTTTTCGACTACCTCCCCTTGGTGGAAGGCTAGGTTCTGCGTTTATTACATCCCCTCATTACCCATTAGCTATCTATAACTGTTCACTCTTAATGATTATATCTCAGTTATGATTTATCAGTTATCAATTGCTCCTGGTTTTTCGACCCCCTTGGGTGGCTCTCTAGGTTCTGCTCTTATTACATCCCCCCGCTAGCTATAACTGTTCACCGTTTTCACAAAATTTGAAACCTCTTAATAATTATATCTAAAAAAATCCCCTCTTCTCCAAGAGGGGTGTAAATTTTTCGGCGTTGCGTTTTTTGAGTAATGAATTATAGTACTATAATCCCTACTAACCAAACTCAAACCCTCTGGCCACTTTCCACCCCGCTCTGGCTACTTTAAGGTTTCATGCTTCAATTCAGCAACGCCAATTTTTAGGCTGCTGCCAAACCTGCGGAAGACATCCGCATAATTTCACGGGTACTGAAACCGATCTTACTGAGGGCTTCTCCGTAGCTAATCATGAAGTCTTCGATTAAGGCTTCTTTTTCCATGCCCAAATTGCGGGCATCTTTTTCCACTTGGTTCAGCATTTTCCATACCAGGGGCAAGTTCTGGCTGTTTGCTGCTTCTAATTCTGCTTTTGCTGCTGCAAAGTTTTTTTCTAGCCAAATTTCCCCAAAGTTGAGATGGGTGTACTCGTCTTCTACTACCCCTTCGGTGATTTTTTTGGCAAAGGGATCTGCTACTGGGATGTATATATTATAAGCGGCAATAGCAAAGGCTTCGATAATTAAGGCTTGGATTAATAAGCAAGTTACAATCTTTCCTTCTGCTTTGGCTTTTTGGAAGTTGCCATGGAGATGACTGAAAAATTCTTTGGCATACTCCATGTCTGGGGTAACGCTTAAATTCTTCCCACAGGCCATAAATCCTTTTTTATGCCGATTTTCCATTTTGGAAAGGTTTACCAGTTCTTCTTTGTGTTCTGGCAGCATTTCTGTCATTGATATATAATTTTCTGCTGCTTCTTGTTCCCCTTCAATCACGATTGCGTTGATGCGGCTGTAAGCATCTTTGTAAATTTCGCTGTTAAAATTTAGCTCTTGACGTACTGCTACCTCTACCATAGTTTTGGTTTTCTCCTATTTTTGATTAATTTATAGCTTAATCTAAGTTTAGTGAATCTGGGCATGGCGATCGCTTTTATCTGTTACAGTGCTTTTGAGTGTTGCTCCTGGCTGTTCCTGCCTATTGTTTTTCTTAACTTTCTCAATCTTCAAAAAGCTTGGATCCATTCCTTAATTTCATACTCAGTCCAAATCCCATTTTGCCAATAAGGATCATCTTCAATTAACTTACGCACATTTTCTTCATCTGCTGCTTCATAAATCCCAAACACCTTAGTATTATCTTTACTTGGGCCAAGAGTAATTAAAACCCCACTTTCTTTTTGTTTGGCTAAACCATCTAAATGTCCTTGACGGTAAGGAGTGCGTTTTTCGAGGGCATTTTCGCAATAGCTCCCCCACATAATATACTTTGCCATGTCAATTAACTCCCACACCATCTAACTTCTTAGAGTCACCATAAATTGTTCCGCCAGCGATTCCCTAATTTTATTATGTACAGGTTCAACATCTTGATCTGTGAGAGTGCGATCGCCTGCTCGATATAACAAACTAAATGCTAAACTTCGCTCTCCTGCTGGTACATTTTTCCCTTGATATTCATCAAACAATTCTACCCCTGCCAATAAATCCCCCCCTGCTTTTTTGATCGCCTTCGTAATATCTTTTACTGCAACTTTGCTTGGAGCAAAAAATGCCAAATCTCTTTCCACAGCGGGATAAGTAGAATAGGGTTTAAACCTTTTAACTTCATCTTGCCCTAAACTGGACAACAAGACATCAAAACTCATTTGAAAAACATACACTGCTTCAGGTAAATCCCGTTCGCGACGTAACTGGGGATGAAGTTGTCCAAAAATCCCCAAAGGTTTCCCTTTCAAGTATAAAGCCGCAGTACGTCCTGGGTGAAGGCGGTCATCCCCCTGCTCTGCTTGATATTCCACTGTTAAACCCCAACTATTAAATACACTTTCGATCATCCCCTTAGCCTCATACCAAGTCAGAGGAGACTCTTTCCCCCCTCTAGTCCAGCGACCAGTAGGCTCTAATTCACCGCCCATAATTCCAGCTACCTGCTCCACCTCTTTTTCTTCTCCTGCTTCCCGCCAGAAAACACTTCCTATTTCAAAAGCATTTAAAGCTCCATTTCCCTGAGATTGATTATAAGCAAAAGCATCAATTAATCCAGCAATCAAATTAGTCCGCAGAGCCGAATATTCACTCAACAAAGGATTTGCTAATTCAATTTCCGCTCCTGTTGGTTTAACAAGGGAATATTGAACCACTTCAGTGAGTCCAACTGCACGAAAAGCAGCCCTTACTTTCCGTTTCCAAGCCTCTTCAAAAGATAGATACCCAGGTTCGGTTTGATCTGGCAATTTATCACAGAAATTATCATAACCATATAAACGGGCTACCTCCTCAATCAAGTCAATTTCCCTTTCTAAATCCCGATAACGATAGGGAGGAATAGTAACATTCCAAACCTGACTTTTTCCTTCCATTGCTTCGAGTTTACAACCCAAATCAGTCAGAATACGTTCCACCGCTGCTGGGGGGACTTGAGTCATAGTATCTCCTTGTTTCACCAAACCCAGAACCTGATGAAGACGTTCTAGTCGCAGTAAAATAGAATTACTCCATTTTCCTGATCGAACATCAGCAACAGCTTGAGTAACTACAGTGCCGCCGGCCAGCTCAATAATCAGAGCGATCGCCCGCGAACAAGCAATCTCCAATTCTACCTGATTTACCCCTCGCTCATAGCGCACAGATGCTTCCGTGCGGATACTTTGACTGCGAGAAGAACGACGAATAACCACAGGGTCAAACAGAGCAGCTTCAAGGACAATATTTGTTGTTCCCTCATAGACTTCCGTTTCCTCACCACCCATAACACCTGCAAGAGCGACTGGGCGATCGTTAGCAGTAATCAAGAGATTTTGGGAATTTAGCTGGCGATTTTTGCCATCCAGAGTTTTAAGAGACTCATTATTACCAGCAAAACGAACCCCAAGCATTAAATTATCCCCTCCTGCCACTTGTTGAAGACGTTGCAGATCAAAAGCATGGAGAGGCTGACCCCACTCCAAAAGGATATAATTAGTAGCATCTACCACATTATTAATTGGGCGCACACCAGCAGCAGTAAGTCGCCACTGTAGCCAATCAGGAGAAGGAGCAATTTTCACAGCAGCGATCGCCGTTCCAATATATGCAGTACAAGCTTTTTCCTCAGTTATTTTCACCCCTAAAGACCCATCCATCCTCCCGAGAGAGATCACTGGAGTTTGGGGTAAATTCAGCTTTGCACCCGTGAGCGCTGCAACTTCCCGCGCCACACCCACCATAGTCAAAGCATCAGCGCGGTTTGCTGTTGCACTCAAATCCAAAATAACATCATCGAGCCCCAACAAAGGGCGGACATCCTGACCTGGTTTTAAGTCATCCTGGGGGAAAATATGAATACCAGAAGACTCCTTAGCCAAACCCAACTCTGCTAGAGAGCAAATCATCCCCTCAGAAGAGACACCACGTAACTTACTTTGACGGATTTTCAACTCAACCGCAGGTAAATAAGTTCCCAAAGTTGCCACAGGGACTAAGATATCAGTTCTAGCATTAGGAGCGCCACAGACAATCTGCGCGAGTTGAGCAGCACCAATATCAACTTGACACACACGCAGTTTATCCGCATTGGGATGGGGTTGACAAGCAACAATTTTCCCCACCACCACCCCCTCAGCGGCCTGTCGTTGGTCTTCAATACCTTCTACCTCAAACCCTGCCATAGTTAAGATTTTAGCTAATGCTTCAGGTTCAAGAGTAACTTCGACTAATTCCCGCAACCAGTTCAAAGAAATGCGCATATAAAAGTTTCAATCCCTAATAGGGAAATTAAGTAATACAAATCTTAACTCAACCTGGATCTTACCTTAAGTCAGCACAGAAGCGCCAAAAATCAAGGAAATAACCACAAAACCCTCAATCATGGTAGAATAATAATCATAGATTACCACTCAGTATTAGTATAGTTGCCCAAATATTCATCCAGCTTTAGTTAATTATTAGCATAATTCCTCCAAAAACTAGGCTATCGTGTTGGGAACTTCCCTCGAAGGTTTGCTTACTGTTGAGTGCTTACTGTGACAAAAATCAATCCAAAGAGTAATTTAATCTTAGAAGCGCTGAAAATGTTATATTAGTGATGGTTAAAATATACAGCTACTGCTTAAATCCGTCCTGTCCTCAGCCAAAAAATGACCCCAGAGCCAAATTGTGCAGTGCTTGTGGCTCAAATTTAGTGCTACACAAACGCTTTCGTGTGGTGAAAACACTGGGGAAAGGAGGATTTGGAGCAACATTTATCGCGCTTGATATCACTCTTCCAGGGACACCAGTGTGTGTAGTTAAACAACTACGTCCCATGACAGATGACCCTGGGATTTTTCAAATGGCAAGAGATTTATTTGAGCGCGAAGCACAAACCTTGGGAAAGGTGGGGAATCATCCCCAAGTGCCAAGGTTGTTAGACTATTTTGAAGAAGATAAGCAGTTTTATCTGGTGCAAGAATATATTGGGGGCAGTGACCTACAAAAAGAAGTAAAAAAGAATGGCCCGTTGAGCGAAGAAGGAGTAAGGCAATTTTTAAACGAAGTCCTGCAAATTTTGCAATACATTCATTCGATGAAAGTGATTCACCGAGATATTAAACCAGCAAACATTATCCGTCGAGATCAAGACAAAAAACTGGTATTAATCGACTTTGGTGCTGTGAAAACTCAGGTGAATACAATGGCGGCAAAAAATTCAGATCAAACTGCTTTGACTCAATTTTCTGTGGGAACTCCAGGTTTTGCTCCAGCAGAGCAATTAGCCATGCGACCAGTTTATGCTAGTGATATTTATGCCCTCGGAGCAACCTGTCTTTATTTACTTACAGGAAAATCCCCCAGAGAGCTAGAAACAGATCACGCAACAGGGGAATTGGCTTGGGAGAAATATGTACAGATTAATCCCAATTTTGCCGCAGTTTTGAGAAAAATGTTGGAAGTTTCCGTCCGCAATCGCTACAAAAGTGCGGATGAGGTGATCAAGGCTCTCGATGTTGCTCCTTATGAAGATATTTTGAAAGAAGGTCTCTTAACCCAGCGAAACACTGAGAGACAAGGGAATAAAATAGGAAATTTACCAAATTCAAACATTTTGAGTGCAGGAAATTCTCAATTAAAAACACAGCAATCATCGGCGACTAAAAATTTGGCGGAAATGCTGAAAAATAGAAAAGACAGACAGCAGCTAACAGGTTCTCAGAGTAATAATACAGCAATAAATAACCCCAGAACAACGCTCCAAAATAAAGATACAACAAGGTTGCAAGCGGGGGGGAAACCAGTAAAAAAAGCGAAACCCAGCTTAAAAGAAGTTGATGTAATTAGAGGATATATTAAAGATGCAAGAAGGAATTTTGAAGAACATAATTTAAGTAACCTGAATCTGAAAAAAGCACAGTTATCTGATTGTGTTTTTCGCCAATCTCAATTGTATAAAACAGATTTACAGGAAGCGAATTTGTCGAATTGTAATTTTTATAGTGCTGATTTAGGAAAGGCATTGTTGCGGAAGGCAAATTTGAGTAAAGCTTATTTGTATAAAACTAATTTGAAAGAAGCGGATATGCGGGGGGCTGATTTGCGCAATGCTAATCTGGAAAATGCAGATTTAAAAGGCGCAAATTTATGTGGCGCAAATTTATGTGGCGCAACTGTGACTAAGGAACAATTAAAGGAAGCGCAAACAAATTGGTCAACGATTTTGCCTAATGGTAAGCGACAGTTAAAGCTATTTTAAGAGTTATCAACTATCAGTTAAAATTGTAGGTGCAATTTAAGTTACAATTTATATTATAAGATAAAAAATATTAGCTCAAAACTCCCTTTCTCCTCTATAATTGACCACGTACCATCGAGATAATTGATAATTGATAATTGACAGAGGCGGGGGCGGGTTTTGATATAAAGGTTATGGGTTTGATTACTAGATTGTCACCTTACCCGCCCCTACAGTGATAATTGATAATTGATAATTGATAATTGATAATTGATAAAAGATTATGACCACAAAAAATCGCCTTTATAATATTGTAACCTTTGGCTGTCAGATGAATAAGGCAGACTCGGAGCGGATGGCAGGTATTTTAGAAAAAATGGGTTTCCAATGGTCAGAAGACCCCAATAATGCCGATTTAATTTTATATAACACCTGCACAATTCGGGATAATGCGGAACAAAAGGTTTATTCTTATTTGGGAAGACAAGCAAAACGCAAACATGAACAACCAGACCTTACGTTGATAGTGGCAGGTTGTGTCGCTCAACAAGAAGGAGAACAACTTTTGCGACGGGTACCAGAATTAGATTTAGTAATGGGCCCTCAGCACGCAAACCGCTTAGAGGATTTGTTAGAACAGGTGTTTAATGGGGAACAAGTAGTAGCAACAGAAGCAATAAACATCGTAGAAGATATCACCAAACCCAGAAGAGAAAGTAAAGTAACAGCCTGGGTAAATGTGATTTATGGCTGTAATGAACGCTGTACTTATTGTGTTGTGCCAGGAGTAAGAGGTGTGGAACAATCCCGCACTCCAGCAGCAATTAAGGCGGAAATGATAGAGTTAGGGGAGCTGGGTTATAAAGAAGTGACTCTCCTGGGGCAAAATATAGATGCCTATGGACGGGATTTACCAGGAGTAACAGAGTCAGGCAGATATAAACATACTTTGACAGATTTACTCTATTATGTACATGATGTGCCAGGAATTGAACGGATTCGTTTTGCTACGAGTCATCCCCGTTATTTTACTGAACGTCTAATAAAGGCTTGTAAAGAGTTACCGAAGGTTTGCGAGCATTTTCATATACCATTTCAGTCAGGAGATAATGAGGTACTGAAGGCAATGGCACGGGGATATACCCATGAGAAGTATCGGGGGATAATAGAGAAGATACGGGAGTATATGCCAGATGCTTCGATAAGTGCAGATGCAATTGTGGGTTTTCCTGGAGAAACAGAGGCGCAATTTGAGAAGACTTTGAAATTGGTGGAAGATATTGGTTTTGACCAATTAAATACGGCTGCCTATTCGCCACGACCTGGGACACCAGCAGCTTTATGGGAAAATCAAGTGAGTGAAGAGGTAAAAAGACTACGCCTTTCTAGTCTCAATCATTTAGTGTCTTTAAAAGCAGCAGAAAGAACTCAGAGATACTTGGGTAGGAGAGAAGAAGTATTAGTAGAAGACCAAAACCCGAAAGAGACTACCCAGGTCATGGGGAGAACTAGGGGAAACCGTCTTACTTTCTTTCCTGGGAATATTGAGGAATTGAAGGGTAAACTGGTGCAAGTGGAAATAACAGAAGCACGTGCTTTCAGTTTGACAGGAAAAGGGACTGTAGGGGTACTGTAGGGGCGGGTTTAGGGACAATCTAATAATCAAACCCATAACCTCTATAACAAAACCCGCCCCTCCTCCTCCAGAAAATTGATAACAAAACCCGCCCCCGACTCCAGTGAAAATTGATAACAGAAAACTGATAACTAAAGAAGAAAATGACAAAATTAAGGGTAGGGTTGCTGTTTGGAGGGCGATCGGGAGAACATGAAGTTTCGATTAGTTCAGCCAGGGCGATCGCCACTGCTTTAAAAGAAAATGCTGCTAAATATGAACTGTTGCCAGTTTATATCCAAAAAGATGGGATTTGGCAAGCAGGAGCAATGGCAGAGCAGGTTTTAACTTCAGGAAAACCTCAAGAAAGTGAAAAAAAAGGCAAATTGTGGCAATTTCCCCCCCAGGTAGAAACAGTAGATGTTTGGTTTCCAATTTTGCATGGCCCAAATGGGGAAGATGGCACAATTCAGGGTTTACTAAGTTTAATGCAAGTGCCTTTTGTGGGAACACAAGTTTTAGGTTCAGCCATGGGAATGGATAAAATTGCCATGAAACGAGCTTTTGCTGGTGCAGGTTTGCCCCAGGTAAAATATATGGCAGTTACGCGGGCAGAAATTTGGTCTAACCCCTGTGTTTTTCCTAAACTTTGCGATCAAATAGAGGTGGAGTTGGGTTATCCCTGTTTTGTGAAACCAGCAAATTTAGGGTCATCGGTGGGGATAAGTAAAGTGCGATCGCGTGCTGAGTTGGAGACAGCTTTGGATAGTGCTGCGAGTTATGATAGGCGGATTATTGTAGAAGCAGGAGTAGTAGCCAGAGAAGTAGAGTGTGCGGTATTGGGAAATGACCACCCCAAAGCTTCAGTAGTGGGAGAAATAACTTATGACAGCGATTTTTATGATTACGAAACCAAATATACAGCAGGACTAGCTCAATTGTTAATTCCTGCGCCTCTTCCCGATGTTGTTACTGGTAGAATTATGGAAATGGCTAGAGTAGCTTTTGCTGCAGTAGATGGGGCGGGGTTAGCAAGGGTGGACTTTTTTTATGTGGAAGAGACAGAGGAAATATTAATCAATGAAATTAATACCTTACCTGGTTTTACTGCCACCAGTATGTATCCCCAACTTTGGGCGGCGACTGGGGTTAGTTTTCCCCAATTAGTTGAGCGCCTAATTCAGTTTGCTTTGGAACGTCAATTATGAGTTAATGTTGGTTTTGGTAGGTAATTGTCAGGAGTAACTTGTGGAGAGAACATTTTTAATGATTAAACCAGATGGGGTACAGCGCAACCTCGTCGGCGAAGTAATTAAGCGTTTAGAAGCAAAAGGCTTTACTTTAGTGGGGCTAAAAATGATGAAAGTGTCTCGCGAGTTAGCAGAAAAACACTATGACGTCCACAAAGAAAGACCATTTTTCCAGGGTTTAGTAGAGTTTATTATTTCTGCCCCAGTAGTAGCAATGGTTTGGGAAGGAGACGGAGTTGTTGCCTCTGCCAGAAAAATCATTGGTGCTACTAATCCCCTCACTGCTGAACCAGGAACAATACGTGGAGATTATGGTGTAAGTATTGGCAGAAACTTAATTCATGGTTCAGATGCGATCGAGACTGCACAGCGAGAAGTTGCCCTTTGGTTTAAAGAAGAAGAACTGGTAAGCTGGGAGCTGGCAATTGGGCCCTGGCTTTACGAGTAAGTCAGAATTGTTGCAAATTGTTAAAAAGATTTGCCAAAATGTCCGCTAATAGCGCAAAGTAGTTAAATAATATCTTTTTAATCAGGAGTTTCTTAACCATGCCGATCTCAGATACTCAAGTATTTGTCGCCTTAGTCATTGCTTTAATTCCTGGTATCCTAGCTTTCCGTCTCTCAACGGAACTTTACAAGTAGGAATTGGGAAAAGTTGGGGCAGCTACTTACTGCCCCGATTTTTTTTGATTGTTCAGAAAAAAAAGCTAACAATTAATCGATTTAGGTATTAAAATACTCCTGTTGTGAATATTTTTACAGCTTGAAATTGGTTATATGGAAAAGTTCAGATCTAGGGAACGTGGTCATCATCCCCACAAGGCAGTTGCTACTGAAAGTGCATTAAAATCTCTCGTGTATTTTACGCTCTCAGTAATAGCAACTGGGACTTGTCTTAATCTTTTAAATTATGATAGCACTCAAAAAGCCAATTTACGGGAAGTTGAGGTTGCTGTTCAAGCCAAAGAGGAAAGAGTTGCACAGTTGCGGGACAAATTTAACCGTAATTTTGACCCTCACCAAACAAGAACTTTGATGCAGGAGCAAAGTCCGAAAATCGATTCTGAACAACTACGGGTCATTTTGTTGGATTAAAGATTTAAATCATTAGATCTCTTGCGAATCTGGCTTTGTCGCTGTAGCACTGGCTTAAAAAACCTTAGCTTCTCACCTGTTTAAGTAATTAGACAAAATTAATTACATGGGTGAGGGCGGGTTTTGAACAATCAATTTTTGTTGTGCCACATAGGTTATCCCGCTGGCCCGCCCCTACAGAAATTCTGTAAATAATTTTGTCCACCTGTTTAAATACTAGCAACAGAGCTACAAGCTGGCATTATGCACCTGTAGGTGTTATGACAAAAATAACGTTAAATGAGCTGGTGCAAGTGAAGGTTTGCTAAAGTTTAGTAAGCTTTAGTGAGGTTTTTGCTTGCACTAATTGTGATATTGACGAGAAGCTAATTTCTCGATATCAGCCTGAGTTTGCTGTAGAAACTGCTCACGACTATCAGAGGTATGGGTGAGGGTAGGCACTAAGTTACGGGCTTGTAAAGCCATGTGAAGCTGTAGCTGTGCAACATACTCGCTAATGTCTTCACGGAAATTGTTTTCAGGTTTCGCGAAAAGCAAATTCAAGGTGTCCTCCTTTTCAATTGACTAATGACTAAGGAAATTCTACACATTTGGCAAAAGTTTTCTAGAAAAACAGGGTTGTTCTTAATAATTTGTAACAAATTAATGCAATGGCCACCAGGAAACCTTATCTCTGGTGGCACTATAGACTTCCTTTAAAGCATTGGGCTTAATGACGCGCAATGTATCTTTAGGATCATCATTAGTTTTAGCGGTCTCAATTAACCCTTCTTTCTGCATTCCTTTGAGGACTTGCTCCACCGTGCGATGGTTGAGTTGACAGGTGTGAGCAATCACATCAACGGGTAAGTCAAATATATAGACTCCATCAGCATCAGGCATAGATCCTAATTCCCGCTCTTGATAAATTAACCCCCTCAATAACGCTGCAACTGCTTGAGGGGGATAAGTACTGCAATTGAGCAGATGATATTGGAATTTTTCTCGGAGCTGAAATAAGAAATTATAGCGATCGCGGAACACCTCACTCTGTTCGTAAATTTGCTTAAGCGCTGCGAGGGGAATTTGTATAACGCTAGTTGTTTTATAAGCTTCAACGGAAGAAGGAAATGAGCGACTGGCTATCCCATAACTTAAAGGTAAGCTTCTCATCCCAAAACAACCACCAGGATAAGTTAAGGAAATAATTCTATCTAGGGGCGTACTGCGCACAATCACAGGCCCGCCGTCCACCAATATATACAGCACATCGATAAATTCATTGGGGACAAAGGCTGTATAAACTGGACGATTGGAAAACAGTTTTTCTATCTTCAGACTTTCTGGGGAGAGATACTCCGCCAACATCCCTTCATCAAGTTCCCTAAACAAGAAGTTACTCTCAGTGAGTACTTTCACCAGATTTGTGTTTGCTTTTTTCCCTGCTGCCATAGCTACCCTTGGTTTGCGTCACTTCTATCTTGACACATTCCCCCATTGCCTCAAATTAAATCTTTTTTTTCTTAGAAAAGTATTGCAATTCATTTTAGATTCGTATAGAATGGGTATAGACCGCAAGAGAGAAAAAGGAAATGAGGGAAACCCATTGATATTTATAGGTTTGGTGGCACTTGAAACGTGCTTTATGAACATCTAGCAATATAAAATCAAATCAAATTAAATCTTTTTTTTCTTAGAAAAGTATTGCAATTCATTTTAGATTCGTGTAGAATGGGTATAGACCGCAAGAGAGAAAAGAGAAATGAAGAGAAAAGCATTGAAATTCATAGGTTTGGTGGCAGTGGGAATGTGCTTGAGTGGAGTGGTAACTAGCTGTACCGCCAGCAACAACGCCGATGACTCGGTAAAACTCACCCTTGTATCCTACGCAGTTACCCAAAGCGCTTACGAAAAAATCATTCCTCAGTTCGCCTTTGAGTGGGAAAGTAAGACTGGGCAAAAAGTAATTATTGAGCAAAGCTATGGGGGTTCTGGTTCGCAAACCCGCGCGGTAATTGATGGTTTAGAAGCGGATGTAGTCGCCCTTGCTCTTGCTTTAGACACGAAAAAGATTGAAAAAGCAGGACTGATCCAACCAGGTTGGGAACAGGAACTCCCCAATGATTCCATTGTGCATAAATCAGTAGCTGCTCTTGTTACCCGTGAGAATATTAAAGTTACAAACTGGTCGGACTTGGCCCGCAATGATATACAAGTAATTACAGCAAATCCGAAAACCTCTGGGGGTGCGAGATGGAACTTTTTGGCTCTTTGGGGTGCCCTTACCCAAGCTGGAGGTAGCGAAGCAGAAGCGCAAAATTTTGTAGAGAGTGTGTTTAAAAACGCCCCAGTTTTACCAAAAGATGCACGAGAAGCGAGCGATGCTTTTTATCATCAGGGTCAAGGAAATGTACTAATTAACTATGAAAATGAGGTAATTTTAGCTCAACAAAAAGGAGAAACTACTCCCTATTTTGTGCCAACAGACTATAACATTTCCATTGATAATCCTGTGGCGGTTGTTGATGCTAATGTGGATAAACATGGTACTCGTGAAGTAGCAGAAGCTTTCGTGACATTTCTCTTTACTCCAGCAGCGCAAAGAGAATTTGCTCAAGTTGGTTTTCGTCCAGTAGATGCAACAGTAGCTAAAGAATTTGCCGCGCAGTATCCTGAAATTAAAAACTTATTTACTGTGCAAGATTTAGGAGGCTGGGACAAAATTCAAACTCAATTTTTTGAAGATGGAGCAGTTTTTGATAAAATGCTCTCTCAGGTTGGTAAATCCTAACTTATATTTCATAAGGTTGAGATTTAATTTTTTTGAATTATTTGAAATTTGGGATTGAGTAGAGTTTTAAGTTTTTCTTGATAGAGAAAATAAATTTCTTAATGACTACAAAAACCATAATCTAATCAGAGTCTTCATTTAATCATGAGTAAGAACAAGAGGAGAATAACAGCAATGAAAAACTATACAATGGTTCAAGTTTATCAAGCTCAAGCTCAACAACCGACAACAACTAAAATTAGAATCAAAATTCCCAAAAAGTATTCTCAACAACCAGTGATTCAACAATTAGCAGCAGACCATAATGTAAAGATTAATATTTTGGCAGCTCTTTTGTTTAGCCATGGAGATTTAGATGGTTGGTTTGATTTGGAACTTCGTGGTAATTCTCAAAAAATTAAAAGTGCTTTGAGGCATTTGGAACAACTGGGAGTAGAAGTTTGGAAACTTTAATGTTTACCTATGACAGTTGACTAGAAACAAATGAAGAACTAGGAGAGTAAAGATGAAAAATCCTCAAATATTGGAACTGGATAAATCGCAAAGTAACCGACCAACAGAAAGGAGAATTAGAATTAGGATTCCCAAAAATTATCATCAAGAACCTGTAATTTCTCAAATTGTATCCCGCAATAATTTAGAAGTTAACATTCTGGCGGCTATTTTGGGAAAAAATGGTGCGGGAGACGGTTGGTTTGACCTACTTTTGCAGGGAAAATCACAAGACATAGATAGTGCTTTGATTTATTTGGCTGAACTAAATATCCAAATTTGGCATGAAATTGAAACAGAAAATGGCTGGTAATTACTTGACTGAAATGACTGATTTTACCTCTGATAAGCGCCTAGCTAAGGAAAATAAAATTAAACAATTGCTCGGCAAAATTTCCCTACCTTGGACGATAACTATTGGGTACTTAATCCTGATTTTACTCCTCCCAATAACAGCATTAATTACTAAATCAATTACTCTGGGTTTTGAGGAATTTTGGCGCATTGCTACTAGCGAAGTTGCTATGTCTGCTTATGAAGTTAGTTTTCTAACTGCCCTCATTGCTGCTTTAATTAATGGGGTAATGGGAACTTTAATTGCCTGGGTTTTGGTACGGTATGAATTTCCTGGGAAAAAAGTCATTGATGCGGCAGTAGATTTACCTTTTGCTTTACCTACTTCCGTTGCAGGTTTAGTGTTAGCAACTGTTTATAGTGACAAGGGTTGGATTGGTCAACTTTTTGCTCCTTTGGGGATTAAAATTGCTTTTACTAGGTTGGGAGTTTTTGTAGCTATGCTGTTTATTTCTTTACCTTTTATTGTGAGGACATTACAACCTGTTTTGCAAGAAATGGAATCAGAGGTGGAAGAGGCTGCATTATCATTAGGTGCTTCTGAATGGCAAACCTTTTGGCGAGTTATTTTACCTCCTTTATTACCGCCTATTTTAACAGGAGTAGCTCTGGGTTTTTCTCGGGCTGTGGGCGAATATGGCTCGGTGGTAATTGTTTCTTCTGGCATTCCTTTTCAAGATTTAATTGCCCCAGTTTTAGTGTTCCAAAGATTGGAACAATATGATGTTGCAGGAGCAACGGTGATCGGGACTGTTCTTTTAATAGTTTCTCTGGTTTTATTACTGTTAATTAATCTTTTGCAACAGTGGGGGCGACGTTATGCAGTTAAATAAGCATTATTTGTTAGTTGCTGTGGCTGTGGGGTATTTAGCTTTGGTGTTATTTATTCCTGGTGCAGCCGTATTTTATGAGGCATTTCATTTAGGGATTAAACCCTTTTTATCCGCAGTGAGTAGTAGGGATTTTATTGAAGCAGTTAAATTAACTGTTATTATTGCGGCGATCGCTCTTCCTTTAAATGTTATTTTTGGACTCTGTACAGCTTGGGTAATTGCACGTAACCAATTTCCTGGACGAGCTTTATTAATGAGTATCATTGACCTCCCTTTTTCTGTTTCCCCAGTGGTAGCTGGGTTAATGATAGTTTTACTTTATGGCCGCAATGGTTGGTTTGGTGGTTTCTTGGAAAATATTGGGGTAAAAATCATTTTTGCTCTGCCAGGAATGGTGTTAGCTACTATCTTTGTTACTCTACCTTTTGTGGCCAGAGAAGTCATTCCCGTCTTAGAAGAAATGGGAAGTGAACAAGAAGAAGCTGCTCGTAGTTTAGGAGCAAGTGATTGGGAAATTTTCTGGCGAGTTATTCTGCCAAATATCCGCTGGGGTTTACTTTATGGGGTTTTATTAACTAATTCTAGAGCAATGGGAGAATTTGGTGCAGTATCTGTTGTCTCTGGGAGTATTTTAGGTAAGACTAGCACCTTGCCCATTTTTGTGGAACAAGCTTACAAAAATTATCACACTGAAGCAGCTTTTGGCGCAGCAGTTATTCTGGCTTTGTTAGGAGTTGTAACTCTGGTAATGAAAGAGATTGTAGAACGTCGGGTACATCAACATTAAGGAGAAAAAAAGATGAGTATCATTATTAATCAGGTTTCCAAAAAATTCGGTGATTTCCAGGCTTTAGATAGAATAAACTTGGAGATAAAAGAAGGTGGTTTAGTGGCATTGTTAGGGCCATCTGGTTCAGGAAAATCAACTTTATTAAGGGCGATCGCTGGTTTAGAAACACCAGATACAGGTTCAATTATTATCAATGGTAAAGATGCCACCCATTTAGATGTTGCCCAAAGAAATATTGGCTTTGTTTTTCAACATTACGCCCTGTTTAAACATCTCACAATTCGGCAAAATATCGCCTTTGGTTTGGAAATTCGCAAACATCCTCCCAAAAGAATTAAACAAAAAGTGGATGAGTTATTAGCATTAATTCAATTAGAAGGGTTAGGTAATAGATATCCTGCGCAACTTTCAGGAGGACAACGTCAGCGAGTTGCTCTCGCTCGTGCTTTAGCAGTAGAACCTGGCGTATTATTATTAGATGAGCCTTTTGGGGCGCTAGATGCTAAAGTCAGGAAAGAACTCCGCGCCTGGTTACGGCGGTTGCACGATGAAGTTCACGTTACCAGTGTGTTTGTCACCCATGACCAGGAAGAAGCAATGGAAGTGGCAGACGAAATTGTAGTAATGAACCAAGGACATATAGAACAAGTGGGAACACCAGCAGAAATTTACGACCATCCCGCCACAGCTTTTGTCATGAGCTTTGTAGGTGAGGTGAATATTTTACCTGGGGTAGCTGGTTTATTTTGCAATTTACCAACCTCCCAGTCTCATGTCTATGTGCGTCCCCACGAATTGGATTTATTACATCATGAGCATGAAAGTAGCACTCCAGCTACAGTGAAACGCATTATCCACCTGGGGCGAGAAATACAAGCAGAGTTAGCTTTACCAGATGATTTTGTCGTTTTTGCTAATTTGAGTCGGGAAAAATTTGCTGAACTCAACCTCGAAGCTGGTCAACAGGTATTTGTTAAACCGCAAAATGCCAAATCTTTCGCCGACTTGCACCGCGCTGTTCTTTCTTAATACAGAGTGATTTCATGCTCACTGAAAATGCCAGGAAATTAATTTCCTGGCTAATAGTAAAAATCGGTTAAAACCGACTAGGAATAGACTCGCTATAAGATAATCATCCCAGTAAAAAAGCCGATCATCATGCCAAAAACATGAGTCAAAAAACTCACATCAGGCGAACTAATATCAAAAGCAAATTGAACCCCAATAATTAAACATAAAAATGTTAACCGTTGAGCAGCAAGCCGTGATTTTTCTTGATACCAAAGCCGCAGAAAAAGTAAGGTAATGATCCCGACTAATCCCATAATTGCAGCGGATGCACCTACTAAAATAAACTCCTGATCTCCTAAATTTATGGCTAGCAAAGAAAAGGCTAGCATCCCCCCAACTCCACTCAGAAAATAAACGATTAAATAACGCACTGCACCTAAACTTAATTCGACAAAGCGGCCTAGAAAAAAAAGACCTATCATATTAGTTAAAAGATGCAGCCAGCCGAAGTGCAGAAAATTAGCACTCAACAACCGCCACCATTGTCCAGAAAACACTTTCGCGGGAACTAAGCCCCCCAAAAAATATAAAGTATCTAAATTTTCACTGCCGCCATTAACAATTTCTAAAATAAAAAACAGCAAATTTACACCTATTAATCCATAAGTAAAATAGGCACCTTGCTTGCCCGTAATTTTTTTATATCTAAATCTTGGCTTCAATTAAGTTTGAAAATTATTTAAGTGAATATGGAGAAAAAAATTATGAATTATAAATTATGATTTGTTAAATTAAATCTTCTTTATAATTCATAATTTACAGACTTCTTAGTATTTTTGTTGGGGTTCGTTCCTATAGATAACTGAGAAGTAAATAGCTCAATAATTTTGCCTAAGTACTTATCCCATTACATCACTTTTTTTTACTAAATGGGCCTCTAAGAACCACAAACGCTTGTCAATGGTGCGGGAAATTTCTGTGTAGAGGTCAGCGGTATCAGCATCCCCTAATTTATCTGTTTTGTCAATAGACTCTCTTACATGAGCAGCATAAATTGCATACCGTTCTGCTAAAGCTTCTAGATGTTCACTTCCATCGACAATATCTATTGGATATTCTGGCAGAATAGAATTAGCCGCAGCAATGCGAGCAGTTCCCATTGCCGTACCACCTAAAGCAGTGATTCTTTCTGCTAACATATCTACATATTCTTCCACTTCTGTGGCCATTTCGTCAAAGAGTAAATGTAAGTGATAAAAATCCATTCCTTTGACGTTCCAATGGGCTTGTTTGACTTGAGTTTTTAAGTCTAAAGTAGCGGCTAAACTTCCACTTAAAATTCCTACTACTGACTCCCGAATATCTTGTGCTAAATCAATTCTTGTTGGATAAAAACCTCCAACTTTTTGCTTTTCTAATGTACTTACAGCCATGATTTTTTTCTCCTGTATATAATCATCCCCCAGGGGGATTTTTTGATTAATTCTTCAAATATGCTTCTAGTGCCTCCGAACCTCCAATTAGCTTACCATCAATAAACACTTGGGGAACTGTGGCCGCACCTGTAACAGCTTGTAGGGAATGAGTAGTAACGGTTTTCCCTAACACGATTTCTTCGTATTCCATGCCGTGTTCTGAGAGCATTTTCTTCGCACGGGCGCAGAAGGGACATCCTACTTTAGTAAATAAAGATACTAATTGAGGTTTTTTGGCATTGGGGTTGATATATTTGAGCATTGTTTCTGCATCTGAAACTTCAAATGGATCCCCAGGCACTTCTGGCTCAATGAACATTTTCTCAATTACACCATCTTTTACCAACATGGAATATCGCCATGAGCGTTTCCCAAATCCTAAATCTGCTTTATCAACCAGCATCCCCATCCCTTCTGTAAATTCACCATTGCCATCGGGAATGAGTGTCACATTTTCTGCTTCCTGGTCTTTTGCCCATTCATTCATCACAAAGGTATCATTTACTGATACACAAATAATCTCATCTACTCCATTTTCTTTGAATGCGGGAGCTAATTTATTGTAACCAGGTAAGTGTGTGGATGAGCAGGTTGGGGTGAATGCTCCTGGAAGGGAAAACACTACTACTGTCTTTCCTTTGAACAATTCATCTGTGGTGATGTCTTTCCATTCATTGTCTTTGCGTGTATGAAAGGTAACATTGGGGACTTTTTGTCCTTCATGGTTGGCTAACATGGGTTTTTTCTCCTAAGTCGAACTCGTTATGAGTTTGTTCATTAACTTGATCATACTCATAATGACTCCGTTTTGTCAAGGGGAAAACAAAAAAAAATGGGTGGGAGTTAAAAAACTATATAATATGATAAAGTATGCGTTATGTTAAAAGAAAGCGATCGCTTTTTTGTTGGCTAGATAACAAGTTACAAAAAAAATATTTCTCAAAACTCTTGACAAAAATAACCCTTGTATGTTAGCCTGATAATGGGAAAAGATGCCGCCCATATATATAGCTGTTTGTAAGCAAAAATTCTGTAGGGGCGGGTTTAGGGATTAACTATGACTCACCACCGGGATATTAATTCAAAACCCGCCCCAATAACGGGTTTTGTGGGGGCGGGTTTTGAGTAACAGGTTGGGTGGGGGCGGGTTTTGATATGAAGTTTGTTCTTTAGTATCACAGTTAGTCTCTAAACCCGCCCCTACATTATCCCGACTTTGAGAAGATTATTATGTCACTACAATTCTTGATATCCCTTTTACCTAGGGTTTTATTCTTGCTTTTGCTTATCTACTTAGCTCTCTACAAACCGAGAGAAAGTTGGTAAATTTGACGACGGGAAAGCCCAGTTAAGTCTGCTAACTCACGACAAGCCTCCGATCGCCTAATGCCTTGTTGTAACATTTTATCTAACTGGAGTTTAATTTCTGCTGGGGATAACTCCAGGGTTGGGGTTTTAGAAGCCCCAGCAACAACAAGTGTATATTCACCTTTAGGGTGTTTGACTTCAGAAAGTTGGATCGCATCTTCGAGAGTACCTCGCCAAAAGTCTTCATGGAGTTTAGTCAATTCGCGAGCTAATACAACAGAGCGATCGCCGCCAAAAACAGCAGCTAAGTCTTGGAGGGTTTGCAGTAAACGATGGGGTGCCTCATAGAAAATGAGCGTGCGGGTTTCATTTTTGAGAGTATTTAACATTTCTCCCCGTTGTTTAGTGGGGAGAAAACCTTCAAAAACAAAGCGATCGCTTTTCAACCCTGCAGCAGCTAAAGCTGTGATCGCTGCATTTGCACCTGGAAGTGGCACTACCGATATTTCTGCTTTAATACAAGCTTGAATTAATTCATAACCTGGATCAGAAATACCTGGCATACCCGCATCAGTTACCAAGGCGATCGTTTTTCCAACTTGGAGTTGGGCTAATAATGCCTCTAACCTAGCGGTGCGATTGTGTTCATGGTAACTTATTTGTGGAGTAGTTATTTGAAAATGCTGTAATAGTTTACCTGTATGACGAGTATCTTCCGCTGCAATCAAATCGGCTGAGTGTAAAATACGCAACCCGCGCAAAGTAATATCTTCTAAATTGCCAATGGGGGTTGGTACAATATACAAAGTTCCTTCATGGTTGATGGTTGATGGTTGATGGTTGATGGTTGATGGTTGATGGTTGATGGTTGATGGTTGATGGTTGATAGTTGATGGTTGATGAATGTCCAAGACAAATTTTTTGTTATTATTTAATTTCACTTGTTGCAAATTATAGTTCTGATTTAATCATTCCCAGCACAGGAAAAAATGAAAAATGGATTATTTGTTGGTTTAGCTAGTTTAGACTTAATTTATCTTACTGCTAAGATGCCAGAACCCAACCAAAAAATTGTCGCTTTAGAGCAAAATATTGCTGCTGGTGGCCCTGCTACCAATGCTGCTGTTACCTTTAATTTTTTGGGAAACCAAGGAAAATTACTGGCAATGATTGGTAATCATCCTATCAGTAATTTAATTAAAGCCGACTTAAATAAGTATAACCTTGAGGTAGAAGATTTAGACAAAAAAAGCTTAAATTCACCGCCAGTTTCTTCTATTATTGTGACTCAAGGGACAGGAGAAAGGGCAGTAATTAGTGTGAATGCAACTAAGTCTCAAGCCAATGCTGCACAAATCCCAGATAATATTTTACAGGGAATGGATCTGATTTTAGTGGATGGACATCAAATGGCAGTGAGTAAGCATATTGCTCAAGAGGCGAAACAGAAAAATATTCCTGTAATTATGGATGGTGGGAGTTGGAAACCTGGTTTTGAGAAGGTTTTGCCTTTAATCGATTATGCCTTATGTTCGGCTAATTTTTATCCGCCTCAATGCCACACCTTCGAGGAAGTTTTTGCTTATTTGGAAAAAGCTGGTATTCCCCATATTGCCATTACTCGTGGAGAAAAACCCATTGAATATAGAAGTGAAGGAATAAGGGGCAAGTTAGAAGTTACTCAAATTCAAGCAGTGGATACTTTAGGAGCTGGGGATATTTTTCATGGTGCCTTTTGTCACTATCTTTTTGACTATGATTTTATTGAGGCTTTGGGGGCTGCGAGTAAAATAGCCACCCGTGCTTGTGAATTTTTCGGTTCCCGTCCTCAAATATGATCATAAAAGGTAGGGTGGGCTATGGCATCTGGTGAAAGGGCTGCCATCCCAGCTTTAAATACTATTTAAATAGCCACACTTGACTTGGCTAGATCACTTTTGAGGAAAAAGGTGAGTCTTACCCACCCTACTTTTAGGTAGTTTTAACAAATCTTATGGAAGCTATAAGGGAAAATAGTAGGTGAAAGGGTTTTAAATTTAAAGGAAAATAGATTAGGAATTGATGAAGATTTTAATTATTGATGATGAACCGCGCTTGTTGGCGATCGCCAAAATGTCTTTGGAGATGATGGCGCAATGGAAGGTGTTAACTGCGACTTCTGGTTATGAAGGGTTAGAGCTGGCGGCATCAGAGCGTCCAGATGCTATTCTTTTAGATATGATGATGCCTGAGCTCAATGGCAATGAAACTTTGGTGCGACTTCAGGCGAATCGAGAGACAAAAAATATTCCTGTATTTTTATTAACTGCTAAATCAAATCTGCCTGAAAACTTAGCCGAATTGGGGGTAAAAGCAGTGATTCATAAACCCTTTAATCCAGTGAAATTGGCTGAGGCGATCGCTCTTAATTTAAACTGGGATTTGGGGGCTAAAAAATGCTAAATTAATGTTACTTTTGGATAAATGAATGGGGAACATCCTCATCAATAAAAGATTCAGTTTGAATTTCCATAAATCCTGTATAAGCTTCCATTCCGTGTTCGGCAATATCTAAACCTTGTCTTTCTTCTTCAGGGGAAACGCGCAAACCAAAGATCATGTTGAGGATTTGCCAAAAGATAAAGCTCCAACATATAGTAGATACTGCAACAGAAATAATTCCTAAAATTTGTACACCAACTTGAGCTAAATCCCCACTCAGAAACAGTCCTGGCATAATGTTGCCATCTTGGTAAAGATCAGGATTAGCAAACAAACCAACGGCAATAGTACCCCAAATCCCATTAACTAGGTGAACGGAGATTGCCCCTACTGGGTCATCAATTTTGAGAAATTCAAACACATAAACTGAAAAAACAACAAAGATGCCAGCAAGGAAACCAATTAAGACGGCTGCGGAAAAACCGACAAAAGCACAGGAGCCAGTAATAGCTACTAATCCAGACAAAACACCGTTGATGATCAAAGAAAGGTCAGGTTTGCCACAGAGTATCCAAGAGGTGGCAGTGGCGGCAAGCCCTGCTGCGGCTGCTGATAAGTTAGTTACTACTGCAATCTGAGCAATACTGGGGTTAACTGCCATGGTGGAACCTGAGTTAAAACCAAACCAACTGATCCACAAAATTAAACAACCCAAGGTAGAAATACTGAGGTTATGACCTGGAAATACATTAGTTGTCCCGTTTGCGTTATATTTACCTAAGCGTGGGCCAAGAATAAAAGCACCTGTGAGGGCGCACCAGCCGCCTACTGAATGAACTACAGTAGAGCCTGCGAAGTCTTTAAAGCCTAATTGTGCTAGCCAACCACCACCCCAAATCCAGTGACCGACTATGGGGTAGCCCACACTCACTAGCAAAAAGCTAAAGCCGACAAAGCCATAAAATTTAATCCTTTCGGCTACAGCGCCAGAAATAATAGTAGCTGCTGTTCCTGCAAATGCTACCTGAAATAAGAATTTTGCTGCTAGGGGTACACCTGCCCAACTCAACGCGGTGTAAACTCCTTCGTAGTCTGTTCCTGTTGCGGGGCTATTGTCGGCTCCGCTGAGGAAAAAGCCACTGCTACCAAATACTGGGTTGCCATCGCCAAACATTAAGCCAAAACCAATTGCCCAAAAAGAGATTGTAGAAATTGCAAATACAATTAAGTTTTTAGATAACAAATTAACTGCATTTTTCCTGCGGCAAAAGCCTGTTTCTAGCATGGCAAAGCCTGCGTTCATAAAAATTACCAGAATTGCGGTAATTACTACCCATAAAGTATCTAAACTTATTTTTAGTTCATTTACCATCTCTGCTGATGGCAGACTCTGGGCTACTGCTGCGTAATTCCATATTAAAACTATAATAGTGCTCAAAGGAATACAGGCTATCCAAGGAGATAACCCAAAAAGCTTCCGTTGCTTGAAGTCTAATTTTCTCTTGTGGCTTTTCATGGGTTATGTTAGCAGTTTATTGGGTAATTATATCTTGTTTTTCCAACAATTTTTGCATCAAAAGTTACATAATGGTCAAAGGGGCACAGAAAGGATAAACTATAACTTAAAAGGAGAACCTTGATATCAAAACCCGCCCACTCCTATTCTCTATTTTTTTTTTCATAATCTTGCCGAAGAATGCTAGCTCAATGAGCATTGCAGCAGCTATAATATTTACACAATTTGTGCTATAAGTTGATCTGTATCTAAGATAAAAATAGTTTTTTCTTCTGTTTCTTGGGAAACAACTGTTACATGACTGGCAATTTTCAAGGTATCGGCACGGCGATAGGATTCTGGTAATACTCGAACACTAGATAAGGGAACATCAACTAAACTGGGAGTTTGATTTACTATAATGCCAAACTGTTCTCCGCTACTATTTTTAGCGAGGATCAGGTAAGTTTTTGCTTCTGAGGGGATGGGTTGGCTGGTTGAAAATAATCGCTTATGGAGATCAATGACTGTTATTTCTCGATCTTCTATATGGGCGATTCCTAAATGACTTAGCCCACTGCCATAAACTTGGGTAGATTTAATCACTTTTTGCACGGATTCTATGGTAAAAGCAACATTAAGACTACCTACGGGAAAAACTACTAATTTAAGTAATTTATTTTTTAATATTTTACTGTTCATGGTTCATGGTTGATAGTTGATGGTTGATGGTTGATAGTTGATGGTTGATGGTTGATGATATTCTATGAACAATTAACAATTAACAATTAACAATTAACTGATTTAAGCAACAGGTAAGGGTTGGTTTTGACTGATGATCTTTTTAATAGACTCAAGAAATTTTTGTTCAATATAAGGTTTAGTAAAGTAAGCATTAGCACCTAAATGGGTTGCTAACTGACGGTGTTTATCGTTGCTGCGGGAGGTAAGCATGGCTACAGGGATGTTTAACAGCTCTGGGTAGCGACGACGTTGACCGAGAAATTCAAATCCGTTCATATTGGGCATTTCAATATCGCAAATGACCATTTGTATATTGCTAGCAAGTTGCTGTAGTTGTTCCAGGGCTTCTCGTCCATCTCTTGCTTGCAACACACGATAACCTGATTTTTCGAGGCTAAAGGCGAGGGTGCGACGCATAGCGGCTGAGTCATCGACCACCAGAATTGTCGCTGCTTGAACTGCGGGGGTCTTGGCGGAGTCTTCCCTGACTGAACTTTGCTCTTGGAGTATTTTTGTTACTTTTTGTTCTTTGGAGGCTGTTTTGCTAGAGGATGTTATTTTGGTTAGGCCTGGTATTGTCATATCCAGCACTTCTTCTACCAAGAGAGTGCCGTTAATTACGGGAAGTACTGTTCCATCACCCAATATTGTACAACCATAGGTATAACTGGGGGCTGCCATTGCGCTGCTAAAAGGTTTAATTACCAGTTCTTGTTCTGTGACTAGACGATCTACTTCGAGGGCGAAAACTTGTTGTCCTCGACGCAACAAAAGTAAAGGTAATTCCCAATCTTCTGGGGTATTTACTCCCATCAGGGATTTACTTGCTACTATTTCTTGCAATGTACAGTGGTACTCTAAAAGGTCAATTAATTTATACACGGGGATAACGCCGCTGCGCCATTGCAAAAATCGATGTTGCCCAGTTTTTTTCATCTGCTCAGGAGTGGGAATGATAATTTCTTCAATGCTGTCTGAAGGTAAGGCAAAAGGGGTATTTCCTGCTAAACAAACGAGTAATTTATCAATAGTTAGAGTTAAAGGCAGACTTAATATAAAGGTTGTTCCTTTGTCTGGGCTGGAGTTTACTGTTATTTTGCCTTTCAAACTACGCAGTTGTGAGTGCACCACATCTAGCCCTACTCCTCGTCCTGATAATTCGCTGACTTGGCTAGCTGTAGAAAATCCTGGTTCAAAAATGAAGTCTAATAAACTTTCTTTGGGAAGAACTGCTAGTTGTTCTGCTGATAATAATCCTTTTTCTAATGCTTTGATCCCAATTTTTGCTAAATCTAAACCTTGTCCATCATCTTTAATTTCAATGATGGTTTGGTTGCCTTGGTGATAGGCAGAAATTTCTATTTGCCCTTCTTCTGGTTTGCCTTTTTTCTTTCTGATTTCTGGGAGTTCTATGCCATGGTCGAAGGCGTTACGGAGTAAATGAAGTAGAGGATCGTAGAGTTTTTCTAAAGCTGCTTTATCTACTAAAACTCTTGTCCCACTTAGTTGGAGATTGACTTGTTTTTTGTATTTGGCGCTGAGGTCGCGCAATACTCTGGGAAAACGATTTAATACTTCTCCTAATGGCAACATTCGCGCCCACATTAGTTCGTCTCGCAAACGATTGAGCATTTGGCGTTGTTGTTCTACTGTTTGACCTGATTGTCTGGCGAATAATGCTATGTCATCTACTGCTTCTTCTACTTGGATCATTTGTTCTAACAACCCTTGTATCATTGAGTACATTGTTCCATAGCTATCCATTTCTAAGGAGTCAAAATCAGGTTGACGCTCAATGTTATCTAATTCTCTTGGTTCTCGGGTGACAAAATTATCGTATGTTCCGTGACCATAGTGTCTTTCTTTTACTACTATTTGGTCTGACATTTCCCGCAATTTGTTGGTCATTTCTCCGAAGCGGGTGAATCGATTTAGTAGTTCTTTTACTGCTCCCTGAAGTTGCTCGTTTTGCAGTAAACTACTGTTATGGTTAATTGATAATTCTCCTACCAGGTTATTCATCCTTTCTAAGCGGTCTAAGTCCACCCGCACTGATAGTTTTGTCCCCGTAGGTTCTTCAATTTTTCTGCTTGCAGCTTTTTTCTCTGTTTCTTTTTTCTTTTCTTTTGTTCTTTGTTCCCCTTGAGCGCCAATTGTTTTTGGTTCTAATTTTTCTCTTTCTTCTTCTACTGGCAATTCTTCATATATTTCTGAGATTTTTTGAACTGCTTCTGCTAGATTTTGAGGACTTTCTTCTATTTCTTTTGAACTAAATCCATCATTCTCCCCCCTTGAAAAGGGTTGATTTTCTAAAGATGGTTCTTCCTCTGCTATTTCTCCTAAACTAAATACATCTTCTAAAGATGGTTCTTCCTCTGCTATTTCTCCTAAACTAAATACATCTTCTAGAGATGGTTCTATCTCTTCTATTTCTGCTGAACTAAATACATCTTCTAAAGATGGTTCTATTTCTTCTATTTCTGCTGAACTAAATACATCTTCTAGAGATGGTTCTATTTCTTCTATTTCTGCTGAACTAAATACATCTTCTAAAGATGGTTCTTCCTCTGCTATCTGTTCTTTTTCTGTTGTAATTCCGATTGAATCTAATAGCTCATCTAGGGAGGAGAGATCATCATCTAGTTTTTTCCCTTCTGCGAAGGCTACCAGTGCGGGGGATGGTTGGCCGCCTAATTTGCGATCGCCTGCTAGTACTGCTTCTCTGCTGGCCCCAATATCTGCTAATGTCAGTTGGGTAATCTCTAATGCTTGCTCTGGATTGCGATTTAAGGCTTCCATTGCTGTTTGGGCGATCGCCGTCAAACCAGGTAGATGCAAAAATTCCCCAAAACCGCCAAATACCTCTAAAGTCGCCCGCAACTCTCCAGCTACCTGATAATTCTCTGGATTTGCTGCTACAGTTGCTAGCCGCTCTAACTCCTGCGCTACATCGATTTTAAACATCTCTTGAACTACATCCACTCCTAAATCACTGGAGCTTGGAATATAATCATTAACTTGGGTGAGTGCATCTCCGAGTCTTGCTGCTATTTTTTCCCATAATTCTTGAGCTGTTGCTAAGGCTGCATCGGTATCATAAGTTCCTGTTTCTATCTGTTCCATTAGCGGATTACGCAAACAATCATAGCCTTGGAGCAGCCAACTTTCTAATTCTGTATCTATTGTAATTTCATCACTGTAGAGGGCTTTAAAAATGTCTTCTAATTTGTGGGCAATAGTTTTTATTGCTTCTAACCCCACACTTGCTGCTCCTCCTTTAATTGAGTGAGCTGCGCGCATTATTTCGTGTACTTTTGCTGTGGTTTTTTCTGCTCTCAGGGTTAGTAATCCTGCTTCTATTAACTCTAATAATTCTACTGCCTCTTCTATAAAAAACTTATATGCTTGATCTTTAATATCTAATGTTTCTGCCTCGATTTCTTTCGGTTTCTCTTTTGCTAATTTCAATAATTGAGGGGATGGGTTGCCTCCAGAAGTGCGATCGCCTGCTAGTACTGCTTTTCTACTTGCTTTTAGATCTGCGATCATTAATTTTGTTATTTCCCGCCCTTGCTCTGGATAACTTTCTAATGCTTCTATTGCTGTTTTGTTAATAGCAGTAAATCCTGGTAAATTTAATAATTCCCCCAGTCCCAAAAACACCTCTACTTGATTTCTTAATTCTTCTTCTATTGAATATTCTTGAGGGTTATTAACTACAGTTTCTAGATGATTAATTCCTTCTTCTACATCTACTTCAAAAATGGAACTTACAATATCTATTCCCAAGTCACTAGAGCTGGGAATATATTCTTCTTCTTGGTTAAGAGCATCTCCGAGTTTTGCTGCTATTTTTTCCCAGACTGGCTCTGCTGCTGCTAGTGCTGCATTAGTATTATAAGCTCCTGTTTTCATCTGTTGTGTCAGGGGATTTTTCAAACAATCATAGCCTTCTAGCAGCCAACTTTCTAATTCTTGATCAATAATTATGTCTTCACTATAAAGTCCTTTGAAGATATCTTCTAAGCGGTGGGCGATGGTTTTTATTTCTTCTAGCCCCACACTTGCTGCTCCTCCTTTAATTGAGTGAGCTGCTCGCATTATTTCATGTACTTTGGCTATGTTTTTTTCTTCTCTCAGAGTTAGTAATCCTGCTTCGATTATCTCCAAAAGTTCTGGAGCCTCTTCGATGAAAAATTGATATGCTTGGTCACGAAACTCGGAATTGTTTGACATAGTTTGTTCATTGTTGATGGTTGATGGTTGATGGTTGATGGTTGATGGTTGATGGTTGATGGTTGTGAACAATTAACAATTAACTATCAACAATTAACCATTAACGTTTACACGGCAGTGAGTAATTGGTTATCCTTTCTGTGCTCCTACTAATATCAATCAACTTTAAATTTGGCTACATCAGTTTTTAATCGTACTGCTACAGCCAATAAATCTTTAAAAGAAGCTGCCACATCAGATGCACTGGCGGAAGTGCGATCTGAGATCGCCGCTACATTTGTCATGGTTTCTGTAACTGCGGCCGAGCTGACTGATTGTTCAAAAGCAGCATTAGCGATCGCCGCCACCAACTCATTAATCCGCGCTGAAGCTGCTGTAATTTGATTTAAATTCTGTCTTGTTTGCTCCACCATTTCTGTCCCTTCTTCTACTTGCATTTTTCCTGCTTCCATTGCTACTACTACGGCCTTAGTTTCAGCTAGGATATTGTTGACTACTTTTTCAATGGAGATGGTTGCTTCAGAAGATTGAGCTGCTAGACTTCTTACTTCATCGGCAATCACCGCAAAACCTTGACCTTCTTCTCCTGCGCGTGCTGCTTCTATTGAAGCTTTCAAAGCGAGTAGGTGAGTTTGGGCAGCAAACCTGCCGATCAGGTTTACTACTTTTGCAATATCTTGAGAAGACTCCCCAAGCTGTTTCACTTTTTCTACTGTTTCTATCACCGTTTCTCGCAGTCCTAAAATCCCCTTTACTGTCTGAGTAATGGCTGCATCTCCTGCTTCTACGCTCCCTGCCGCTTCTTCTACTACTGCTTCAGCTTCTTCTGCTGCTGAGGCTACAGAGGCGATGGAGTTGGTCATGGCTTGCAATTGTTCTAATGCTTCTGTTATCTCCCGACTTTGTAACTTTGCTTCTATTGAAAGATTTACTACTGCTTCTTCGTTAGTATTGGTTGTTTCTGCTACTTGTTCTGCTGCTTCTTGCACTTCTATTACAATTTTCCGCAAGCTTTCCACTATCGTATTATACGAGTCGGCGATTGTGCCAATTTCATCTTCTTTGACAGAGGTGCGAATTGTCAGATCTCCTTTACTAATAGGATCTACTTCGATCAGTAATTCTAAAGCTCGTCTTTGTAGTTTTTCTTTAGCTTGCCGTTGTTCTGCTTCTGCTTTTTGCTGGTTTTCTAACAGAGTGACTCGCTCTTTAGCTAGTCCGATCTGGGTAGCTATCTGAGCGAAGAATTGGATTTCTCCTGACTCCCAGTTTCTGGGGCGATCGCACTGGTGAGCGATTAACAACCCAAATAACTTTCCCCCGATGGTTATCGGCGCAACTAAATTTGCTTTAACTGCAAAGGGTTCTAATTGGCGCAGGTGACATTCGGTCAAACCTGCCTGATAGATATCCGCCGTTGCTTGCACTCTTCCCGCTTGATATTTTTCCACATATTTATCAGCAAAACAGGGGTCTGTAATAGTTGCTCCCATTGCTACTGGCCAAGAATCTCCCACTGATTCAGCGATAATTGTACCTGAGTAATTTTCATCAAAACTGTAAACTATAACGCGGTTAGTTTTAAGAGCTGCTCTCATCTCATTTACAGCTGTTTTCCAAACTTCTTCTACCGTTAAAGAATCTGCAATCTTCAGAATAATTTCCTTAAGTTGTTCTGATCTGAGCGCTTGTTTTTCCTGTTGTTTAATAAAAGTTACTCGCTCTAGAATCACCCCAAACTGAGCTGCTAATTGCACCAGAAAATTGATTTCTCGCTCTACCCATTCATGGGTATTCTGGCAGTGGTGGGCGATGAGTAGTCCGTAGAGCTGTCCTTGATTGAGAATTGGTACTACTAAATTTGCTTTGATTTTTAAGCGCACCATTAATTGCTCATGATCTGGGTGAAATCCTGCATTAAAAACATCATTGGTTGGCACTACCCGCCCATTTATATATTCTTTTAAAATTGTATCTGGAATACAGGCATCTTCAATGCGGTCATTGAGAGCAACTGGCCATCCTGGCATCACTGATTCGTTACTAATATAACCGCTATAATCTGAATTAAATCGATAGACCACCACCCGATCTGCTAATAGCAGTTTTCGTGTTTCTTCTAGTGCCTGATTAAATATTTGTTGAAGTTCTTGATTGTTGAGGACGCGAGAACCACTAATTTCTGCTAACAGCCGTGCCTGTTTAGATTCTTGACGGAAAATGTTTTCTTTCGCCTCTAAATTTGCCACCATTTTATTTATTTCTTGGGAGAGAATGCCGATTTCATCTTGGCGATCGCTTCGGGCCAGTCTAATTCCTTCTTGTCCTTTTCCCACTCGCTGCACAAAATTTGCTAAACGTTTTATGGGGGCTGAAAAGCTATTTGCTATGGGAATTATCAATAATAATAGTGTTAGCAATATTATTACTAAGCCAATGACAACAGCTATTATTGCTATCTGCCGCAGATTTCTATTTACTTCTGTTAGCGGTATGCCCACATAACTGATGCCTATTATTTTTCCCTCATGGTTATAAATCGGTCGATAAGCTGTGAGATATTTAATCCCAATAATATTTGTTGTCCCAATAAATTCTTGTCCTTCATTTAAAACTACTTGCGCTACTTCGCGAGAAACTCTAGTACCTATTGCTCTAGTTTTTCCATCTGTGTAGGGTACATTGGTAGATACCCGCCAGTCTTGAGCAAATATAGTTGCTGTGGGTACTTCTGTTTTTTCCCTAACTAAATCGACAATTTCATAATTGCGGTTAATTAAATTCCCCACAATTACTGTTCCTTCTATTTTGCCATTAATTTTAATGGGTTCAACTGCAATCATTACCAACCCTGCTTTTCCCCCATCAATGTCGAAAGTTCCTTCTGCATAGGGCTGTTGTGCTTCTGGTAAGCCTTCAATTTCCTGGGTTCGCACACCAATGTTTGCCTGTTTTCCTAACCCTAAACGTTCTACTATTTCTCCTCGGAATAATTCTATTCCTTTTAATCCAGTTTGCTCTTTTATTGCCCTTTGGACAATGGGTATATCCCCTAATTTTATCCCTAGAGGCAATTGGAGCGGACTTAATTGTGTTGTTGCTGATAAGCTTGAATAGTTCTCCTCATCTATCAGTACTATTTTAAGATCCTGAGCTATAGTTTCTCCCTGGGCATTTGTCACGAGATAAAAACTATAATTTTCCCGATTTCCTGCCTGATTCAGGTGAGCTTTTATTTCCCCTTCATTCTTCTTAATTGACCCGTTTTCTATTAATCTTGCTATGGCTTCTGCTTCTGCTTCTATATTATCCTTTTCCTGTTCTATTTTATCTTCTAAAATTACTAAGTCTCGGTCTAAAACTTGTTCTAAAGTTTTAATTGATTGCTCTTGGGTGCTAATTACTGTCCCGATTGTAACTCCAATTATGGGGATGGCGGTGGTAAAAAATAAGATTGTTCCCAGTTTTCTCTTGATGTTTAAGTTTTGCCACTTGACTAATAGGGGATTTATTGGCTCAGGAATTTCTTCTATTACTAGAGCTTCTTGCTCAATTTCTCTTGTTCTATTTTTGATATTTTCTGTTACTTCGTATTTGGGCTTCGGAGTTGTTTGCGTCATCTTTTTTCCCGCTTTATACTTAATTTTTTCTTATTTCTGTCTGGTGCTCTGAGTTGCTCTTTTTTGCAACATTTTTTAACTTTTAACGTAATATATAAAGCCAAATGAGATTAAGCTTTAATTTAACTCTAACTTAATCATCATCTTTTGACCGTTGGTCACAGGGGATTTAATATTTCTTAATTTGTTGTATTTATTAACCTGACTAAACCTTAAATTTATCTACGCTTTTTTGTAGCCTTGTTGCTACAGTGATAATTTCCTGAAATGACTGGGATACTTGGGTAGCTGAAGTAGCCGTTTGGTTAGAAATGCCTGCAACTTCAGACATGGTTTTAGTGACTTCAGAGGAGGTGAAGGACTGTTGTACTGCGGCAGCCGCGATCGCTCCGATTAATTTGTTGATCGTCGCCGACACTGCGATGATCTGACTCAGACTCTCTCTCGTCTCCTCTACCAGTTTTGTTCCCACTCCCACCTGTTCTTTTCCTGCTTCCATTGCTACTACAACAACCTTGGTTTCTGCTTGTATTTCAGCCACGACTTTTTCAATTTCTGCAGTTGCTTGAGCTGACTGTCCTGCTAAACTTCTCACTTCATCAGCTACTACTGCAAACCCTCTCCCTTGTTCCCCTGCATGGGCAGCTTCAATAGAAGCATTTAAAGCCAGTAAATTAGTCTGATCAGCGAAGCTACTAATCAAGTTTACTACTTTGGAGATTTTTTGTGTCGATGCTCCTAAATTTTTGACTTTTTGGGCTGTTTGGGCCACAGTTTCCCTAATTCCTTCAATCCCCTCTATAGTTCTCATCATTGCTGTTTCCCCTGTTTCTAAGCTTACTGATGCTACGCCCACTGCGGCTTCTGCTTCTTCGGCGTTGCTCATAATCGCGCTAATAGTTTTATTCATAGCCTTTATTTGTTCAAAAGCTGCCATAATTTCTTCTGACTGTCGTTTGGCTTCCGCTGACAGGTTAGTTACAGATGCTTCATTCTGGCTGGTGGTGGTTGTGACTTGAATAGCTGCTAATTGAACTTGTGTTACTATTTGGCGCAGGTTTTCCAAAATGTTGTTGTAGGATTGGGCGATGGTTCCCATTTCATCTTCAGTTACATGGGGACGAATGGTGAGATCCCCTTGACTTACGGGCTCTACTTCCATAACCAATTCTAATACCCGCTGTTGCAGTCTTTCTTTTTCCGCTCTTTGTTGAGTTTCGGCTTGTCGCAGGGCTGTTAAAAGTTCGACTCGCTCTAGTGCTAACCCCAGTTGGGTGGCTATCTGGGCAAAAAATTCTGTTTCTGTTTGTTCCCAATTTCTTGGTTCACTACACTGATGGGCAATTAATAACCCTAATAATTCTCCTTTAACTAATATGGGAGCAATTAGGTTAGCTTTAACTCCAAAAGGTTCTAATTGCTGTATGTGACAGGGGGTTAATTCTGCTGTATAAATATTGTTAATCGCCTGCACCCTTCCCTCTTGATATTTTTTGACATATTTGGCGGCAAAGCAAGGGTCATAAATAGTATTGCCTAATGCTGCTGGCCACCCTTCACCTACTGACTCAGCCACTATTTCTCCTGACCAATTTTCGTCAAATTGATACACTACTACTCGCTCTGCTTTGAGGGCGATTCTATTTTCATTTACTGCCATGGCTAATACTTGGTTTTTGTCCATTCCCGCAGCTAGTTTGAGAGCAATATCTTTAAGTAATCTAGCTCTCATTGCTTCTCCTTCTTGTTGTTGGATAAAGCTTACTCTCTCTAATCCTACTCCCAATTGCCCTGCTAATTGTCGCAGAAAGTTGATTTCGCTTTCTTCCCATTTATGGGGTAATAAACAATGATGGGTGATTAGTAGTCCGTAAAGTTGCCCCTGATTTAAAATGGGAATAATTAAATTAGCTTTTACTTGTAACTTTTGCATAGATTCTTGATAGTGCGGCTCAATAATTTCCCGATTGGGCATAATTCGCCCTTGACGATAACTTGCAATTAATTCTTGGGTAATTTGGGAATTAAATATATTTTCTTTGAGGGCACTTGGCCATTGTTTTCCTAATGATTCATGGCTGACATGACCATTGCTACAATCGGAGTTAAAACTGTAAATTAACATTCGATCTGCCCCCAGCATTTTCCGCGCTTCTTCGATAGCGGCTGTAAAGACCATTTCTAAGTCTTCTGTTTTCAGGGTGGGAGCGCCACTTACCTCTGCCAATAAACGCGATCGCTCTGTTTCTTGCCGCAATTTTTTCTCGTTACCTTCAATTCTTCTTGCTAGGAAGTTAAAACTTTCTGCTAATTCCCCAATCTCGTCTTCCCCAACTATATCCGCTCTCACTAAACGCTCTCCCCCAGCATATTTTTGCGTCACTTTTTTTAACTTTTCTATTGGCACTGCTATGGTTTTCCCTAACAAAAATGCTAAAAAGAAATCTATAATTAATGCTAATCCTGCTATGCCTAATTGTAAGAATAAACTATTTAACAATAAGCTATTGAGTTGGTTTTCTGGTGTTCCTCTGACTAAAATTGCTACTGGTTTTCCCTGATAATTAATGATACTTTTTGCGGCTAAAGTATAATTAGTTCCTGCTACTTTTCCTCGCCCCGTAACTACTTTTTCTGGTTTTTTGATAGCTTTTTCTAATAAGGTGGTGTTGGTTAAAGGCACAAGTTCGGTGATTTTTCCTTCCTCTTGTTTGAGGGCGGTTGCTAATTGAAAATTTTCTGCTTCATAACTATATACCCCACTATATCCTTCCCCAGTTTGCTCTTCTCCTTCATAGCGATAAATCACGCTATATCCCCCTGCAAATGCTTCTATAGTTTTTTCCACAATGGCTAGTTTTACATCTACTATATCCCCTGAAACTAGCGCCCCAATTACTTCTCCTGTTGCTGGATTTTTCACCGATGTAACTGTATATCTAATCAAAGCATTTCTTGTCCCAAAATTTTCTGGCAGTGGGGGTGATTCTTTTGCCAATTCTTCCCATTTGACAATTTCACTGGTTTTGATTTGTTGGGGTTTTTCCAGTACTTCCTGTACTAAATTATTGGGATTAAATACTTCGCCGCTTCTGTTTTTATTCCCATTCACAATTATCTTTAAGTCTTTCCCCACTAAAGCTGCATATTCTATTTCTCTTGCCTTAATTTCATTGTGCAGAATTTCTCTTACTTGCTTTTGCAATGCTGGAGCTAGTGGTTTACCTTCTGCTTGCGTTAATGCTGCTTCAATAATTGCTGCATTATCAGATTGTCCTCGAAAGCCAAACCCCATCTGGTCGATTTTTATATTATAATTAATCTGGGTAACTACTAACTCAGATTTGGCTTGTTGCAGTAGTTGCACTCTTCCCCCAGTCACAATTAAAATTGCCCCTACTCCCACTAACCCAACAATAGAAATTACTTCAGAAGTCAATAATGCCGCTAGTTGTTTTTTGCGGATGGGGAGATCAACAAACCACTTTTTTAATCCCTTTAATACCTGATTTTTTTGACGGTTTAGGGTTGGGGGAAAATTAACCAACTCTTTCTCTTCTGTCTTCTGGTCTTGAGCTTTTGGTTTAGTATAAGTATCAGTCATGGCAGTTAATTGTTAATGGTTAACCAATTGGGATTTATTGTAACTCAATTATTCTCTGTTTGGCTAAGTGAGTTGAGAATTTCTCAGATAAAGTTGGTAACTTTAATCACAGATTTTTGACCAGGTAGATACTTAGTAGCGAATTTGACCAATGTTTGGTGTTCAATGAACATAAAACTGGGAAAAAATTGCTCAGAATGTGGCAAAAAAAAAAATAAAGTGATTGAGAACACCAAAAAACTGTAAGCGATCTTCCGTGATTTAGGCAAAGGACGGGGGTGCATTTTTCCAGCAAAATGTCACAATAAAAAAAAGACAAAAAAAGGAGAACAGCACCCCATGAGAATGTTGCACACAATGCTCCGTGTTGGCAATTTAGAAGAATCCCTCAAATTTTACTGTGATATCCTGGGAATGAAATTATTGCGCCAAAAAGACTACCCAGGAGGAGAATTTACCCTGGCTTTTGTCGGTTATGGAGATGATTCGGACCACACAGTAATTGAATTAACCTATAATTGGGGCGTGGAGCAATATGACTTGGGAAATGGTTACGGTCACATTGCCCTGGGGGTAGATGATATTTACGCAACTTGTGACAAAATCAAAGCCCTTGGGGGTAAAATTACCAGAGAACCAGGTCCGATGAAACACGGTTCCACAGTAATTGCCTTTGTAGAAGATCCCAACGGCTATAAAATTGAATTAATTCAAATCAAAACCGCCCCCGTCCCCTCCTAGGGGCGGGTTTAGCCATAAATTGTGTGCAAGCAAAAACCTCACTAAAGTTTAGTAAACTTTAGCAACCCTTCACTTGCTCTGGCTCATTTAACGTTATTTGGGTCATAATACCTGCAAGTGCATAATGCCAGCTTGTAGCTCTGTTGCTAATAGTTAAACAGGTGAGAAGCTCAGGTTTTTTAAGCCAGTGCTACAGCGACGCAACCATTATTAATAAAAGCTTGTGGTCACGGTTTCCAACAGATGACAAATGTAAACAAATACGGTTTTCCTCGCTCCAAAGCTAAACAAAAGCCTTTTGGAGGTTGGAAAACTGGAGACATTGTTTTGCTAATTACTAAAAAGAGGGAAATCTATGTTAACCGATTACTAGCAACTAATAATCCTAGTGCATTTGAGATAAGAGTTAACGGTAAGAGAATTAAAGCCCACCCCAAAACAAATACACTAATTAAGGTGTTTGCGCTTAGATGGCTACTCTTACACGTTTTAGAGAGGTTTAGTAAAGTTTAGTAAGGTTTAGTAAACTATTTTGCTATCTAGTCGCACCTCTCCCCTAATTGAAATTCAACGGGACTTTAGCGTGAGGTTTTTGCTTGCACCACTTACTTATAACCATTAGAACCTTGATAAATCCGTTGTTTTTGCTCCAAACTGATGTGACTCCCCACAGGTAAACGTGGATTATCTGCATACTCCTCCTTGACTCGAGGAGGAGAGGAAGGGATTGACTCATGGTCTACAGTAAAAGGAGAGTGGTGACGGATAAAATTATTACCATGGAGACTGTACTCATGTTCTGGGAGAGACAAACGACTGTGGGGAAAGACAAAATCATGGACTACAGGGTCATAAGCTAATACTTCCCCACTCTCAATGCGATAGATCCAGCCATGAAGGGCCAATTTTCCTTGACGCACTTTGGAGCGAATAACTGGATAAGTATGAAGGTTTTCTAACTGATTAAGAACATTCTCCGCTACAGTAAGTTCTAACAGTTCCATCCCCTCAAAATCACCATAATTATCCTTCACTAACCGCCGCGTAGCTTCCGCTTGTTTCAGCCACTCATACACCAAAGGCATTTCTGCTGCCAAACTTTCCAATTTCAATAAACCTTTCATCGCCCCACAATGGGAGTGACCACAAACAATTACTTGCTCAATCTCTAAATGATGTATAGCATATTCCACTGCTGCCCCTTCTCCCCCATTGGTAGCCCCAAAAGGCGGTATAATATTCCCAGCATTGCGAATTACAAACAATTCCCCCACTTCCGCTTGGGTAATTAAATTAGGGTCAATGCGAGAGTCAGAGCAAGTAATAAACAAAATCCTGGGTTGTTGACCGTGAGATAATTCTTCAAATAGTTCTTTATGAGAACTGTAGTAACCTGTCTGAAACTTTTGCAGACCATCAATTAATTTTTTCATCGACTTTTTCTTACTTCGAGATGCTCAATTTTACCCCTGGTCTAACCCCAAAGTAAATACCCTAAAAATTGTGTAGTTGAGGTTAAAGAAATTTTGGTTCTGATATTTGGCATAAACACTCTCTTGCTCACAAGTTAATTTTAACATGATTCAAATTCTTTTAGTTGTGGTTATTGTCTTGTCTGGTTCTGCAATCTGTTCTGCCTCAGAAACAGCATTATTTTCCGTTTCTGAACTCAAAGTTAGACAGTTAGCCCAATCAAAAACCCCCGCAGCTTTAGCACTGTTAGAAATTCGCCAACACATGAACCGCCCCATCACAACCATAGTGGTTTTAAACAATATTTTTAATATCATTGGCAGCATTGTCATCGGTGGTTTAGCCACTGATATTTTAGGGGATGCTTGGTTAGGTTTATTCTCTGGTATGCTCACATTTTTAATCATTGTCTTTGGAGAAATTCTCCCCAAAACTATCGGAGAAAGATATGGGGAAAAAATAGCAATTCTGATCGCTCTACCTGTTAAATTTTTAACTCTCATCTTTACCCCCATTGTCTGGGTAATGGAAAAAGTAACAGCTCCATTTACTCAAGGGGAAAAACTCCCCACCACCAACGAAGCAGAAATCAGACTTTTAGCCCGAATAGGTCATAAAGAAGGAGCAATTGAAGATGACGAAGCAGAAATGATTCAGCGAGTCTTCCAGTTAAATGATTTGACTGCTGCTGATTTAATGACTCCACGAATTATTATCACTTATCTTCGTGGTAATTCAACTTTAGCTGAGTGCCGACAAGAGATAATCGCCTCCCAACATACCCGCATTTTAGTGATAGAAGATTCCATCGACCATGTATTAGGCATTTGCTTAAAAGATGAATTACTCACCGCCATGATTGAAGGGAAAAATGAGCAGAAAATTAGGAATTTAACTCGCCCTGCTAAATTTGTCCCAGCAACTGTCAGCTCTGATAAACTTCTCAAAAACTTCCAACAAACTCACGAACATTTAATGGTGGTCTTAGATGAATATGGGGGAGTTTCAGGGGTGGTGAGTTTGGAGGATGTGCTAGAAGTTTTAACAGGAGAAATTGTTGACGAAACCGATCAAGTAATTGATCTCCAACAAATAGCCCGCAAACGCCGAGAACGTCTTTTACAATCAATGGAGAATGGTTGATGGTTGATAGTTGATGGTTGATGGTTGATGGTTGATAGTTGATAGTTGATGGAGAATGGTTGATAGTTGATAGTTGATGGTTGATGGTTGATGGTTGATGGAATACAATTATCTATCAAATATGAACTATGAACCATCCAACCATTATCCATCAAGCACCTGAGTTTGCCCAGTAGTGACAGCAAAGCGAGCAGCATCAGCAACTAAGAGGGCATAATAACTAGCAGAAGGGGAGACATATAAAGGTTTGCCCTCCCATAAATAATCTAAAACCATCTCAGTATCTTGCACAAACAAACCCCGACGAGGAACAACTTCAATAGGAGTTATTTCCTCACCCCGCACTAAAGTACCCTTTTCCCCCGCAAAAATTAAAGTTCCCTCATCGCCATGTAACTCAAAAGTCCGATCGCCTTGCCAAAAATTTTCCCCTTTGCCATAGATTACATCTGCAATCAACCCATTAGTAAAACCCAGTTGCGCAGCACAAAGACAGGAGGTATAGTATCCAGACTCAGGAGCATCCCAAAAACGTGCTTGACAGTTAACAGTAGCCACACTCCCAAATAAATCAGTAAGACGATGAATACGGGAAACTGCTGCAGTCAAAGGAAACCCAAACAACTCCTGGTGATAAGTCCAGCGACGCGGGGCAGGGCGCTGAGGAGTTATAGTACTATAACGAGCATAAAAAACCTTGCCAATGGCTGGCAAATACTGACGGATTGCTTGATGGACACCTCCCAACAACTCGATATGTTCCACGTGCAGCAGTTTATTTTGCTTTTGGGCTAAACTCATCAAAGCTGCTGCTTCTCTCAAGTTGAGACTGAGGGGATATTCCACCACCACGTGCTTAAGTGCTTCGAGGGCTGCACGGGCAATAGTACCATGATCTCGATTTACCGTACAAATAACGATTAAATCCAAATTAGAATCATTAACCAACTGCTGCCAAGAGTTAACAGCAGGTACAGAGTAAGTTTGACAGAAAGTGGCTAAATTTTCTGGACTATTGCCACTCACAGCTAATAAAACACTTCGCGGCGAATCTTGTAACGCTTTTGCTCTTTGACTAGCAGCATATCCTGTCCCAACTAAACCCACCTTCAATGGCTCTGTGAAAGTCATTTGTCTCCTGTAAGTAAAAATCATCCCTGAATTTGACTCAGCCCTGCCACAGGCCTAAAAAGTACATATAAGGCGCGTAGGAAAATAGATAGCCCTATCCCCCGCTACACCCCACATTATACCCCTACTAGCCCCCCTCGGCAACTATTAGCCCCAGATCGCATGACCTATCATATACGCTATCCTAGAATCCTTATCTAGCCTCTCTACTGATATACTATAAAATAGCATATAGCGAAAGTCTTGTCAAAATTAAGATATAATAGAAAAAAATTAGGAGCAAAATGTTATATTTATGAAACACTAAAAGTTAAAAAACTTAAGAAATAAGGATTTCAAACGCTGGTGTGAATTTCAGCACATTTTCAGAAATGGTACTTTTGGTAAAAGAGCAGATTTTAAGAACTAATGAAAACGGAATAATCCCAATAAATCAACCTATTCTATTTGTAAAAAATACAACTAGAAATACCAACAAAGAAACAAATAAAATTTTATAGGGGGAAAAAACACAGCATACTATACGATGAAACAGAAATATTAGTAGATAAGGGATAGGAAGGAATAAATAAATTTAATAGTAATAGTAAAATACCTTTGAAGAAAACCAAAAGGAAAAAACTAAGTAAAGATAAAAATCTTTAGGATTTTATCTATACAGAAATAGAAGGAGAAAGCTTGGATTAAGATTTAATTTTATCCCTGGGATTTATAATTATGAGTTAAAACTTCAACTTACATGAGTAGAAAATAATTAGTTTCGCCAAAGTTATAATGATTAAAGGTAGAGTGTTTTTTTGTTAAGTAGGTAGGCAAAATTATTTATACAATTTCTTACGGGGCGGGCCAGCGGGATCACCTATGTTGCACAACAAAAATTTATTTTTCAAAACCCGCCCTCACCCATGTAATTAATTTTGTCTAATTACTTAACAAGGGGCGGGATCGCCGCCCGTACCTCAAGACTCAGAGAAAATATATCAAATAAAAAAAGAAAACAGGATCAGGAGGCAGTAATGACAGAAAAAATTAGCTCCCAATGGGATGCAGGTAGGTTATTTAAAACCCTAACCTACTTTGAGGTTATCCCTTTTCTTAGTTGTTTGCAAAGCATATTTACAGGTAAGGAAAAACAGAAAAACCCAAATGGAGGAAAAATGGAAGTTATTCTAGTAGTTGGAGCAACTGGTGGAGTAGGTAAGCGAGTTGTGCGTCTTCTTCTGGAAAAAGGTTATCGAGTACGCGCTTTAGTGAGAGATGCTGCAAAAGCTAGGGAAATGTTGGGTGAAAAAGTAGAACTTTTTGCAGCAGATATCACTATTCCTGAAACTCTCACCCCCCAATTGATGAATCATGTTACCACAGTAATTTGTTGTACTGGAACTAGAGTTCAACCAGTGGAAGGAGACACTCCCAATCGAGAAAAATACTATCAAGGAATTAAATTTTATCTTCCCGAAGTGGTGGATACTCCAGAAATGGTGGAATATGAGGGGATCAAAAACCTGATTCAAGTTGTCGGGAAAAAATTGCGCCAGGGAGAAAAAATGCTATTTGACTTTACTAACCCCACAGAAGATATTAAGGAAACTTGGGGTGCAGTGGATGATGTGGTGATGGGTGGAGTGAGTGCAAGCAGTATCCGTTTAGTAAATAATAAAGCAATTTTTGCTGGGGTTGTTTCCACAGAAAATAATGGGGGTTTTGCTTCAGTACGCACCCGTAATTTTAACCCACCTTGGGACTTATCTAATTATGAAGGGATTGAGTTGCGAGTTGCAGGAGATGGTAAACGCTATAAGTTTATTACTCGCTGCTCCCAAAGATGGGATGGGATTGGCTATTGTTATTCCTTTGATACATTATATCATTGTGACCTGACGATTCGGATTCCTTTTGCTGATTTAATTCCCATATTTCGTGCCAAAACTGTACCTAATGCAGGGAATTTTGATGCTAGTAAAGTTTATTCTCTGCAGTTAATGTTGAGTAAATTTGAATATGATGGGGGACTTAATCCTAAATTTCAAGCGGGAGCTTTTGGTTTAGAAATATTATCAATTAAAGCTTATGGTGGGAAACCTACACCTCAGTTTGTGATGGTTAGTTCCGCTGGGGTTACTCGTCCTGGTCGTCAGGGAATTAATTTGGCTGAAGAACCACCTGCGGTAAGAATGAATGACCAGTTGGGGGGTATTCTCACTTGGAAGTTGCGCGGCGAAGATGTGGTGCGTGGTAGTGGATTGAGTTATACAATTGTGCGTCCCTGTGCTTTAACAGAAAAACCAGGGGGGCAATTGTTATATGTGGAACAAGGAGATAATATGAGGGGACAAGTGAGTCGCGAAGCAGTGAGTGAGTTGTGTGTGGAGGCGATCGCTCTTCCTGCTGCTTGCAACAAAACTTTTGAAGTAAGAGAAGAAGAACTCAAAGGTCAAACAAATTGGGCAAATCTTTTTCAGAATTTACAAGAAGATAAATAGCAGTTATGGGGTGGCTCTTGAGTGTGATACTCATGATTAAATGAGGACTATGATGAGATTATGGTTTTTGTAGTCATATTTTTATAATATGACTATTTAATAAATAATAATAATCTACAAAAAACTAATTGGGCGGCCTGGTTGCTAGTAGTAGCTATTTTCCTAGTCTTATTCGGCAGGAAATTGTGGCGGAGTATTAGACATCTCCAGAAACCCCGATTTTTTCCACGGTAGCATAAGGATTCTAGCATAATTATCGGAGATGTCTATTGAGAAATTGCTAAACAAAACAGTTGTAACAATGAGGATTTTAAGAAAACATTTTCTAATTGACAATTTATAATAGAGCTATATTTTGAAAAAACGGGAGGCATAAGCTATGGTAACGCAATTAAAACAAACAAACAAAAATTTATACGATACCGACTATAATCTCTGGGTAATTGAAACGGTGAAACAGTTAGAAAATCAAGATTTTAACTCTCTAGATTTAGAGAATTTAATCGAGGAGGTATCAGATTTGAGTCGTAGGGAAAAAAGAAGATTAGAAAGTTTGTTAACCCAACTATTTGAACACCTACTTAAATTAAAGTATTGGGAATCAGAAAAAGATTATAATCGTAATCACTGGAAAAGAGAGATCCAGAATTTTCGCTTACAAATTAATAAAGATTTAAAAGCCAGTCCGAGTTTAAAAAATCACATGCGGAATATTTTAAATGAATGCTATCGAGATGGCAAAAAACTAGCTGCTCTCGCATCCTCAATTCCACTCCATACCTTCCCAGAAAACCCAATTGCTACCATTGAACAAGTTTTAGATGAAAATTGGCTACCTTAAGCCATTGTTATAAATTAAAATAGAGAGAGGTATAAGTGATGGTAACGCAATTAAAACAAACAAACAAAAATTTATACGATACCGACTATAATCTCTGGGTAATTGAAACGGTGAAACAGTTAGAAAACAGAGATTTTAACTCTCTTGACTTAGAGAATTTAATCGAGGAGGTATTAGATTTGAGTCGGAGAGATAAAAAGAAACTAAAAAATTTACTGAAAAGGTTATTTGAACATTTGCTGAAACTAAAATATTGGGAATCTGAGAGTGAAAGAAATCGAGGTCATTGGCGAGGAGAAATAGCCAATTTTCGCCAACAAATTCGAGACGAATTAGAAGATAGTCCTAGTTTAAAACCTTATCTACAAGCAATATTCAATTCATGCTATAAAGATGGACGGGAAATAGCATCTCAAAGATCAGGATTATCTCTCAATACTTTCCCTGAAAACCCGATCGCTACCATTGAACAAGTTTTAGATGAAAATTGGCTACCTTAAGCCATTGTTATAAATTAAAATAGAGAGAGGTATAAGTGATGGTAACAGAATTAAAACAACAAGAAAAAAGTCTTTATGATACCGACTATAATCTCTGGGTAATTGAAACGGTGAAACAGTTAGAAAACAGAGATTTTAACTCTCTTGACTTAGAGAATTTAATCGAAGAGGTATTAGATTTGAGTAAAAGAGATAAAAGAAGATTAGAAAATTTGTTAACTAGATTATTTGAACATTTGCTAAAATTGAGATATTGGGATTCAGAAAAGGAAAGAAATAAAGGTCATTGGCAAGGGGAAATCCGCAATTTTCGCAAACAAATTAAAAGACAGTTAGAAGATAGTCCTAGTCTGAAAGCTTATCTCAAAGAAATATTGGAGGAATGTTATCGGAATAGCAGAGAAATTATGAGCGATAGATCCCAACTTCCTCTTGATACTTTCCCCGCAACACCAATTGCTAATTTTGAGGAAGTCTTAGATGAAGATTGGTTGCCTTAAGTGATTGTTACAAATTAGAATAGAGCTATAATTTCCAAAAACGAGAGGTATAAATGATAATAATACAAGTACAACAACAAGAAACAAGTCTCTATGATACCGACTATAATCTCTGGGTAATTGAAACTGTGAAACAGTTAGAAAACAAAGATTTTAACTCTCTTGACTTAGAGAATTTAATCGAGGAGGTATCAGATTTGAGTCGTAGGGAAA